>NZ_JACKZS010000078.1 GCF_014222285.1 Nostoc sp. UCD121
AATGGATTCTCCAATTTTTTGGTGCTCCTTGTCGAAAATATTATCTTCTTTCTTAACTGACCTGCGGAATGTGGGATTCAACAGCGAGTTGAGTAAATCCTCGAACTAAATCTGGTTGTTTAGCTTCAATGACTAATAAAACTAGCAATTCAATTAGAGTTTTGAAATCTTTGAATTACTTTTAATCGTCAGCCGTCAACACTTGCTCAACTGTTAATTCTAACTCTGGAAAAGTTTGAGATTGAATGCGTAGTTTAACGCCGCAGGCATCGCTACCAAAAAACCCTACTGGTTCGTATAATTCTTCTATCAATGTGAAGACAGTGACTTTGCTCGTTAATAGATCGACAATCCAATATTCGGGAATATTTAAAACGTTATACTCAACTCGCTTGGCTCGATAGTCTACAGTTTTTGTGGATTCGCTGACGACTTCTACCACTAACAAAGGAGGTGATTCGTTGAGTTCAATAACTGCTTCTCGGTTTCTCAACTCTTGCCACTGAAACAATGGAATCACAACTACATCTGGAATTCTCGATGTATCCCATTTGCCAGCACGAGGGGAACGAACACCGATAACCATTTGTTTAGAAGTCCAATCTAACTTTAGTCGGAGAATTTCTCCTCGAAAGGAAACATTGACAAATTCTGTTACCACCCCATGTTGTCCACTTCCCAGACTGATGGGTATTAGTTCTCCATTAACGAATTCATAGCGGGTATCAGTGCCATCATCATAAGCCAGATACTCTTCAAAGGTAAGTCGTTTAGTAACTGCTGGGGTTGTAGTCATGGCACGAGCATCTGATTTGCTTTTATCTGAATTCTAATTGGGCTTTACCACCAACACCGAACAATTAGCTTCTTCCACAACTTGACTGCTAACAGAACGCTGGACAATTCGCTTCATCCCAATCAATCCCCGACTACCAATTATAATTAAGTTAGCTTTGTAAATATTGGCAAGACGAATAATCTCTTCGGCAGGATCGCCAGTCACCAGTTCTAACTCACTTGGGACTGATAATTTTTCCTGATAGGATTGCAGCTGTTTTTCCAGTTGAAAATAAGAAAATGTTGGGGACTCCGGCTGAGGACGATCGGCAGGGATTTCCATTTCAGACTCTGGTGTAGGAAATACATGACAGAGAATAACCTTGGCATCTTTTGATAACACCAAATTATCTAAACTCTGAATTACTTGTTCTCCCATTTCCGAACCGTCCAGAGCTATCAAAATATTTTTTAGCACCGCTCTCGTCTCCTATAAGAGTAGACCCCGTTACATAAGTATGTAGTAAAACTTGTTAGCAGCTAAACTAAATTATTTTTATATTTGCTTACTTAGTATATATTTTCGAGGTTATGCGATGAATTGGTTTCACCCAAATTTGACGCTAGTACATTGTAGGAAGATATTTTAGCCAGTCATTTGGGAACGCTAAAGCTTACTACATAATCAGTAATTACAATACAATCGGCGGGCAATATCTAGTAGATGCCCGCCAAAACCCTGAAAGCAGGGTAGCAAATGCTTTATCTGCTACCTAGAAAGTGACTTTTGTCAACAGTATTAAACAAAATTAACCATTCCAAATCACTCCTCTTGCTGAACTCGGCGGCGGACTGAATCAGCATGAGAAGGTAAACCTTCTGCTGTTGCTAGCACATCAATAGCACCAGCCACATTTTGCAGCGCAGTTTGGGAGTATTGAATAATACTGGAATGTTTGAGGAAAGTTTCTACCCCTAACGCCGAAGCATAGCGGGCAGCGCCAGAAGTTGGCAAGGTGTGATTAGGCCCTGCCAAATAATCTCCTACAGCTTCTGGTGTAGAGTAACCCAAAAAGATTGCCCCAGCGTGGCGAATCTGTGGTATGAGTGCCCAAGGGTCTTTTACTTCTAATTCCAGGTGTTCAGGGGCAAATTCATTTGACAGTTCTGCTGCTGCTTGGAGCGATTCCACAAGGACAATCAACCCATAATGAGCGATCGCTTTTTCTGTGTCTATTCGCCGTGGATGATCCACTAGCTGTCTTTCCAAGGCTAATTGCACGTTTTTCGCCAAAGCCGCATCTGTCGTCAGCAAAATTGCTGCCGCCATTGGATCGTGCTCGGCTTGGGCTAGCAAGTCAGCAGCTACATGCACCGGATTTGCGGTTTCATCGGCAATTACCAGCACTTCGCTGGGGCCTGCCAAAGAATCAATCCCGACGGTGCCATATACAAGTTTTTTCGCAAGGGTGACATAAATGTTACCGGGGCCAGTAATCACATTCACTTTCGGAATTGTTTCTGTGCCATAGGCTAAAGCAGCGATCGCTTGTGCGCCCCCAATGCGATAAATTTCTTGCACTCCTGCTTCTTGGGCAGCTACTAAGACTGCTGGGTTAATTACACCCCCTGGGCCTGGTGGTGTCACCATCACTATATGAGGTACAGCAGCCACTTTTGCGGGAATTGCATTCATCAGCACTGTACTAGGATAGGCGGCGCGGCCACCGGGCACATACAGCCCCGCTCGGTCTACAGGGGTGTAGCGTTTGCCCAGTACTACTTCATCGTCGCCAAAATGTACCCAGCTTTTTGGTACTCGCTGACGATGAAACGCTTCAATTTGGCGGCAAGCTAGCCGAACTGCGCCCAACAACTCCTTTGACACCTGCTGATAGGCTGCATCTAGTTCCGAGCCTGTAACTCGGAGTTCTTCTGCTTTCAGGGTTTGTTTGTCAAATTCGGCTGTGTAATGCAATACAGCTTTATCGCCTTGGCGTTTCACTGCTTGCAAAACTTCGCGTACCGTTGCTTCTTTGTGAAGCACCTGTTCGTCATGGGTGCGATCGCAGATCCGTTGCATTTCTGCTCTAACGTCTGCCTGCTGAGTAATGATTCGCAGCATGGAGTAAGGACAATGCCAAAATTATAATATTCACACCTGAGATTTAGTATTGCTCTTGACCCACTGGGGTGTGCAAGCTGACTCTAATTCTCTTCTCTAGCTTAACCTGGATTTTTTTGATACTCTCAAGGTTGCCAGCAGATGGTTTGCTTGAGAAGGCGACTTAATTGCTCAGTCCGACAACCCTTAGCAGGATAGCGGCAGGATGTGGGTGTGCCATTTCCCATTACCCTTATGCCCTTTCCCTCACTCCTTGCGGGGTGCAGGTGGTGTGTTTGCACATCCAATCCCCTAGATTTACAGGGGGTAGGGTCTGAGTATAATTTTTACTTATTTTCCTAACTTCTCAGTAGTTTACATCTGTACAGACAAGATGTAGTATCCTTCTATACTTTGATAACCCTGGAATTTAGCTGTTTACAGTTATTTGCCTCTGATATATATAGATCCTAAAATTCAGGAAATATTACATTGGCAACCACATCGCTTTCTCAGTTAGTGGTGAGTTAGGATAACAGATTTATTTGATATCGCTTATTTTAACGCATTTCCTAAATTGACGACACACTCAATTGCGGACTGAAGAGATTTAGAAGGTAGGGGAAGAATAACTTTAGAAGGTAGGGGAAGAATAACTATTGTCCAATGGCAGATTTTTTTTAGGAAATTATAACATTGGCAATTTGGATGCTATATTAGTAAGTCTAGTAGTGTGTGTACATATTAATAGTATTTTTGGAATTGACTGTGGCGAATACAAAGTCTGCTCTCAAGCGTGCCCAAATCGCAGAACGTAACCGACTGCGTAACAAAGCTTACAAATCAGCAGTCAAGACGCTGATGAAGAAATATTCTAATGCTGTAGCTGTCTATGCAGCTAATCCTACCCCAGAATTACAAGAAGAAGCACAGGCTCGATTATCCGAAGCTTACGGCAAAATCGATAAAGCAGTCAAACGGGGTGTCCTTCACCCCAACAATGGGGCAAGGAAAAAGTCAAGATTGGCTCATAAACTAAAGCCCATCACTCAAGCAGCAGCTGAATAGTCATTGTTGAGCCAGTGCGATCTTTTAACTGAGTCAGTCACTAGGTTACGAATTTTCTGAAAGCTGTAGTAATTAACTGGCGTTTTACGCCAGTTGCTCATCCGAAGTTAGTGTAAACTGGAGGGTTTCCACAGCAATTTGCTCTGTGCCTTTTAACCCGTCTACAGCAGGGTTGCACCATGAGTAACTGGTTTTATTTATGCCAATTAAAACAAGTAGCGTTCCCTCTGGAAAATATTGCGATCGCTTAGTGACTACTACAGGAGAAAGATTTACCCGAAGGATGATTTGTCCTTAGTCGCAATCGGGGCTAACAATTTTATGACTAACGGCAAAAAACAAAGAATGCAACTGGTAGACACGCACGTTCATCTAAATTTTGATACTTTTCAGCCGGATTTAGCAACAGTGCGATCGCGGTGGCAAGAAGCAGGAGTAGTGCGTTTAGTACATTCCTGTGTTCACCCAGATGAGTTTTCCACCATTCAATCCATAGCACACCAGTTTCCTGAAATCAGCTTTGCGGTGGGATTACACCCTCTAGATGCTGATAAATGGAATAGCGAAACAGCCGAGAAAATCAAAACTTTAGCGAGTTCTGACTCGAATGTCGTAGCAATTGGGGAAATGGGGCTGGATTTTTACAAAGCTGATAACTATGAGCATCAGCTTTTGGTATTTGAGTCACAGTTAGCGATCGCATCTGAACTCAATTTACCAGTAATTATCCACTGCCGTGATGCTGCTGTAGCAACCAGAGAAGTGTTGCAGAAATGGCGGGAACTTAAGGGAGAAAGAGTGCGTGGTGTTATGCATTGCTGGGGAGGAACGCCAGAAGAAACCCAATGGTTTCTTGATTTGGGCTTCTACATCAGCTTTAGCGGGACGGTAACGTTCAAAAATGCCAAAGCGATCCAATCATCAGCTGCGATGGTGAATAGCGATCGCCTACTGATTGAAACAGACTGCCCATTTCTTGCCCCAGTTCCTAAACGGGGACAAAGACGTAATGAGCCCGCCTACGTACTTTATGTAGCCGAGCAAGTAGCTAAACTGCGTCAAGAAACGGTAGAAGCGATCGCTCATCAAACCACCCAAAACGCCTGTGAATTATTTGGTCTGTCAATATAAAAGTGGGCTTTAATCACTTTTATTCAGTTGTGCTAAAAAAAATAAAACTCTAGGGGGACAAAAATATGGTAATATTATTCCCTCAAAAACATTTTGCGTGCGCCATAATGATAAAGGAAGGAACCTAAAATTTCTGAGCCTAATTTTCAGTGATGTTATCGGCTTGGCCATCCTCCAAATCTCTACAAGCGGATGCTCTCCACACATGACTAACCGTGCCAAACCAGGTTGAGATAGACTTTTTTGCACAACATCGGCTTGATGTGTATTTAACCTATACAAAATCCTTAAACGAAATTGCCTTGTGAGTACAATCCAGCAAAACGAAGTAATTCTGATTCAAAACCGACAAGGTGCGGATCGTTCCCTCAGTCTTAGGATATCTAAGATATCACTGAGAGTATAAATAGCCGGGTGGATTTAAAACACACCGTCTAGAGCTGCGTCAGCAAATTAACGCGCTTTTTGGAGGGGAAATGAAGAACGTAGATAAAACTCAGGAATATCTCAACTGTATATTCTTCTTAAATCAAGACTATAGTGAGTTTTTGTTGTCTAAGTACCCGATTAGGGGCAATTATCCCCTTGTCCAAATTGCTCATTCCAGCTTTAATCGCTGCGTTTGCCCACACCTGTAAATAGCAAGTGTGTCAAAAGTTCCCAAAAAACTAAGGACACTGACTAGCAGTGGGAAGCGTCAAACAGCAGTGTCCAAGGGAAAATTTTACCAGGTTGACAAAGGAAGAGGCATGACTAAAGAAACATACATGGAACCCGCCTTTCTGTTGCCCGACTTGATTGAAATCCAGCGATCAAGCTTTCGCTGGTTTTTAGAAGAAGGGCTGATAGAAGAACTTAACTCCTTTAGTCCTATTACAGATTATACGGGCAAATTAGAATTACACTTTTTGGGTCATAACTACAAACTCAAGGAGCCAAAGTATAGCGTCGAAGAAGCCAAGCGGCGGGATAGTACTTATGCCGTCCAAATGTATGTTCCCACACGGTTGATTAATAAGGAAACCGGGGAAATCAAAGAGCAAGAGGTATTCATTGGTGACTTGCCTCTGATGACTGATCGCGGCACGTTTATTATTAACGGAGCCGAACGGGTAATTGTCAATCAAATCGTGCGATCGCCAGGCGTTTATTACAAATCAGAAATCGACAAAAACGGGCGACGTACTTATTCAGCTAGCTTAATTCCCAACCGGGGAGCATGGCTGAAATTTGAAACAGACCGTAACGATTTGGTGTGGGTACGCATCGACAAAACCCGCAAACTGTCAGCGCAGGTACTTTTAAAAGCTTTAGGGTTATCAGACAACGAAATCTTTGATGCCTTACGCCACCCCGAATATTTCCAAAAAACCATCGAAAAAGAAGGGCAATTTTCTGAAGAAGAAGCCCTGATGGAGTTATATCGGAAACTGCGTCCTGGTGAACCACCTACGGTCTTAGGTGGACAACAACTGCTAGACTCTCGTTTCTTTGACCCGAAACGTTATGACCTTGGTCGCGTTGGACGGTACAAGCTCAACAAAAAATTGCGCCTTTCTGTGCCAGACACAATGCGCGTGTTGACTGCTGGCGATATCTTGGCAGCCGTAGATTACCTAATTAATCTAGAATATGACATCGGTAACATCGATGACATTGACCACTTAGGAAACCGCCGAGTCAGAAGCGTCGGTGAATTGCTGCAAAACCAAGTAAGAGTAGGCTTAAACCGCTTAGAGAGAATCATTCGGGAACGGATGACCGTATCCGATGCGGAAGTGCTAACCCCCGCTTCTTTGGTGAACCCTAAACCATTGGTAGCAGCAATTAAAGAATTCTTTGGTTCTAGCCAGTTAAGTCAGTTCATGGATCAAACCAATCCTCTGGCAGAACTGACCCACAAACGCCGTCTGAGCGCCCTTGGCCCTGGTGGTTTAACCCGCGAACGCGCCGGGTTTGCCGTGCGGGATATTCACCCTAGTCACTATGGGCGTATTTGCCCCATTGAGACACCAGAAGGCCCCAACGCCGGATTGATTGGCTCCTTAGCAACCCACGCGCGGGTTAACCTGTACGGCTTCCTTGAAACGCCATTCAGACCTGTGGAAAATGGACGAGTCAGATTTGACTTGCCTCCAGCCTACATGACAGCCGATGAAGAAGACGATTTACGGGTTGCTCCTGGGGATATTCCAGTCGATGAAACTGGGCACATTATTGGCCCACTAGTGCCAGTCCGTTATCGCCAAGAATTTTCCACCACAACACCAGAACAGGTGGACTACGTAGCAGTGTCTCCCGTACAGATTGTGTCGGTAGCAACCAGCATGATTCCCTTCTTGGAGCATGATGACGCTAACCGAGCGCTGATGGGGTCGAACATGCAACGGCAAGCAGTACCCCTGCTTAAACCAGAACGTCCTCTAGTGGGTACTGGTTTGGAAGCGCAAGGAGCAAGAGACTCCGGGATGGTGGTTGTATCGCGTACCGATGGCGATGTTACTTATGTGGATGCTACAGAAATTCGCGTCCGTCCCAAAGCTAACACCTCCGAAATTAGATACACCCTTTCCAAGTACCAACGCTCAAACCAAGACACCTGTTTAAATCAGAAACCTCTCGTCCGCATTGGTGAACGGGTTGTTGCTGGTCAGGTATTGGCTGATGGTTCCTCCACCGAAGGCGGTGAATTGGCACTAGGACAAAATATCGTCGTAGCCTATATGCCTTGGGAAGGCTACAACTACGAAGACGCAATTTTAATCTCTGAGAGACTGGTGCAGGATGATGTCTACACCTCAATTCACATTGAAAAATATGAAATTGAAGCTAGACAAACCAAACTAGGGCCAGAAGAAATTACCAGAGAAATTCCCAACGTCGGGGAAGATGCCTTGCGTCAGTTGGATGAACAAGGAATCATCCGCATTGGGGCATGGGTAGAAGCTGGAGATATCTTGGTTGGTAAGGTAACACCCAAAGGTGAATCTGACCAACCGCCAGAAGAAAAATTATTGCGGGCGATTTTCGGTGAAAAAGCGCGGGATGTGCGGGACAATTCCCTGCGAGTCCCTAACGGTGAAAAAGGTCGCGTAGTTGATGTGCGCTTGTTTACTCGTGAACAAGGCGATGAACTGCCACCAGGAGCCAATATGGTAGTCCGGGTGTACGTTGCCCAAAAACGCAAAATCCAAGTTGGCGACAAAATGGCAGGACGGCACGGTAATAAAGGGATTATTTCTCGGATATTACCGGCAGAAGACATGCCTTATTTGCCCGATGGTTCACCAGTGGACATCGTACTCAACCCCTTGGGTGTACCCAGTCGGATGAACGTCGGACAAGTCTTTGAGTGCCTCTTGGGTTGGGCTGGTCAGACCTTGGGAGTCCGATTTAAGATTACTCCCTTTGATGAAATGTACGGTGAAGAGACATCCCGCCGAATCGTGCATGGCAAATTGCAAGAAGCACGTGACGAAACAGGGAAAGACTGGGTATATAACCCAGATAACCCTGGCAAAATCATGGTGTATGACGGTCGTACAGGCGAACCCTTTGACCGAGCAATTACCATCGGTGTGGCTTATATGCTGAAGCTGGTGCATTTGGTGGATGATAAGATTCACGCCCGTTCTACAGGGCCATACTCACTGGTGACTCAGCAACCCTTGGGTGGTAAAGCACAACAAGGTGGTCAACGATTTGGGGAAATGGAAGTGTGGGCATTGGAAGCCTTTGGTGCAGCTTACACCTTACAGGAATTGCTCACAGTTAAATCTGACGATATGCAAGGACGGAATGAAGCGTTAAATGCGATCGTTAAAGGTAAGGCAATTCCTAGACCTGGAACCCCAGAATCCTTTAAGGTGCTAATGCGCGAGTTGCAATCATTAGGGTTAGATATTGCTGTACACAAGGTAGAAACCCAAGCAGACGGCAGTTCCCTAGATGTGGAAGTCGATTTGATGGCAGACCAATCAGCCCGTCGCACACCTCCTCGACCAACTTATGAATCTCTTTCCCGCGAATCGCTGGATGATGACGAATAGATAGTGAGGAGTGAAGAGTTAGGAGTTAACAATTCATAACTCCTAACTCCTAACTCCTAACTAAAAACTAACTAAATATACTCAAAACTCATTATTCGGAACTCAGCATTTAAGTATGAGACCTGCCCAAACTAATCAGTTTGACTACGTAAAAATCGGCTTGGCTTCCCCCGAACGCATTCGGCAGTGGGGCGAAAGAACATTGCCTAATGGTCAAGTAGTCGGTGAAGTTACCAAGCCAGAAACGATTAATTACCGAACTCTCAAGCCAGAAATGGATGGCTTATTTTGTGAGCGCATCTTTGGCCCCGCGAAAGATTGGGAATGCCATTGTGGTAAGTATAAGAGAGTTCGTCATAGAGGTATTGTCTGTGAGCGCTGTGGCGTGGAAGTTACCGAGTCACGGGTGCGTCGCCACCGCATGGGCTATATTAAACTCGCCGCACCAGTAGCTCACGTTTGGTATCTCAAAGGCATTCCTAGCTATATTTCCATCCTGTTAGATATGCCCTTACGGGATGTTGAGCAGATTGTCTATTTCAACTCTTATGTTGTCCTGAGTGCAGGTAATGCCGAAACTTTAACTTACAAACAACTGCTGAGTGAAGACCAGTGGTTGGAAATAGAAGACCAAATTTATAGCGAAGATTCTGTGCTGCAAGGCGTAGAAGTAGGTATTGGGGCTGAAGCGCTGTTGCGTTTGCTTGCCGATATCAATTTAGAACAAGAAGCCGAAAGCCTACGCGAAGAAATTGGTAACGCCAAGGGGCAAAAGAGAGCCAAGCTAATTAAGCGATTGCGGGTAATTGATAACTTCATCGCTACTGGTTCCAAACCAGAGTGGATGGTAATGGCAGTTATTCCCGTGATTCCCCCCGACTTGCGCCCAATGGTGCAGCTAGATGGCGGACGCTTTGCCACGAGCGATTTAAATGATTTGTATCGGCGGGTAATTAACCGCAACAATCGTTTGGCACGCTTGCAAGAAATTTTGGCACCAGAGATTATCGTGCGGAACGAAAAGCGGATGCTGCAAGAAGCAGTGGATGCTTTGATTGACAATGGTCGTCGGGGACGCACTGTGGTAGGGGCAAATAACCGACCCCTGAAATCTTTGTCCGACATTATTGAGGGTAAACAAGGACGTTTCCGACAAAACTTGTTAGGTAAACGGGTTGATTACTCTGGACGTTCGGTTATTGTGGTCGGGCCAAAGCTGAAAATTCACCAGTGCGGTTTGCCCAGAGAAATGGCAATTGAGCTATTTCAGCCATTTGTGATTAACCGCCTGATTCGTAGCGGCATGGTAAATAACATCAAAGCTGCGAAAAAGCTGATATCCCGAAATGATCCCAGTGTTTGGGATGTGCTGGAAGAGGTGATTGAAGGACACCCTGTAATGCTAAACCGGGCACCAACATTGCACCGTTTGGGTATTCAGTCTTTTGAACCAATCTTAGTGGAAGGTAGAGCAATTCAACTGCATCCTCTGGTGTGTCCAGCCTTTAACGCCGACTTTGACGGCGACCAAATGGCGGTACACGTCCCTCTGTCGTTAGAAAGTCAGGCTGAAGCGCGGTTGTTGATGTTGGCTTCTAACAATATTTTGTCACCAGCCACAGGTAAACCCATCATCACGCCTAGTCAAGATATGGTGTTGGGAGCCTATTATTTAACAGCAGAAAATCCCGGTGCGACAAAAGGGGCAGGAAATTACTTTTCTTCGCTAGAGGATGTAATTATGGCTTTCCAGCAAGATCAAATTGACTTGCACGCCTATATTTACGTAAGGTTTGACGGCGAAATAGAATCAGACCAACCGGATACAGAACCCGTGAAAGTGACGGAAAACGAGGATGGTACCCGTACATTACTCTATAAGTTCCGTCGAGTCAGACAAGACGCTAAGGGCAATGTACTTTCACAGTACATATACACAACTCCTGGCCGCGTTATTTACAACAATGCCATTCAGGAAGCACTAGCAAGTTAATTCGTAATTTCTAATTCGTAATTCGTAATTAATTCTTTAATTACGAATTACGTAGCTTGCTTCTCGCGTTTGGCGAGTATTACGAATTATTAATTATTAATGACTCAGGACTAATGATTAATGACTAACGAAAAAATGATTTTTCGCAATCGCGTGGTTGACAAAGGTCAACTGAGAAATTTAATTTCTTGGGCTTTTACGAATTATGGTACAGCGCGAACCGCAGTGATGGCGGACAAATTGAAAGATTTGGGATTTCGCTATGCTACCAAAGCAGGGGTTTCCATCAGTGTAGATGACTTGATGATACCACCAACTAAGCGATTACTCTTAGAAGCAGCCGAGGAAGAAATTCGCGCTACTGAAACCCGTTATCAACGGGGAGAAATCACTGAAGTAGAACGCTTCCAAAAGGTAATCGATACTTGGAATGGTACTAGTGAAGCCTTGAAAGATGAAGTTGTCGTTCACTTCAAGAAGACTAATCCCCTGAACTCCGTATACATGATGGCGTTCTCCGGGGCACGGGGTAACATCTCACAAGTCCGGCAGTTGGTGGGGATGCGGGGACTGATGGCAGATCCTCAAGGGGAAATTATCGATTTACCGATCAAAACCAATTTCCGTGAAGGGCTAACTGTGACGGAATACATTATTTCGTCTTACGGTGCCAGAAAAGGATTGGTGGATACTGCCTTGCGGACGGCTGACTCTGGTTATCTTACCCGTCGGTTGGTGGATGTATCGCAGGATGTAATCATTCGAGAATTTGATTGCGGTACCACTAGAGGTCTTGCGATTCGACCAATGACAGAAGGTGCTAAAACCTTGATTCCTCTGGGAACCCGCTTGATGGGGCGGGTAATTGGCGAAGATGTGGTGCATCCGGTCACAAAAGAATTGATTGCAGCCCGCAATTCGCCAATTCCTGAAGACTTGGCAAAGAAAATTGAAAAATCTGGGGTGGGAGAAGTTGTGGTGCGATCGCCACTAACTTGTGAAGCCGCACGTTCTGTCTGTCAACACTGCTACGGCTGGAGTTTGGCCCACGCAAAAATGGTAGACTTAGGCGAAGCTGTAGGGATTATTGCTGCCCAAAGTATCGGTGAACCTGGTACTCAGTTAACCATGCGGACATTCCACACTGGTGGGGTGTTTACTGGAGAAGTGGCGCAACAAGTTCGTTCTAAAATTGATGGGACTGTCAAGCTTCCCCGCAAGCTGAAGACCAGAACATATCGTACTCGCCACGGGGAAGATGCCCTCTATGTTGAAGCGAATGGCATCATGCTTTTGGAGCCAACAAAAGTAGGTGATGTTACCCCAGAGAACCAAGAGGTTCATCTTACCCAAGGTTCAACACTATATGTATTTGATGGAAATAAGGTAAAACAAGGTCAGTTGTTGGCAGAGGTTGCCCTTGGTGGACGGACAACTCGGACTAATACAGAAAAAGCCGTTAAAGATGTAGCCTCTGACTTAGCAGGGGAAGTGCAATTTGCCGAAGTTGTTCCAGAACAAAAAACTGACCGTCAAGGCAATACCACAACCACAGCCGCACGCGGTGGTTTGATTTGGATTTTGTCTGGGGAAGTTTACAACTTGCCGCCAGGGGCCGAATTGGTGGTGAAAAATGGTGATGCGATCGCTGCTAATGGAGTTTTAGCAGAAACCAAATTAGCCAGTTTACACGGCGGTGTGGTGCGCTTGCCAGAAGCTACCCCAGGCAAGAGTACCAGGGAAATTGAGATTATCACTGCTTCTGTGGTCTTAGACCAAGCAACGGTGACAGTCCAAAGTTCTCAAGGACGCAATAACTACTTAGTATCTACTGGCAACAACCAAGTATTTAACCTCCGAGCTACACCAGGCACAAAAGTGCAAAATGGTCAAGTAGTAGCTGAGTTAATTGATGACCGCTATCGCACAACCACTGGTGGATTCCTGAAATTCGCAGGTGTCGAAGTCCAGAAAAAAGGCAAAGCCAAGCTGGGTTATGAAGTCGTGCAGGGCGGTACCTTGTTGTGGATTCCTGAAGAAAGCCACGAAGTCAACAAAGATATCTCCTTGCTGTTGGTGGAAGACGGTCAGTTTGTCGAAGCTGGCACCGAAGTTGTGAAAGATATCTTCTGCCAAAACAGTGGTGTGGTAGAAGTGACCCAGAAAAACGACATCCTGCGGGAAGTTGTGGTGAAGCCAGGCGAACTGCTGATGGTGGACGATCCAGAATCAGTCATCGGGCGAGATAACACCTTCATCCAACCAGGTGAAGAATTCCAAGGCAATGTCGCTACGGAATTGCGTTATATCCAGTATGTGGAGACACCAGAAGGCCCTGCCCTGTTGAGCCGTCCAGTCGTTGAGTTTGCTGTACCTGATAACCCAGATGTGCCATCCACTACATCTGTAAGTCAACAAACCGGGCGATCAATTCAATTAAGAGCGGTACAGAGACTACCTTACAAAGATTCAGAGCGTGTCAAATCTGTTGAAGGTGTAGAACTACTGCGAACCCAACTAGTGCTGGAAATTGAGCAAGAAGGGGAACAAGACCATAATGCTTCACCCCTGGCAGCAGATATTGAATTAGTAGAGGATACTGAAGACCCAGAAGTTCAACGTTTACAACTGGTAATTTTGGAATCCTTGGTAATTCGTCGAGACATTACCGCCGATGCCACCCAAGGTAGCACCCAGACCACACTTGAGGTATACGATGGGTTAACCATCGCCCCAGGTTCTGTAGTCGCACGGACCCAAATCTTGTGTAAAGAAGGTGGGGAAGTGCGGGGTGTCCGCAAAGGAACCGAAAATGTGCGTCGCTGCTTAGTGTTGCGTGACGCTGACAGACTTACCATTAATACTAGTACTCAGCCAAAAGTGAAGGTGGGTGACTTGCTAGTAGAAGGTACAGAAGTTGCTCCTGGAGTTTTTGCCCCAGAATCAGGGCAAGTAGTGGATATCAAAAGTGCCGCTGCTGCATCTGGTGGGGAATCAGCTCTGAGTACTAAAAACTACGTTGTTACTACCCGTATCGGTCGCCCTTATCGAGTCAGCCCTGGTGCTGTGTTGCAGATAGAAGACGGCGATTTGGTACAACGGGGTGATAACTTGGTGTTGCTGGTGTTTGAACGCGCCAAAACAGGAGATATCATTCAAGGTTTGCCTCGGATTGAGGAACTACTTGAAGCTCGTAAACCGAAAGAAGCCTGCATTTTATGTCGGCGGGGTGGAGAAGTTAAGGTAGTTTATGCTGAAAGTGGTGATGAAGCGATCGCTATTAAGGTCGTAGAATCAAATGGCGTGGTGACAGATTATCCTCTGGGCCCTGGACAAAACTTGATTGTGCCAGATGGCTCAATAGTAGTAGCGGGACAACCGTTGACTGATGGCCCATCCAATCCCCACGAAATTTTAGAAATCTTCTTTAGCCTGGGTTCTGAAGACGGAATCTATGCTTGTGCCAGCATCGCTTTGCAGAAGGTACAAACATTCTTGGTGAATGAAGTGCAAATGGTGTACCAGTCTCAGGGGATTGATATTTCCGATAAGCACATTGAAGTAATTGTTCGCCAGATGACCAACAAGGTCAGGATTGATGATGGTGGTGACACCACAATGCTTCCTGGTGAATTGGTAGAACTGCGCCAAGTTGAGCAGGTGAACGAAGCTATGGCAATTACAGGCGGTGCAAGGGCACAGTATACCCCAGTACTGTTGGGTATCACCAAAGCATCGTTGAACACCGACAGCTTTATCTCCGCAGCTTCCTTCCAAGAGACAACACGGGTACTTACCGAAGCAGCTATTGAAGGCAAATCTGACTGGCTGCGCGGATTAAAGGAAAACGTAATTATCGGGCGATTGATTCCGGCTGGTACTGGGTACAACACCTATGAAGAACCCGGAGCGATCGATGATTATGCTGCTGAGATTAGCAGTAGTGTCTTGGATGAAGTTGATGATCCTCTGGATATGGTCTTAGATGACCGCACAGCTCGTACCTATAATTTAGATTCTCCGACTCTTGGAGAATCTGGTTTTGGTAGCAGACGTGCAGAAAGGTCAGTTCTAGATGATGAAGATGAATTAATCGCCGATGAAGTCGTAGACGACGACGATTTTGAGGAAGAAGAGGAAGACGACGAGGATGATTTCGACGACGAATAGAGATTTGAAACTTCGCGTCTCTATTAAAATGTAAAAAATAAAAAGGCAAAAGAAATTTTCTTTTGCCTTTTTATTTTGCTTTATAAAAACACATTTTTAAATCCTCAATCTTCTGGGTTCTGGCTTTTAAGCTAGTAGTCAGTCAATTACAACGATTCAAAAGTAACATCTTCATAGAAATCTGCAACAGCACACCGAAAATCCACACTTGCCAGATGAATTATATCTTCTTTTCCATAAGGATAGAGTACCCATTGGCTCTCTGGGTTACGGCGAAAACACTCAACATTTAATCGAGTTTGACTTATAAGTACATATTTCTGAAGTGATTCCATCTGTCGGTAGTCAGCAAATTTATCACCTCGGTCAAAGGCTTCTGTTGTCGGAGATAACACTTCTACAATTAAGCGAGGGTAACGCAGAAAGTTGTTAAAAGCTCTATCTCTTTGGTCACAACTTACTATAACATCGGGATAGTAATAGATATTAATCGACTCAATATGTGCTTTAGTATCTGAGATATAAGCCTGACAACCACTCCCGCGCAAATGATTTCTTAGCATAGCAAACACATTTCCGCTAATAATTACATGGGTATTACTTGCTCCTGCCATTGCATAAACCTGTCCCTGTCTATATTCATGCTTGATAGGACTAGTTTCTTCTCCTTTAAGATAGTCTTCTGGAGAAATATAGCTAGAATTTGGAGTTGCAACCATCTGTAATGACCTTGTGTAATGTTTTATATCTAGTTTAAAAGAAGCTTGATAGCTAAATTATTGAGCCACAGTTGCCAGAAATTGCCAGTGTACCCATACATTTGCATAACTTATTTTAGGAATATTTAGAAGAAATTAACAAAGTTTAAGTCTTATAATCAGGGCGGGCAGGATACCCATCCTACAAGATATTGAGAAAATTTTAATATGCAAATTAGATATCTTTTAGTTTAATAGGTAATTGGTAATTAGAGAAAAGCTGTACCAATTACCTATCATTTTATTACCGACTTCCTGCCTGAGTTGACACTGTTAATACTTGTGGTGGTGTGGCATCTGGTGGATAGAGAAAGTCTACTTCTACTAAGGAGCGATCGCCAGCTTTCATATTTAATGAAACTAAGGGTTCCCCTGGTTGACCTCTCTTTTGTACTAAATGCACAAACTTAGTTTGCGGCTGATTTTGCTCATCTTTGTAACGTACCCGCACTGTCCCTCGGAAAAATACTTCACGGGCTGGTGTACTCAGAAAGCGTAACCCTGGTTTGACTAGCTGATTCTCCTTCAGTGGGGTTTGTATGGATACACTGACAGTTTGAGGACTTTGAGTATTGTTGTATAACGGCAACTTGAGATTATATTGAATTCCATAGTTGCCATGAGCGCGATATGCGGTGTCAGGATAGCGCACCAGCATAGGCGAACTTTGAATTTGACCAGTTCCTAACATACCGCCATGTAGGGTACTCAGGGCGTAAGAAAACACTTGACCAGGCTGGGGAATAGTTAAATACCTAGCTTTAGGCTTATCTACTAATAAGGCTCTCCATCGTGAACCAGCAGCCACTCCAGCAACACGCCCATAAATTCTTGGCTTGCCAGTTTCCTCTAGGGGAGTGGGCGCTTTATCCCGTGGCCCAGCTAAATCACCATTATCTAGTAAATTCTGCCATTCTTCTAAACTAGGCGATCGCTCACTGCCATCAGAATTCACCCGTGCAAACATCGCTAGGCTAGCCGCATAGACAGTGCCATTACTTTGCAATCGGAGCAATGTCGAACGACCATTCAGAGGCGGTGTCAATCCCTGCACAGGAATTGGTAAATTTAGTAACATCCGACTTTGCTTTGCTGGAATCTCAATTTGGGCAGGGAAAATCTCTTGTCGTCGTCCCCGCAGTACATCAGACATGACGCGATCGCCTGGGCCAGCAAAAATTGTCCCTAAAGGATTTTCGCTAAAAGATGGTAATTGAATAAATGGTGCATCCGGTTGACTCAAATAACTCGCCGCCTGCCAAATATTTACCTTTACTGCTTCTGAACTAGGGTTGTGCAAAATTATCCCTAAATAGAGCGAGCGCAAATTCTCTGATGGTTCAGCCCTCGCAACGTGATGGGCAAAAATATCAAATCGTCCCCGAAAGGGAAAATTCAAATGCGCTGTTGGCACTTTTTTGCCATCTGGTGGAAAAGTGGAGAGTAAAATTCCTTCTTTCAACACCAATTCTGGACTATTACTGTTAAAAGTTGGCACTGTATCCAATTGACCTGGTAAAGGACGTACTTCTTGTGTTTGTACGACTTCTTCAGGTGGTGGTGTCGCAGGAGTTGATTGAGCAATTGGGAAAATTAGTAACAATGGCAACATATACTTAGATATTTCTTTCACCATACAGACATTAACAACTTGATGAAAGTGCCAGTTTGTTAATAATTAATACGAAACCTGCAAGAATTCCCATCAATTTTTTTTGATTTAGAACCGGAATCTGGGTAAAAAGACAACGGCTCGTAAGTTGATTTTGGTCTAAGTAGTCCAAGCCTAAACAGTAAAAACAAATTAACCGCAGTCGTGGCTAATTTGAATTGATGATTCTTTCGCCACTAATTTTTTTATATCAACTTTTAATTTATCCACAGCTAGCAAATGCTTCCACACTTAATTGTGTAAGGATTGCAGCCTGCTCACAACAGATAATGTCTTCGGGTTGAATTGCATTGATTTTTTCCATTACCTGAGTATTGGCAAGTTGGACATCTACGGGTAACTGGCGTAAAAAACTCAAGTCATCTGGTATCAGATCGAGTTTGGTAAGTTCAAGTAATAAATCATCAGAAGAATTTTGACTGTTGATATTTTAGGCAAATGTCAAAAGAAGTTAATAGAATTCTTTGCTTCATAACAAATATTATTTAGAATAGAAAAACCCTCCATTAATAAATTTACAAGGAGCAGGTAAATGCCAGTAATTGCGGTCGTAGACTACGAGATGGGAAATTTGCACTCAGTCTGTAAAGGGTTGGAAAAAGCTGGGGCAACTCCTAATGTTACTTATTCTGCAAAGGAATTAGAGCAGGCAGATGCAATAGTTCTGCCGGGAGTGGGAGCATTTGATCCAGCAGTACAACACCTGCGAGCGCGTGGTTTGGAACAACCTATTAAAGAAGCGATCGCATCTGGTAAACCTTTTTTGGGAATTTGTTTAGGATTGCAAATTCTCTTTGAATCAAGTGCAGAAGGTACCCAACCAGGACTAGGAATTATCAAAGGAAAAGTGCGCCGATTTCGTCCAGAACCTGACATCACTATTCCTCACATGGGTTGGAATCAACTGGAAATGACTCAGGCAAAAAGTATTTTGTGGGAGCATTTGCCGTCCGATCCTTGGGTATATTTTGTCCATTCTTACTATGTTGACCCAATAGACCCGCTAATCCGTGCAGCAACTATCACCCATGGTACTCAAACCGTCACAGCTGCGATCGCTCACGAAAATCTGATGGCAGTTCAATTTCACCCCGAAAAATCCTCTAATATTGGATTGCAAATCTTGTCTAATTTTGTTGCTCAAGTCCGTGAAAAAATTCCTGCCTAATCTATTTTTGTCATTTGTTCTTTGTCCTTTGTCTAAAATTAATGACTAATACTTCGACTACGCTCATTACAAGTGACTAATGACTAATGACCAATGACTAATAACCAATGAGCCTGAGAATTTACGGTAATCGCCAGCTAAAAACTTTACCAGGGAAAGAAACTAGACCTACCAGTGCGCGGGTAAGGGAGGCAGTCTTTAATATTTGGCAGGGAGAAATTGCAGGTTGTCGCTGGCTAGATTTGTGCGCCGGTACTGGTTCAATGGGCGCAGAGGCTTTGTGTAGAGGAGCCAGCCTAGCAGTGGGAATTGAACAATCGAGCCGAGCCTGTGCCACCATCCAACAAAATTGGCAGCAGGTAGCTAATGCCGAGCAAGAATTTCGGGTATTGCGGGGAGATATTACGCAGCAGTTAAAGACTTTATCTGGCAAGCAATTCGATAGAATTTACTTTGATCCACCTTATGCCAGTGGATTGTTCCAACCAGTATTAGAAGCGATCGCTCACTATCAACTTTTAGATCCTAGTGGCGAAATCGCAGTTGAACACGCCTCACAAGGTTGGACACCGCCAGAGATTCCCTCTTGGGAAATTTGCCGCGAGAAGGTTTACGGCAACACATCACTTACTTTCTACAGAATTGTGCAATGACAAAAGTGGGAGTGGGGAGAAAAATTGCTTATTTGCCCTCCTTAGTCTCCCCTACTCAGCACTCAGCACTCAGAACTCAGCCTCACTCTTCCTCAACCGCCCAACTGATTGGGGCGCTTGTATTGCTTATAGGCAGCGTAAAACAGTCCGGCGAGGGTGACGAAAACTAGACCAAGGACAATACCTGATAGCAGGGGTTCAACCACTGGAAATCTCCTCTTTGTAATGATTAAATATTCGTTGCCTGTTTTTGATTTTACCAAATTTAGTATGAATCCTGCGTCCTATAGACTTTTTGAAGGGCAACTGCTCAGAAAAAAATAGTCTTCTGTGCTTGCAGACACGATCAAGAACTTTTAAGCTATGTGTAGGAAAAGAAAACTTTTTAGCACACCTAGACATTCACCGCAAACCTTTTGGATAACCAGATTACCAAACCTGAAATTTTGATTCAGCGCATCGTTTTATTGACGCTGGCCATACTGCTATCAGTCCCTTTGGGCTTTTTTGGTGTTCAGTTGGTTCAAGCCTCCGATCCTTATGTCAAGAGTGTTTTATCTCTAACAGGAAACCCAGTTCAAGGACACGCGATCTTTCAAATTAACTGTGCTGGTTGTCATGGTTTGGAAGCAGACGGGCGAGTAGGGCCGAGTTTGCAAGCTGTTTCCAAGCATAAGTCTCAATATGGGTTGATTCACCAGGTAATCAGTGGCGAAACCCCGCCAATGCCAAAATTCCAGCCTA
Source organism: Nostoc sp. UCD121 (assembly GCF_014222285.1). Taxonomy (GTDB): domain Bacteria; phylum Cyanobacteriota; class Cyanobacteriia; order Cyanobacteriales; family Nostocaceae; genus Nostoc. Next base: position 20,288 of record NZ_JACKZS010000078.1, read on the forward strand.
GCACCCAAGAAATGGCGGATCTTTTGAGCTATTTAGAGTCGTTATAGATGTTAAATTCTGTTCTAAATCCCTTATGGAAAAAGGCAATACATCAAAATGTTTCCTTTTTCGATCTTAGAACTTACGCAAAACTACACGCGGTAGGGGCAATTCATAAATTGCCCCTACCGGAAAATAGAAGTTTGGGCTATTTTGTGCGTAAGTCCTGGATCTCAGAAAACTTGTAAGTAGGAAGGCTAAATTAAAGCTCACCTAGATTGCCGGGTTTCGACTCCGCTCAACCCTCGTCTTTTCAGGGATCGAGCATTGAGCGTGTTATTGATCTATATTTCCAGAAGCGATCGCATCTAATTTCTTCGGATCGAGTATGATAATCGTCCCACCACGACGATAGGCAATTACTGACTTGAGACTTTTAATTAACCGCACACATTCTTCGTAAGTAATGCCACTACTGCGAGCCATGCGATAATAAGACAATTTGACTTGTAAACACTCACCTTGTGGACTTAATTCAGTTCCTGATTCGGCAGCAAAATATTGAATTAGTCTGGCAAGACGAACAATAGCTCTTTCAGAAACTAATCCGTGGACTGTCTCATGCAATTGCTGAATCCGACTGTTAAACACCATCAGCATTTGTAATGCAATTTCAGGGTTTTGTCCAATCGCTTTTAATAAAGCATCTCTCTCTATAGTGAGAATTTCACAATCAGATTCAGCAGTTACGGTTGCTGGGGAAATTCCATTGCCTAATAAAGCAGGAGCCGCAAAAATTTCCCCAGCCGCTAAGGTGCGGAGAATCGTTTCTTTCCCCGTCATTGCTATTTTGGTAACTTGAATTGCTCCACTGGAAACAGCATAGAGTTTTGTTGGTAAGACATCACCCTCATGGAGAATAATCTCTCCTTTGCGATGGCGTTGCACCTGAGTGTGAGGTTGCAAATTTACTTTGTCTGCTGTTTCTAAACCTGCAAACACAATAATTTGCGAAAGTTGTTCCAGGGATGCCTGCATGATTAGCCTGATATCGCAAAGGCTGGACGATGATGAATCCAAGGGTTAGCCGCTTCTAATTGTGCCGCTAGGTTAATCAGGGTAGCTTCAGCTGCAGGTTTACCAATTAGTTGCACACTTATGGGTAAACCCTTACTATCAAAGCCGACAGGAATTGCGATCGCAGGTTGTCCAGTTGCATTCGCAGGTGGACAAGGGGCAATCCACTCAATAATATTTTGGAATGTCTCTTCTGGACTTAGCGAAGCCCATTCCCCAACGCAGATAGGTGAATGGAGATAAACTGGCAGTACCAGCACATCCACGGTATCGAAAAAGGCTACAATCTGTCGTGCCACAATCTGCATTTGGGAAACTGCTTTGAGATAGTCAGCAACAGAACCTGTGCGTGCAAATAGCCAACGATTTAATGGTTGCATGACTTCAACAGGAAGTCCTGACGCAGCTACCCCAGCTTGCCAAACGATTTGAAAGGGTTCAACTAAACCGCTAAAATCTGGGGATTTCTGTTCAACGTGGTGGCCGAGTTGTTCTAATAACTGGACTGTTTGACGGACACCTTGCTGACAGTTAGCATCAGCTTCTCCCAAAGGAGAAATATTAGTGTCAAAGGCAATTCGCAAAGCACCCAATTTTGTCTGAGTGGCAGCGAGAAATGATGGTTCGGGATCTGGCAACCAGTAAGGATCGCCTGTAACATAGCCAGATATCGTATCCAATAGGGCAGCAGCATCAGCCACAGTCCGCGCTATTGGGCCGTTGACGGCAATTCCAGCGAGGCGTTCGCCTACGGGTGCTTTACTCACTCTACCCCTGGATGGTTTAAGTCCTACCAAACCACAACAAGCCGCAGGGCCACGAATTGAACCACCGCCATCAGAACCTTGAGCGATCGCACACAATCCTGCTGCTACCGCCGCCGCCGCGCCACCACTGGAACCGCCAGGGGTATATTCTAAATTCCACGGATTTCTCGCTGGAGGAAAACCCGTGGGTTCGCTGTAAGGGAATGAACCTAATTCAGAAGTGGCTGTTTTACCAAGAATAGTAAACCCAGCTTGCTTAATCCGTGTTACAACCCCATCATCATAGTTAGGAATATTGTTTAGTAATACTGGATTTCCATAAGTACAGGTAACATCAGCTACAGCATTAAGGTCTTTAATGGAAATTGGCACACCAAAAAATGGCGGTAGTTCCGAGGTAGTTGTCAATAATTCTGTTTTGGCTTTGGCATCTGCGATCGCTAGTTCTGCCGTCACCGTAAAATAACTTCCTAATTGGGGATTTAATTGCTCAATCCGTTCTAAATATATTTCTACCAACTCTAGGGGGGATATTTCACGGCGACGAATTAATTGCACCAACTCTAGTGCTGGGGTAAATGCTAAATCAACTTCATTCATAGGTTAGTGAATGGGTAATTTTGTCTTTCTCTGGGATTTTTAAACTGAAATTGTTACTTTACCAGGATTTACGGGAATTATACATTTTATAGATCCTAAGATTTGTCACTCAACTAGGATGCTTAGATGTGTGGTTATGTTCTGACTCCAGCTATTTTAATTGTTTCGCATAAACTTTCGACAAATCCCTAAGAGGTATTTATGGCTAACCTAGAAATACTTGTTAGCGAATTGCCAACACTAATTCAGAATCTAAAACTGACTATTGGCGATTCTAATAAAATCATGGAACAAATTATCTCGATCAATAATGCTCAAGAAAAACTACGAAATATTAAAAAATTAATTGCTCAGGAATTGAGATTGGAGAACTTCAAAAATTCTGCGATCGCTACACTTCCTCGAATAGGTACTGTAGCTAGTTTGTTTCTACCTAGTGTTCGATTAGTAGATCCAGCGATCGCAGACAAATTTGGACATTCAAAAACTAAAATTTCATTAACTGATTTACAATCCAAAATCGATGACTGGATAGAATGGGGTTATTTTTTACAAGCAATAGCTGCTGATATTCTCAGTGATGATAGTTTAGTCAATCAACTAAATTCTGATATTAATCATCTCAGCTTAGTTGCACAGTTTCAGAGAATTTTAGAAAATTTAAAAATTAACTTGGTCTTTGAAAAGCCTCATATATTAGAGGAACAAATTCAAAAAATAAATAATTCCCAAAATGAATTATTACAATTAAGACAGAAGTTGAATTATGTTTTCGATACTATTAAAAATAGTCGTAGCTTATTAAATATTTTATTAGGAGTGTCTGCTTTTTGTGGAAAATCTGGCTTTGCTTTAGAGTGGTTAGATGATGACCATGAATTAATTATATCGAGTGACAGTAGATTTCAAGAATTGACCGATATTCTTAATGATTGCGATCATCTTCAAGAACAAATTGCTGTTTTAATTATTCAGGGTGATACTTTAAGGGAACAGGCAGAACAAGCCCTAAAAAACATAGAAGAAGAAAATCATAATAAAGCAACTATTAGCCAGCATATACAAATATTACCAAAGTTTTCGGCACCCAAGATAGTACGTTCGGTTTTGATCGTAGTCTCAAGTTTATTAGTCTTGGGTTTTGGTAGCTGGAAAATTAAAGAACAAAGTCTCCAATGGCAGCAGATGAATCTAAGTTTAACTCAAGAAGAAAGTGCAAATGCTAAGTTTAAATCTGCTCAAAAATTCGGTATGGAGGCTGCTTCTCTAGTCCAAAAACCACCGCATCCTCTAAAAGTATGGCAACAAGCAGAAACTAAATGGCATCAGGCAATAATCTTATTAGATAGTATTCCTCATCAAACATCTGTTTCTGATAAGGCAAATAAGAAATTAGCTTACTATCAGATTAACTATAAATCTATCAGTCAAAGAATCTTAGTAGAAAAGCAAGCCTTAGCAAACTTAGAATCAGCCCAAAAACTAGCAATAGAAGCTAATATTTTTGTAAACAGTTCACCTCATTCACTACTATTTCGGCAACAAGCGCAACATAAATGGGTGCAAGCAATCAATTTATTACAAGCTATTCCAGAGAGTACATCTGTCTCTGGAATAGCTAAAGAAATGCTTACTATTTATAAGAATAAATATGCCGCTATCAGTCAAATATAGCCGTCCTAGATTATTGGTAAAAAATTAGATACCCAACTTCTTGAAGAAGTCGGGTATCTGGAAAACGCAAATTTTCATATCTCGATATAATGAGGTATATCCTCAAATATTTTACGGATAATTTATTGCATCATTGCTTTCTTTGCTATAGCAATCTATATACTGAGAATTAATCCACCCTTCCCTACCTAAGATTCTATTGTTTGGGCTATTACTAACACGCACGTTAACCCAAGGTGTCGGGCGACCTTGAAGTGATACAATATCTGGCTTGAGTAATGTAATATTGTTGCCATTATCTAAAGCTGCTGTTGACTTTCCGCCAGGTGTGGTACGTAAAGCTAATTGCCCCGATTGCAACCCAGTTATTTCGCAGAGTGCAGGCTTAACTTGAGCTACATTGCCAGTACATTTTAGACTGCTACTACGTATCCAACCTTCTAAGCCTTTTTCTTTAGGACTATTTGCATCGATAACGCTAATGTAAATCCAGTTTTCAACACCTTTAGCTAGTACTTTTAACTTTGCGTCTTCATATAAATTAATTGCACCTCCATCTTCAAATTCTCCTTGCGGTTTTCTTAGGTATAACAAAAGTGCTTCCTCATATCCTAGTTTCTTGGCTTGACAAGTCACTTGTCTGTTAGCATTTTTGGGAGTTGCAGCATTTGCTATTGGTAAAAAATTAAGAGTAGAAACCCACAGGTAAAATGCAGCAAAATAAATTTGAGGTATAGGTTCAAAAAAACTTGCCATTGTTGAGTAAATACGAGTGTTTTTTCCTACCTTATCTGTGATAAACCTCATCGTCCAGCATAATTTTACCTAGATATATAAGGCGGATAAGATAGAATTTGGAATCTACCCTGGGGGAAGACGAAGCGCAGAGGGGTTAAAAAAATTAAAGAGGTAAATCGCCCTTTTTGAACGCTCTACCTCTCTTAACAACAGATAATTACAACTAACAATTACACCTTAGAACGGTCAGTCAAAATCTCATAACCCGTGTCTGTAACTAACACTGTATGCTCAAACTGAGCCGACAAAGAATTATCCACGGTGACTGCTGTCCAACGGTCAGATAATGTCCGGGTGTGTCTAGAACCCGCATTTAAAATTGGTTCAATTGCCAGCGTCATCCCCGCACGGAGTTTAACATTTGGCATCTCGCGGGTACGGTAGTTGAATACTGAAGGTTCTTCGTGCAAGTTACGACCAACGCCGTGTCCAGTGAATTCTTCGACTATACTAAAGCCGTTCGCTTTCACATGGTCTTCAATTGCTCCAGCTAAGTCAAGTAAATATACACCAGCCTTTACTTGTTCAATGCCCTTAAATAAAGCTTCTTCTGCTACGCGAATTAATTTAGCAGCTTCTTCTGTCACTTCACCGACAGCAATTGAAATGCAAGAATCACCATGAAAGCCTTGGTAATAAGCGCCAGTATCTACTTTTAATACATCCCCCACACGAATCACTTTTTTAGGGCTAGGAATACCATGTACTGCTTCATTATTAATGCTGGAGCAGATAGAACCAGGAAAGCCGTGATATCCTTTAAAACTAGGTGTTGCACCCATTTCGCGGATGCGTTTTTCTGCGTGAGCATCTAAATCAGCCGTTGTCATTCCTGGCTTTACTAGCTCAGAAATTTCTTTTAAGACAGTTGCCACAATTGCCGATGATTGCCGCATGATTTCAATTTCACGCGGCGATTTAATTTCAATTCCTCGGCGTTGTTTTTTCGCAGGTGTAGGCTGAGTCGCTTGAGAAAGTAAGTTACTGAAAATGTTCATGGGAAATTAATAATTACTGGTGGCTTTGCCGATGAAGTATGAATGCTTTCTCTAGATTACTTGAGAAATAATATCTATAATTTAAGTTATTTCAATCCCTGATAAGGATTATTGCAGTTTAGTCACTAATGTATACAGAATAACATATTCACTTACTACTGAAATTTTAGACTTCAAACAAAATCGCCCTAACTTATTTTTGCTCCCCACTATACGATTTAGCTCAATTATCTTTAATTGAAACACTAGAGGGCTATTAAATACTGAGTCGAATAATTTTTAATTACTAATGGCAATTTCTCCAGTCATACCTGCTTCCGTATGCCCTGGTATTGAACAACGTAAGCCATAAGTTCCAGATTTTAAGGGCACAAATACCCATTCGGCTTCAGCACCCGGCTTGAGTTCCAGTTCGTGAATAGCTCCTTTAATTTCTACTTTGCCTGCTTGGAATTTTTGTGTCCAGATGCCATCGGCAAAGTCTTTAGCAGTAAAATAGTGCTTCAGTTGGCTGGGATTGGTAAGCCGAAGTTGATAGCGTTTGCCAGCCTCGAATTCCAGATGATTTGGCTCAAATTTGAGTTCGTTAGCCGAATTACCCAAGCTAATTGTAATTTCTGTAGCTGGTTGCTTAAGCAAATCACCAGACAAATTTGCCGCCATTGCTGGAGTCGCAGTGATAAAATTTAAGCTCAGGAGCAACATTAATATTACGTAGCTCTGCCGTAATATTTGCAGCCAAGCAATATTTGGAAAAGTAAGAAATGTAATTACAATTTGGTATAAATGGTTGTAAATTTTCATTGGTAGTTCTCAAAAGGCAATGCTGATGAGCAGGAACAATTCATAGGTAGCGGGAAAACCGCTTTACCTATTCTTTATTATCCATGCCCAGCGGCCATCTCTACCTAATGCTTTTCTCTGCTAACACAGATGGCCCAGCAGTAACGACTACGATTTGATCTGGGTGGAGTAATTCACGAGCCGCTTGATTAACTTGCTCAAAGGTGACTTTCTGAAGTTTGTCAGTAAAGGTGTGCAATTCTACTTTATCTAGTCCATACACCTCATTCATCAGAATTCTATCTGTTAATTCTTCTGGGTTGGCCAGAGAAACGTTGTAGTTGCTGATGAGGGTGCGTTTAGCTGTTTCTACTTCTAGCGCGGTGACACCTTGTTGATGGATTTGCTGTAGTATTTGGCGAGTACTAGCGATCGCTTGACTAGCATCTTCTGGACTAGTTTGCATTTCTATCAAAAATGTGCCTGCATTCTTCCCGGCTTGGAAGTAGCTATAAATTCCATAGCTCAAACCTTGGCGATCGCGTACTTCTGCACCAAGTCTACTAGATAAAGTATCGCCTCCCAAAATCTGGTTCAATACTAAGGCTGCGTGAAACCGAGGATCGTAACGCTTAATACCTGTGTAACCCATATATGTCACAGCTTGGGCTTTACCTGGTAAAACTGGGTTGACACTCACTATTTTCTCCGGCATTGATACCGGAGGATATTTTAATGTGGGTGCTTGGCCGCTAACTTCCCAGTTACCAAACTCATTTTTAATGAGCGATCGCACTTTGTCTAGATCGAAATCTCCCACCAGCGCCAAGACTGTCGTGTCTGGACGATAATGTTTAGCTTTGAAATCGATCACATCCCGCCGTTTAATCTGCTGTAAACTCTCCTCCGTGGGAAAAGTATGTAAAGGATGTTTTTTCGGGTAAATTGACTGCACAAATATTCTTCTGGCCACTTCTGCTGGCTCATCTAATTCCAGTTGCAGATCGGTTAAAGTTTGTTGGCGATGTAATTCCAATTCTTGTGGGGGAAAGGTACTATTTTTAACAACATCTGCCAATATCTCCAAAATTATTGGCAAATCCCCTGCTAAACTATCACCCTCGATATGTACACCTTCACGATGTACTTCAAAGTTGAGACTCGCCCCTCGTTCTGCCAATATTTTGGCAATAGTTAAGACATCTTTGCTCTTAGTACCATTTAGCAAATTATCTGCCACAAAAGCAGCCAATCCCGCTCGATCATCTGGATCAAATTCTGTCCCGGCTTGAATATAGCCGCTTAGAGTAACAGTGGGAGTACTATTATCAGGTAACAGTAATATCCGTAGTCCGTTGGTAAGTTTAAATTCCTGTGGTAAAACTTGAGCAATCGCATCTGTAGCCAAATCCACAGGCGGTAAGTATTTCACCACCTCAGAAGGAAGCACAGGAACCCCAGGAGAGAAATTTTCTGTAGTTTGGGCTGAGTCTGGTTTGTCGCCAACCCCTGTTATCTGCTTTTGAGTTGGTTCAAAAAAGCCTACTGTCCTGGCTTCTTTTGTGAGGTATTTGTTAACAACAGCTACAATATCCGTCGGCTTCACCAGACGAACGGCAGCCAAATAGCGGTCAGTGTAGCGATAATCACCAACAGTCGTCTCATCATTGCCCAATCGCATTGCTTGAGAGGTGATATCACGGTTACTCAAAATCACATCTGCTGTTAATTGGGTTTTGGCTCGTTCTACTTCCTCAGTTGTCACACCTTTTTCTGCTACGTTTGCGATCGCGCTACTCAACACTGAGTCAATTTTTTTCAAATCTTTTTTAGATCCAGCCGTCACCAAAACCTCATACCAGCCAGATTCTCGCAAACTGGTAACGGATGCTGTAACTTCACTAGCTAAACCTGATTCCACCAATGCCTGATAAAGTCTAGAATTGCGTCCTTCTGTAAAGATGTAATCCATCACATCCAGCGCTGGCACATCTGGTTGATTCGCATCCGGTAGCGGATACACAACTTGTAACAGTCGTCCTGCTCCCGGTTCTCGCAACACTATAGGAGATGAGGAAGATGAGGGGGATGATGGATAATAAGTACTAATTCCTGCCCCCTGCCCTCTGCCCCCTGCCCCCTGCCTCTTCGGTAGTTTGCCAAATACTTCTTTAATTGTTTCGAGGGTATTCGCGGTTTGAAAATCTCCAACAATCACTAAGACAGCATTATCGGGGCTGTAAAAATTACGGTAATATTTCTGTACTTGCTCAACTTCAAATTTCTCGACATCAGCTTTAGTACCACCTACAGGCAACCCATAAGCATGATTAGGAAATACTGCCTGCATGACGGCGCGGTTGAGGCGATATTCTGGACTATTTTCGTAACCTTGCAATTCAGAAATTACTACTCGCTTTTCACTCGCTAGTTGTTCTGGCTCAATCTGGGAATTTTGCATTCTGTCTGCTTCCAGCACTAAAAGCGCTTTTAGCTTGTTACGCTCCACAGTACCGTAATACGCAGTTTGGTCATAGCTTGTGAAAGCATTGGAATCACTACCTAAAGCACTAAACAAACGGCCAAATTGAATCGGACGATTTTTCGTGCCTTTAAACATTAGGTGTTCCAATTGGTGGGCAATGCCATTCACCCCTGGTTCTTCGTTGCGTGAGCCAACCTTGTACCACACCTGCACCGTCACCACTGGTGCAGTATGCACTTCCTTTGTTAGGACAGTTAGACCATTCTCCAGCACTGTCTTATGGACGTTTTCTGTCAGTGTTGAGGGCATTATTCTTTTTGCTAGCAAGGTTGACTGGGATTTTTCTTTGTTAGATATGGCTGTATGTTGACTATTAGCAGGTCGATCGCTCAACAAAAAAACCGCTACTAGCCATAAGCTTAAAATTAATAACGGCAAGGAGTATTTATAAAATCTAGACAATCCATACATGTACTTAGGAAATATATCTGTAAATTAATTTACATAATTATTTTGGTGAGTGACCACAGTTTAATCTGGCCAAAAAATCTGTTACCTCGGCAACAATACAGAAAAACAATATATTAGCAATAAAGGTAATAAAAAAGCTAAATTATGGCAGTTTTGCTAAAACCCGAATGAATTCCAGGGGTAAGCCATCAGTATCGGCGATGAAAGCTACTTCGTAAATGCGATCGCCTATTTGCTGTTGTGTCGGTTCTAAAAGTACCTTCAATGGTTGTAATTCTTCGGTTTGACTCTCAGCCGCCGCGATTAACACACGTTCTTGTAAATTTGTCAACCAACTAGGTAAATCTGGTGTAATCTCAGTTAAATCGAACGAGAGATGATAATACCCCACATAATGCTCGTCAGCAAAGGCATCTGGGGCTGGCTTTGGTTCGGGAATTTGGATCAGTTCAATTCTGCCGCCCAATCCTTCCATCCAGCAAGCTAGCGTGTAGCCTGTAGTAAAGCGTTCCGAAATTGTAAATCCTAAATGTTCGTAGAAAGCGATCGCTCGATGAATATTCGCAGTCCGAATAGAAGCGTGGTGCATATTAATCCTTAGTCCTTAGTCCTTAGTCATTTGTCTTTTGTTATTCACTAATGACAAATGACCAATGACTAATGACCATTACTCAAACAACCTGAAATAAGGATAGCGTACAGGGACACCAGGCTCTTTTTCCAAGTCAAAATTAATCACTTCCCAACAGGGATCTTCTGAGGTATCGGGGCTAAACTCTACGGGTAAGCCGTATAGTCGAGCAGCCGTAACTTCTGGTTGTCCAGAACGCCAAGGTGTACTGCGTTCTAAATAGCCACTCATCAATTCCTGATAGCGGCGAGCAATAATCACTTTTGTGGCTCGATAACCTTGGGTATAGAGCTTATCTAATGCTTCGTGAATTTCAAACCGAATACCATCGGGATGAGTATGCTGCCTATACCAGTCATTATTCCACCTCCGCCAATGACGGCCTGATTGCAAATGGATTAACTCTCCATTTTGAGGATTAGCTTCAAAAGCGCCATGACGCGGACACAAATAGGTATCTGTTAATGTCAGCGCCGGAATAGTCTGGCGACAATGGGGACACTGTATTTCCGGCCCAAACATCGGGTACTGAAAGCCTGGATTCATCATGAAGTGCGTACAAACATAATTTTGTCTTCACCAGCACTAGTGTATTGGATTATACACTTCTGCTCTACCACTTTGGGTTACTTGTTGACTGCTGCACAGACACAGAGTTGCGGCAATAACATTGTTCACTAGTGTTTTCCTCAGCGTAGAGGCTTGACGCTGTGATATCCTGGTCGTGCAACCAGCCTCAAAGGTTGGAGTTCCTCCAGTGTTCCTTGGTACCATTATTCATATTCTATCGTGTCTACCGCTTCTTACTGGACATCTCCTGATTTTTCTCAAGCTGCCTTCATCGCAGCCAATGCCGTTGTTATGGGTTCAGTAAATATAGCAGCAGGGGTGAGCATTTGGTATGGAGCAGTAGTTAGAGCAGATGTAGAACGGATTGAAATTGGCGAATGCACAAATATTCAAGATGGTGCAATTCTACATGGCGATCCTGGTTTTCCGACAATTTTAGAAGATCATGTTACCGTAGGGCATCGCGCTGTGGTACATTCCGCTTACATTGAGCGTGGAAGTTTGATTGGCATTGGTGCGGTTATTTTAGACGGGGTACGAGTGGGTGCTGGTAGCATTATTGGTGCTGGCGCAGTCGTAACTAAAAATATACCGCCTTTGTCACTAGTTGTAGGTGTTCCAGGCAAAGTGTTACGACAATTAACAGAGGCTGAAGCCGCAGAACTAATTGAACACGCTAAACGTTACCAAAAGTTAGCTTTAGTTCATGCTGGTAAAGGTACAGACATTGGCTTTAGCAAGCCTTAGAGAGAAGAGGGCAGTGGGCAAGGGGGAGAAAAAAATTACCTCTTTGCCTCTGCTCCCTGCTCTCTTCCCCTCTGCCTCTTGTGCCCAACGCCCCATGTCCAATTTTCAATAATTTAAACATTCTTTACATATATGTTGGGAAAAGTTACCCACTTCAGCTAAAAATAAAAATGAGAGCAGTTGACAAAACTTTAATTTCTACTTAAGAGAGGGGTTCTAGATATGGATATCGATTACCGTATAGCGATCGTTTTAGCACCAGTTGTCATTGCTGCTAGTTGGGCAGTGTTTAATATTGGCGCTGCGGCTTTAAGACAAATTCAAGGCTTTTTGGATCGGGAAGCCTAAATTCGGCTTAATATCATCACTTTTCAACCGTCTGTTTCTACTTACAGAGACAGTCGGTTTTATCACTATTAATGGTGCATTGGTACAAGAGACAGAGGGGAAGAGAGCAGGGAGCAGAGGCGAAAGTTACCCTTGCCCCTTGCCTGACAGGTGTAGGTTTTTTATTTGTACATGAGTGGGGACTCTCAAACAGAGTTCTAAACGTGGTTCAAATAACAAAATTTCGTTCTTGGGTGGGAAATCAAAAATTAAAATTTGAGTTCTCAACCAACGGAAAAACCCTATTTCAGCCACATTTGTTAAATACCTACACCTGTGAGTTGCCCCTTGCCCCTTGCCC
>NZ_JACKZS010000535.1 GCF_014222285.1 Nostoc sp. UCD121
CAATCTGACGCAGCTTGACCTCAGTAGCAACCAAATAACCCAGATTCCAGAGGCGATCGCTAAATTAACCAATCTGAGACTACTTGACCTCCGTTTCAACCAAATAACCCAGATTCCAGAAGCGATCGCTAAATTAACCAATCTGACGCAGTTTCACCTCTTTTCCAACAAAATAACCCAGATTCCAGAAGCGATCGCTAAATTAACCAAGCTGAGACTACTTGATCTCCGTTTCAACCAAATAACCCAGATTCCAGAGGCGATCGCTAAATTAACCAATCTGAAGCAGCTTCACCTCAGTTACAACCAAATAACCCAGATTCCAGAAGCGATCGCTAAATTAACCAATCTGACGCAGCTTGACCTCAATGGCAACCGAATAACCCAGATTCCAGAGGCGATCGC
>NZ_JACKZS010000079.1 GCF_014222285.1 Nostoc sp. UCD121
TGCCCCCCTACTCCCCTACTCCCCTCACTCCATCCAAAAATCTGGGAGAGCCGATCTTGCTCTAACTCTACGGCTTCTGCAAAGGTTTCGGAAGTGAGAACACCTGCCATCAAGTTTGGAAAACCTACTCGTGCTTCTAGTGTTACCACATCTCCTGGTTGCAGTCTGACTATCAAGTAACCAGGACTGTAGAGGTCTTCTTTGTCGCTTAATCCCCGTTTTGTCTCCTCAGACAATCCATAATTCCAATACCAAACTGCATCTGGTTGATATTTTCCTTTCGTCCAACGCAAATGCCAAGGTATACCGAAATTACCTAATTTTTTTGCTTGCAGGCAGATTTGCTGTTGCCCAAGCAATTCTGAGAATTGTAATCCTGAACTAGCAATTTGTGGGTGGTGAAAATCACGTTCTGCGATCAGCAGTCGCAGCCGTAAAATTGCTGTTTCACTTCCGTCATAGCGATATTGGATCAAGATTCGATCGCAAAATTGGGCATTGGGGAGGCAGTGTGGTCTTGTCTGCGAGACGCTGCGCGATGGAGTCTCCCCCGCCGCAGGATGCGCGAAGCGCTGTAGTGGAGCAACTGCCGTCATTGGGTATTGGGAAGTATTCTTTACTATTTCCAGTTCGTCATTCTTAGTCCCCAGTCCCCAGTCGCCAGCCTCCACTAACCCATAAGGCATCACCAATTGTCTGCTTAATTGCCAGTTATCTCGACCCCAAATCCATTTTGGAACTGGGTTAATATCAAAACAACGCAACAGTTCGTAGCCCGTCAGTTCAATCTGACCGTTACCCCAAACATTTGTCCCCAGTGCTACAACGTTCCCCGATACTTCTAAGCTAGCGTCTAAGTGTGAAAACAGCAGAGTCCGCCCAGAAGGTGGGTTTGTAGCGGTAAACAGCCAACCATGATAGGTGCGCGTGCGGACATCAGAAATCGTACCACTGGCAAAACTTCCTAAGCCATTGGTAAGTAACCATTCTCTTGTATCTAAATCTGGCATTGGCTACTCAAAATCGTTATGAGTATGATATAGTCGTAACAGATCGTAATTAAACTGTAAAAAGCGTGGATGGGCGAGTTTTACTTGACCCGTATTTCAACGCTAATAAACCGATAAAGGAGAATTAGGTTAATGTCCCTTACTTACGGAACCGAAGGAAGCCTCCGCGTTGGCCAACAAGCTCCCGATTTCACAGCAACGGCTGTGGTAGATCAGGAATTTAAGACAATTAAACTTTCCGATTATCGCGGTAAGTATGTCGTCCTGTTTTTCTACCCACTAGACTTTACCTTTGTTTGTCCTACTGAAATCACAGCATTTAGCGATCGCTACGAAGAATTCAAGAAAATCAATACTGAAGTCCTTGGGGCTTCCGTTGACAGTGAATTCTCCCACCTCGCTTGGATTCAAACAGATCGTAAGTCTGGTGGTGTCGGCGACCTGAATTATCCTCTAGTCTCAGACATCAAGAAAGAGATTAGCGCCGCTTACAACGTTCTTGACCCAGCAGCCGGCATTGCCTTGCGTGGTCTGTTCCTCATCGATAAAGATGGTATCATACAGCACGCTACTATCAACAACCTAGCTTTTGGTCGCAGCGTTGATGAAACCCTGCGGACGTTACAAGCAATTCAGTATGTTCAATCTCACCCCGATGAAGTTTGCCCAGCTGGTTGGCAACCTGGTGACAAGACAATGAATCCTGACCCAGTGAAGTCTAAAGTTTACTTCTCTGCTGTCTAAATTCCATTAGCAAACTCTAATCCAAATTGTTGGAGTTGAGAGCAAAATCAATGAAAACCACAGATAAACAGAGATACACATGAAACAGTGTCAACCTCTGTATCTATCTGTGGTTTTTTCATAAAATAGTATTTAAATAATTAGGGTTAAAAATATGTTGACTTCAACTGATTTTAGTGGGTTATTAAATGAGCGATTTTTCCGCAATTTTTTACCAGTTCCAGCTAGAAATCAACTCAGGTTTGGAGTAGGAACACCTGATTTTCAACTGCCAGATATTACCAACGGAACTTTAGTAAAATTGTCTGATTATAAAGGCAAGCAACCAGTCTTACTCGCCTTTACTCGCATCTTTACTGAAAAACAATATTGCCCCTTTTGTTTTCCTCATATCAAAGCCTTGAATGAGAACTATGAGCAATTTAAAAATCGCGGTATAGAAGTTTTAATGATTACTAGTACCGATGAACGGCAGAGTCAAATTGTTGTGAAAGATTTAGGCTTAAAAATGCCGCTATTGAGCGATCCTAGTTGTCGGGTGTTTCGTATCTATCAAGTAGGACAAGCACTAGGAGCGCCTTTACCAGCCCAGTTTGTATTAGATAAAGAAGGGAAACTCAGCTACTGGCATTTATTTTCTTTTTTGGATCACAATGCTAGTATTGAGACTTTGTTAGAACAATTTAATTGAGTATAAGGTGTAAAATTAGCAATGCTCACCCTACTGATAAAACTGTGAGATTTTATGGTGCTAACCCTTTATCATTCATCTATTTCTCCTAACTCCCGCCGCGTCTGGATTACTCTACTGGAAAAAGGACTGGAGTTTGAGTTAGTAGAGATAAAACTAGATGGGGAACAGTTTAAACCAGAGTTTTTGGCAATTAGTCCCTTCCACCACATTCCAGCTTTGGTGGATGACGGCTTTAATGTCGTGGAATCTTTAGCAATCCTGGACTATTTAGAGGCAAAATATCCCACACCTGCGATGTTGCCTAAAGATGCCAAGGATTTAGCGATCGCACGGATGGTACAACTGGTAACTGTAAATGAGCTTTTGCCAGCAACCACCACATTTTTACCTCAGATATTAGGCTTACCTGGAGAAAATCCCGAAAAAATCGAGCAGGCGAAGCAGAAAATTTCAACAGTACTCAAATTATTCGAGAATTTACTTGACGATCGCCCTTACTTTGGTAGTCAAAACCTAACTCTAGCTGAGGTTGTGGCTGGAACTGTAGTAATATGGCTGCCGGAAGTAGGCATTTCTTTAAAAGATTATCCAAAACTGAATGCTTGGCACGATCGCTTAATTGTACGTCCATCGTGGCAAGCTACCGAGTCTACACCAGAGGCAATGGAAGCCTTGAAGTCTGTCATTGTAGCGAGAAATACGCGGCATCAGACTTAATCAATGTAGAAACGGTAAGATTTACCGTTTCTACAATCGGAAATTTTCACAGCTTGACTTGCTGCAAATGACTGCGGGGATTATAAGTACGTATAGCCCGGATTTTTTCATAATATTCTCGCTCTTGTTGGCTGAGGTCTTTTGGTGGTGCGATCGCCACCTTCACCAACTGATCGCCACGTCCACCCTTGGCGAGGGGCCAACCTTTGCCACGTAAACGCAGTGATTGTCCAGAACGTACTCCGGCTGGTAGCTTGACATTAACTGAACCATCGGGAGTGGGTACATCAATAGACGCTCCCAGAGTAGCTTCATCTGGTGTAATTGCTACTTCGCAGACCAAGTTATCGCCTTCCATTTGAAAGAACGAGTGCGGCTGAAGTTCAACTTTTAAGTATAAATCCCCTCGTTGTTGAGTCATCGGGTTGATTTGACCTTTACCCCGCACGCGCAGACGAGTACCAGGTTTAGCCCCAGATGGGATACGAACATCAATTGTTTCGTTACCTAAACTGAAGCGCTTTTGTACACCATTAAATGCTTCAGCAAAAGTTAGGGTGATTATAGCTTCACTATCCTGGGAAGTACCCGCGCCTGGATCTTGAAATCCATAATCGTTAAAGCCACCAAAACCGCTTGTAGCACCAGTAGGAGGGCGGTAAGAGTAACTTTGTCGCCCACCCCCACCACGAGGGGCAGCACCGCCAAAGCGTCCTAGCAACTCATTAATGAACTCATCAAAATTGCCGTATTGGCTGAAGTCAAAGCCACCCATATCGGCACCAACGCCGCCGCCGGGGAAACCTTCGCCAGCTTGCTTCCAATATTGACCGAATTGGTCATATTTTTTGCGTTTATCTACATCTGAAACAACCTCGTAGGCTTCGCTAACTTCTTTAAAGCGTGCCTCTGCCTGTTTGTTATTTGGGTTGACATCGGGGTGATATTTGCGGGCTAGTTTACGAAAGGCTTGCTTAATCTCATCTTGAGTGGCAGTCTTATTAACTCCCAAAATTGCGTAATAGTCCTTGAAGTCGGTTGCAGCCATCTACTAGCCTCCTATAGAAATTACTGTTATGTTTTTTTTTAAGAACACAGATATTTGATTGCTAGGTAGAGTGCCAAGCAAAAGAATCTGATTTTAAATTAACAAAGAATATAGAAAATCAAGTGTGGTTCTTGCTCAACGTGCGATCGCAATTTCCGTACTCCGATTTTTCTGATAAGCGGATCAGCCCGTCTAGCCCCTCTTCCAGGCTTGGGGGGGCATCCCGGAGTTGACGGTGCATCCGCAAAATAATTTCTTCAGGAACCTGGCGCGATCGCTTTTTATTACGTGCCAAACACAGCCAGACTGGTGTATCCACCCAAATTCCCATAATTTGCGTAAAGCCCAATTCACGGGCTAAAGCAATGACTTCACGGCGATGACGGCGCTGGGCATTGGTAGCGTCGAAAATGGCTGTATTTGCTGTAGAAATAGCTTGTCGAAATTGCCGTTCTACTTCCTGCCAAATCAGCAGCCACGGCCCCTGAAGGGCTTGAGAACCGAACAATTGCCCCCTGATACCATCTGTAGAAATCAGCGGCATCTGGGGGCATTCTGCCAGTAATTGTTTTGCAAAAGTTGACTTACCGCTACCTGGAAGACCAATCAGCAAAAACAATTTAGTCATTTGTCCTTTGTCCTTCGTGGTTTGCCATTAGTCATTTGTCCCTTCTAAATAACTAATGACTAATGACTAATGACTAATGACTAAATGATGGTCCCATCAGCAATTACAGCATTTTTCAGCACGACGACGATACCACTGCGGATGTAAAAACCTTGATTTTCGCGTTCAGCTTCTTGCACATTATCTTTATTGATAATTTTGACATCATGACCGATTCGGGCATTTTTATCAATGATGGCACCGCGAATGATCGTGTCTGTACCGATGCCTACGGGAATGTCATTATCTATCAAGCTACATTGCCGTTCTACAGAAGCTTGGTAAAAATCTGCGCCCATGAGCAAAGATTCTTCGATGACGCAGCCAGATTCAATCCGCGATCGCACTCCTAAAACTGAGTGTTGAATGCGGCAATTTTTCAAAATACAACCTTCGCCAATAATTGATTCTGTGATATGGCAATCTAAAAGTTTAGTCGGAGGTAAGTAACGAGGGCGGGTATAAATTGGTGCTTTTTCATCGTAGAAACTAAAAGGTGGCTGGGGCTGCTGAGTCAGGGCTAAATTTGCCTGATAAAAAGCCTCAATTGTTCCAATATCTTCCCAGTAATCATCAAAAAGGTAGGCTTGAACGTTGTAATCTTTAGAGGCATCAGGAATAATTTCTTTACCGAAATCAGTTCTTTCTATACCTTCTCTCAACAACTTGAACAAAACCTCTTTTTTAAAGACATAAATCCCCATTGAGGCGATGTAAGGCTGTTTCAGGGCTTGTTCTTTTGTTAATCCCAGTACACTTGTATCAACTTGCATTTGGGTTAACGCCTCGCCTTTAGGTTTTTCGCTAAAGTCAATTACCCTACCAGAATCGTCAATTTTCATCAAGCCAAAATCTGAGGCGCGGCGCTCGTCTATGGGGATGACTGAGAGAGTAATATCAGCCCCCGTGTCCCTATGGCGCTGGATAAACTGGCGATAATCCATCCGGTAGAGGTGATCGCCTGAGAGAATTAGATATTCTTCTACATCCCATTCTTCCATCAACCATAGATACTGACGCACAGCATCGGCTGTACCTTGGAACCAGTTGGGATTTTCTGGGGTTTGTTGTGCAGCTAGCACTTCCACAAAACCTTCGTTGAAGCCAGTAAAGTTATAGGTACGGGCGATGTGACGATTCAGAGAAGCTGAGTTGAATTGTGTCAGGACGTAGATTTTGAATATTTCGGAATTTATGCAGTTACTAACAGGGATATCGATTAAGCGGTACTTCCCCGCTACTGGTACTGCTGGTTTAGCGCGGAGTTTGGTTAATGGGTAAAGCCGAGTACCCGCGCCACCGCCAAGGATGATTGATAATACTTTTTTCACAAAATTTCTCCCGACTGCCTTTCAACTCTCATCTTCAGTTTAGGACTGTCTGCCACCACAGGTAAGGGGGATCATGTGATTCTTAGGGAGGAATTTTATAGAATGCTGTTGGTTATGGATAGTACGGCTAATAAGTAAAAGACTAGAACATTTGTATTTATTTAGATAGGTGAACAATATAGGAAGTTTTGGCTACGTTTGCCTTGCATAGAATTTGACTATCGCTTTTGCATTTTATATCGATATAGAAATCATATTTAATTTTTGAAAAAACTTAGTACCACTTGAAAAGCCTTGTTGCCTGTTGGCTGCCATCGCTTTTGCGCTGCGCGAACAAAATCAAGGCTGACTGCTATAGTTATCTATTTATTTTCTTTGATAAAGATATGTTGCGAGATAAAATTCTCAGGTGAATCACTCTTTTGGGCAATATTGAGACGTAGAAGCTGCGCCCAGACTTCATCGCTAAGTAACTTTAAAGCAGTTTTAGGATTGTTAATTGCGATCGCACCGATAACTTTACGCCATCCTTGCTGCAATGACTCAAGAAAAGCCTCTTCAATAGAAACTTGACTCAACAACGAAAGAGCGGTTTCAAAACTTTCGGAACCAGCTTGTATATTCTTCGCTCTTAACCCTTGAAGTGCCACATTTAACCATACAGGCAGAAGTTCCAGCCAATTGCTTTGCTGTATCTTTTTGAGCGCAATGTCTTCCATACCTAACGCACCCCATATATATAAAGACTCTACAGCCAGTTTAGAATCGTGGTTGTTTAGAGCATTTTGCCATAAGTTTTGAGCTTGATTTTGGAAGCGATTAGCAAGAAATTCATAAGCTTCCTGGACTTGATGCAAAATTGTGACTTTATAAACTGATTCACCTCGTGGTAGGTAATCACCACGATAAGATAGCCAATTATGAGATCCACACAGATGGATTTCTCGATCAACTATTACTTCTTTTATATGGGAGTCTCCCAGCCATAAAACCTGTACAGATGATAAACCATCAGGTGTTTTTATTGCTCGCAGTTTTTTCTCTACTTCTGACGAAATTGGTTTCTCTTCATCTTCTTGTCGCCGCGCAATTCCATGTCCAATTAAAATCCAAACTCCACGATTAGCTAATTTTTGTAACAGAGTTAGAAATTTTTCATCGACAACTGCCTGATTCACCCAAGGAGAATAAATAATAACCTGACTTTTAGCAGAATTCAAAACTTCTGAGAAAGCTTGGCTAATTTGTCCGTCGCGTAACTGTACAACTTCACCTAAGACTGGAGAATTATCTACTTTTTTCCCAGCTTTTATCGCAGCTTTTAGTGCTTTTTGGCGAATATTTTCAAGTCTAACTTCTATTTCAGTATTTTTCTGTTTGAGAATGGCTTCACGTTCAAAATTGATGGTTTCGGTTGACAATTTACATAAGGATTGCAAGGATATCTTACCTTGAGCATGTAGAGCTTCTAACCAATTTGATGCTGACTCTAAAATTTGTTTTCCATTTCTTATTTGAATGGTTAATTTATCTTCAAGGGCATCGAATATAACGAAAAGTGATATCTTTCTCCAAAATTTTTGAGTTGGATTTAATACCTTATAAGAAGTAACTATTTTTCCCTCTTCTGGGATATGAAGCGCTAAATCTGAAGCCTGAATAAAATTTTGGATTTCCTCAATTTGTAAAGAAGAGATATCAGCAATTATATGATCAATAGTTATAAAATCTGCCAAGTCTGGCAACTTTATCACTGTCTCACTTAGTGATTCAGTTTGAAAGGTTATTTTGTCACTTAAAGGATCTGTAATAGCATTAAGCTGTACAGGATATGGGGGCTGTGGTACAGACCCCTTTTCATAAAATGAGCGACCTTCAGAAGTAACTGTAAGTGGTGATGTTGGTGATAGAGTTTGTAATGAGCGAAGAGTTGCAGTGGTAGTTTTGATAAATACAGAATCTAGTCCAAGGACAGAGGCTAATTCATCCTCTGTTGGCGGAGGTTGAAATTCAATCGCAGCGCGGATAATAAATTCTTCAAGTACGTTAAACTGGCGGGGTTCTTTGATATTTACTTCTATAGTAGTTTGACGCAAACTATAACGGAATTGACGCGCTGCTAAAACCGATAAACTAGGACTTTGCGCTTCTATTTCGTCTACAAAATTTTTGAGATTGTCATCAATAGGTTTAGCAGAAGAGGCGAGAAACATCAAAGGAATAAGATTGGATAATTGAATTTGTACAAATACTTGTAACCCATGAGGCAAAGTATTTTTATGGTTTCAATAAGCTTTGGCGACGACTAGCCTACCAAGCAAATCCAGCACCAGTGACAAATATTAGCACATTATAAATTTTCCTAGGAATGACCATTGTGGGAGTATTCAGCAGCTTAGGGGTAGAAGCGATCGCGCCCATTTTGAATTCATACTTCTACTGTGATTGCCGTAACGCTTTTTCTCCTAATCGGGTTAAAGTTGCGATCGCAAAATCTTAGAAGTTATTTATAAAGTAAAAATAAGATTATTGTACGATGTGTTAGGCGCATATTTCTAGATGATTTCTCACAAAAGTTCTCATCAAACTGCTAACGCACCGCTATGTAAGAAGGTGCGTAATAGCAAAGCCGTAACCCACCTTACTTAAGATTTACTTTATAAATAGTCTCTAAGAGTCTGTTTTAAAAGTGTTTGGCTGTGCTTTTAAGTACTTCTAGATCCCCCCTAGCCCCCCTTAAAAAAGGGGGGAACCGGAATCAAAGTCTCCCTTTTTAAGGGGTATTTAGGGGGATCTTAACTTTTGATACCGATAAGGGGACTTTTAAAACATCCTCTAAGCAGGCTTTATGAAATAGGAGTAGTTATATCTTCCTCCAAAGAGGCTGGCAATTCAGAAGAACTAGCGCCAGTTTCTGGTGTTGAAAGCTCATCGCTTACCATTCCATCCCATGAATAATTGCAGATTTTGGTGTGAAGCAATTTACCAAATGTCAGGTTAATTGCAAGGGAAAAAGAATCGATAAAAATTAGATTTACAAAGCGATCAATCATTAGACCCCCTTGAGCTAAATTAAGCATCAAGTGATATTTGCTTTCTTACTACACAAGCGATAATCTCTTTTCCAGAAATGTCTGCTATCTTAATAATTCCTAGTTGAAGGGGAAAGGGGAAAAAGGATTGTGGGTAAGGGAAGCAGGAAAGAAAATATTATTTATCGCTTTAATTTTGAGAAGAAGTAACGCCTAGAAAAGGCTTCATCTCATCAGTATAACTGCCAAAAATGATGCAGGTTACTGAATAATTTCTACTTACATGGGCTAATTTGCCTAATAGATAGCCTCAATCTTTTCAACCAAACTCTTAAGATTACCATTAATAGGTTTAACTGAAGAGACGAGAAACATCTTCGGTAATTTAATTTGTACTAATACTTGTAACCCATGAGGCAAAATATCTTTATGCTTTCAGTAAGCCTTGGCGACGACTAGCCCACCAAGCAAATCCGGCACCAGTCACAAACATTAGTAGACCATAAATTGCCCCAGGAATAGCCATTGTAGGATTATTCAGCAGCGTAGGGGTAGAAGCGATCGCGATCGCCAGAGTCCCATTTTGAATCCCTACTTCTACTGTAATTGCCGTAACGCTTTTTTCTCCTAATCGGGTTAAAGTAGCGATCGCAAAACCTAAAGCCATTGCAACCACATTCAACACTAGAGTTGCCCCGCCTACATCTATTACATAAGAAATAAAACTATTCCGTTCTCGCAGCAGCACTCCAGTAATTACCACCGCCAGGAAAAATAAAGATAGCCACTTCACAGGTTTATCTGCCTTGTCTGCCAATCCAGGTGCATACCGCTTGGCTATCATCCCAATTGCTGTAGGTAGAAGTGTAATTACCGCAATCTGCAAAACAGTACTTAAGAAAGGTAACTGTAGCGTTGTTCCTTCCCCCAAAAATCTCTGCATTGACAAATTTACTACCAGAGGAATCGTAAAAACCGTAATGAAACTACTAATAGCTGTTAGCGTCACAGAAAGAGCAACATCACCCCCAGCCAAAAACGTAATCATATTAGAAGTAGCGCCACCAGGACAGGCTGCTAAAATCATTACGCCTACCGCCAATTGTGGTTCAAGGGGAAACACCGACGCAATGCCAAAGCCCACAATCGGCAACATAATCAACTGCGCCACTAAACCAATCACCACCGCTTTGGGATAGATTATAACTCGCTTGAAGTCCTCTAGGGTCAAGGTTAACCCCATGCCTAACATGATAATAAATAGAGCTAGGGGCAGAAAAACAGCCGTTAGAAAATTTGCTTCCATCCTTAACCCGCGTTGGTAACAATAAAAGTGCCTCTGGATTGTACCGTATTCCCGTTAAATTTCTAGTTCAAGAACTGTAATAGGTTTAGCAGAAGAGCCGAGAAACATCTACGAAACCTTGATGAAGACTGACAATATTTGACACTTCCGAATACATACTTCCGACTTTACCTGGTTGATGGGTAAACAAATTATGACAACCCACAATTATCAGCAGTTCTTGAGCGCGAGAAAATGCAACATTTACCCGTTCTGGCTTCTTAGCAAATCCGACATCTCCTTTACTGTTGTTGCGAACCATGCTCACAATCACAACAGGTCTTTCCATACCTTGAAATCTGTCTACTGTCCCAGTACGAATCTCTAATGAAGGAAAAAGTTCAGATTGTA
The DNA here is from genome assembly GCF_014222285.1 of Nostoc sp. UCD121. GTDB lineage: Bacteria > Cyanobacteriota > Cyanobacteriia > Cyanobacteriales > Nostocaceae > Nostoc. The sequence continues at coordinate 10,940 of NZ_JACKZS010000079.1, forward strand.
GGCGTTCATCAATTTTTCTTAATTGAGCGCCATAAAACGTAATTACAGCAATTTCTTTTTTTGGTTCACCATTAGCGACTTTAGAAGCCCATATAGTCTCAAACTGCTGACACAGACGTTCAATCGCATCAATTTCTGGAGTATTAAAGTAAGAAGTTCCGTTTCGTTGCTCTAAAAACTGATTTTCAATAGGCGTTTTTACCCAAATAAGATGCTGAGATTCTTGGATAATTTCGCTTGCTAAATGATGGGCGCGTTTTGTGTCCGGTTCCAAAATCCCAGATTCTAGTTTACCGTCATAAAACTGATTGATTGCACCCATAATAAATGGGTGCATTCGATATTGTGTAGTTAGCATTTGTTTAATGCTTTCATCAGCAGATTCAAACTGACTTTTAAATAGTGATTCTTCTAAGAATTGTAATTCATCTCGTGTATTACCCATTGTTTGAGCAACTTCTTCTATAGTGCTAGTATCAAGCATGGGTGGTAATTGCCGATGATCGCCTACCATGACTAACTTTTTACCTTTCAAAGCTGGGATTAGTAACTCTGGTGGAGTACACTTACTAACCTCATCAATGATGACAACATCAAAAGATTTGAACTCTTCCGAAAAACCTCTATTTGCAGCTTGAACGCAGGTGATGCCGACGACGTTGGCATTATCTAAATATATGCGCCTTAAATCGTCTTGATCGCGTTCATTTGGCTGTCTTAATTTTCCTATCCAATCTTGGACAAAATTCTGATATTTTTTGAGATAATTTTCTTCTTTTTCGAGTTCATTTTGCCAAGATTCAAACTGAATATTGATACCGCGCAATAACTCTATATTAAACAAGTCAGTAGCAGGATTTTCTGGCTTAAACTTATCCGGGATTCTTTGCCATTCTGTCAACCACCAGTTTCTTTCTTCTCTTAAACTATCTGATGGCTGTGGTTGTAATTTTTCTTCTATTTCACACAAGCTAATTTGTAATTTTTGAAGTTGCTGTAGAAAAGTTTCAGTTTCTTCTTGTAGCTTTGATAAATGCTCATATAGAGAATTTTTAATTATCTCCAACACAGCAAAAGGTTCTAAGGATGAAATTAAGATTTCAAGCTGACTAATAGAAGTTACCCAATAATTCACTTGATTTGAGAATTCTTGTGGATGCTCCCAAATATTTGATTGGGTTGCAAGATATTTATCAGTTAAAGTGCGTAATTGAACAGGTATATTTTGTTGATTAAGTTCTTGCAAGATATTAATAACTCTGCCAAGTTGCAGATTAGCATCTTGTTGTGCTTTTTCTACCTCAACTTGAGTAATGGATATTTGCTGTTGGCTAATTTCATTTTTCTGAAGTTCATTTAATTGTCTTTGTAAATACTGAAGCTGTTGTTCAGTTTCGGTTTTGACTTTTAAAACGCATTGACGTGCATTTACAAGAATAGTATCTAACAATTCTTGTGTAAGTTGGGTGAGAGTAGAATCGATGTTATTCCATTCCCATGATGCGCCATAAGTTCGTTGCATTCTAATTAAGAAAACCTGGGTATTTTCGACCAGTAATTTTCGCTGCTTGGGGTTGAGTAGCTGATAATTGCTAAACTGTTGATAGGTTTCTTGCCATTGGGTGCGATCGCTCTTTGATAGCACCATTGGAATCTGACTAAAATTTTCTTGTAAAAAATAGCTGAAATTATGCTGTTTACCCCGTCTATCGGTAAAACCTCCGTCTATTTCATAAGCGATTGCTTTTGTCAATAGCTCCCACTCTGGCAGATTAATTTTGTAAATTTTTGGTACTATTGCTAATTTTAATGTATTAGCAAACATTAATAAACCTAGTGGTAAGTCCACTAAATTTTCTGTTAGTGGTAAACCTGATTGCTGACAATCTTTTAAAGTTTGATAAAGATGAGAAGGTGCTGTAGACTTCCATTCTTTTACTGCTAAGATAATATAATCAATTTCACGTTGCCGATTTTCCCAAATCTGGATTGTTTGCTGTAGGTTTTGGAGTTTGGCAAGATATTTTTGATAATCTGGTTGTACTTGATTTAACAATGCAAAATTTTGTTTTACAACCTCCACTGATGCTGCAACTTCTAAGATGGCTTGACTAGCCTCTTGAGCATGAGTAAAAGCAGATTTAAATCCAGAAATTTCTGTTGCTACAGTTTCACGCAACCAAACCGCTAAACCAAAAGCACCAAGCGCCGAACGCACCAAGCCAAGTTCATCAGTATATTTGATGGTTTGACGAATATTTGCTAAAAATTCTTCTACTAAACTATTACCTTCTGTGTATGGCTTCAGAAGTGGCAAAAAATCTGTAACTTCTGGAGCTTCCCAATTTATATCTGGTGCAGTGTTTAGTATATTTTCTAGACCTGAAATTAGAGATTCAACGTTGTTTTGTTTTTCTACGGTTTCGTTGTAAGATTTTTCTTGATTTTTAAAGTTTGTCTCTAATTTTAACTTATTTTTATTAAATTTCGTTTGCTGCTGGCTAAATTCTTCCTCTGCTTGGAAGTAGGGTGTGAATCTTTGTGATGATGCCAGTAATTGACTGAAAATTTTGATATTTTCGAGCCGTTGTGTAATATTATTTTCGCAGTCAAAAGCTGTATTTTCTAGCCATCTGCCAATTACTTGGTCTTCTAAAAATGGCTGTCCTTCTTCCCCAACTTTTTCGGCTCTACCCTTGCGTACTGCCCGAATCACTGGGTTGTGAACTAATCGACTCAGGGCGTTATCTACTGCTAAATTCGCTTGCGAAGCAATTAGAGTTCTTCCACCTCGAAGAGCAATTTGATAGCAAATCTCAGCAATTACGGTAGTTTTACCAGTACCTGGTGGCCCTTGGATGAGAACAAGATCCTTAGCAGCAAGTACCTTTTCTACTGCTGCTTTTTGCCCAGGATTAGCGGAAGATAATAATAAATCTTGTGGTTGAAGTTCAACAGTGCTTTTGATTTGTCTAGCCTGAGAAGCATCGAATAAAAAGTTGCCTAAATAAGGATTTTGGGTGTAACCATTATTCAAATCATCTAAGGCTTTTTTCTTACGCTGAATTTGCTGAATGTCGCCAACTGCCTCGAAACATAAGAATCCGGTAGCTGGTAATTTATAGCGCTCTGTTGCCATGAATTCAGCTAAGTCGCGTTCTAGTCTGAGGTTGATAATACCACGGTTGGTATCAACTTCTTCAACAGTTCCTAATTGACGACCGCTAATCCAATTTTTTCCGACAGGAGCAGTTTCAAAAAGTTTTAAATCTTCGTTTTTTGTGCGTCTTGCTCGTTCCCAAAAATTATCTACTTCGAGGGAATTTTGATAAAAACCGTCAAGGGTGGCTGAGTTTACATCAATTTCAAAACTAATCCGCCTTTTGAAGTTATAGTTATGACTTACGTAACGCACACAAAATTGACGTGCTTTAGCAATTTTTTCCTCAATTTGCAAAAACGCTTTCCAAGCTTTTAGCTGATCTTCTGTAGGTACATTTTCGCCACAAACTGGCGCGGTGGCGATGCGCTTCAATGTCGCTGGCGGAATGTCGAGATGGTGCTGATGATTAGCTAGTAAACGCAAGCGACAAGGTATAGCATAGCTGTCGGCGTGTCCGCGTGAGGGTTGTAACAACTGAGCCGAAAGTATTTTTATACCGTCGCGTCCATCTTTTTTTACAGATGCTCTAAATCCTAATGTTTTTCTGAGCTTGTCAAGTCTTGCAGGCAATGGAAAATCATCGGAGTCTGTCGCTATTGTCAAATCCCAAATTTCCTCTCTTGCTTCTTTCCCTGCACCCTTGCGACGCACATAAAATAAAGAAGGCTTTTTACCGACACATTCATACATTAACTCATTGGCGCGATCGCGCCGCTCCCTAAAATCGGAATATGATTTCAAGGCAGCCTCACCTTCAAGATGGCGGATAAAACTATCAATTGCTGAAGCTATAAAAGTATAGCCCCAATCTTCAGAGGTTGTTTTAGTAGTTTTCGAGGATTTTGCTGTTAGTTTACTTATCGCTAAACGAATGCGTTCTACATCGGGTTCTGAGATTGTACTGGTATGGCTTTTGACTACAATTTTGAGTTTTTCACAAATTAATAATAGCTTCTTGCTATCTAAATTTAATTCTTTTGCTAGTTCGTAGATTCTGAGTTTACCGTTGTTCATCCACTATTTACCTTGTCCGTATTAGCCCAACCCTATTGAACGTTTTACGGATTTAAAAATACTTTTTGTAATCGCAAAAAGCATGATTATTATGACACCGTAAAACAAGGCATTTAATAAAAATGCCCCAAAATTTAGATTCTGGATATCTTCAACCCCAATTCTTCCCCAGCCATGTACTGGTGAGCCAGCATTATCATCATGCACTATTGGGAATGGGAAGCCAGCCGTTAAAGAATCACCACCCATACACGCATTTAGAAGACATGGTTCACTTAAGCAGAGTTGTTCACAACCAGGAGGATTCTGATACCACAGCGATAAAATAGTTAACGGAATTCCTAACAATGTACTTAATATTATTACTGTTATTGCTTTTCCCAATTTTCTCATCTAAGGGACTTCTAAAGAATAGAGGCTGTATCAAAGTTTATACTGTTGATAAACTTCACTAGCGGCGCGATGCAGTAGGGAATGTCGCCAAACTAAAGATTTCATATCATCAGCATAACCGCCGCCAATGACGCAGGCGACGGGATAACCGCTACTCATACAAGTACTTAAAACCTGCATTTCACGGCGAAAAATGCCCGCATCGGTTAAGGCTAATTTGCCCAAGCGATCGCCTATATGAGGATCAACACCAGCATCATAAAATACTAAGTCTGGCTTGACTTTAGACAACAAATCTGCTAAATAATTCGCTAAAGTTTGTAAATAAGCGTCGTCCTCCATTCCCACTGGCAAAGGAACATCCAAATCGCTATTTTGTTTTGTACCGGGGAAATTGACTTCGCAGTGCATGGAGAAAGTAAAAACGCTGTCGTCGTCTTGGAAAATATAAGCGGTACCGTCTCCTTGATGAACATCCAAATCGACAATCAGGATTTTTTGGACGAGTCCGAATTTTTGTAAAACGCGACAGGCGATCGCTAAATCGTTGAAAATACAAAAACCAGATCCATAACTGGGAAAGGCGTGATGAGTTCCACCAGCCGTATTACAGGCTAAACCATGACTTAATGCCAGTTTTGCAGTGAGTATCGTCCCACCTACCGCCACACACGTACGATTCGCTAATGCTGGACTCCAAGGCAAACCAATGCGTCGCTGTGCTTTCGGATCTAGGGTTCCCTCACAGTAAGCATGAACGTAGCTTGGGGTGTGGACTAACTCTATTAATTCTAGCGGTGGACGTTCGGGAGTATGAAATTGCTCTTGATTCGCTACACCATCAGCTAACAGCAATTCGTAGAGTTGTCGGAACTTAGACATCGGGAAACGATGTCCTTCAGGTAGGGGAGCAATGTAATCTGGGTGGTAAATAATTGGCAAGTCCATAAAGAAAGACAATCTCAAGCAGCTAATCCGACAACAAGGTAAAATTTAGCCATAATCACAGTAAAAATGCTGTTCTTGTAAATCTAAAATTCCAAATTTAAATTAATATGATGGAATGGATTCCGCCCATAGCATTTATTCTAGCTGGCTTACTGGCTGGGATAATTGGTGAAAAAGTTATCTTCAAAAAACTGGAAATATTCGTTAATAATAAACGAATTGCTGGGGGGAATATTATATTTCACTCTCTGCACCGCATGACATTTATTTGGTTTGTCATTGCCGGTTTTTTTTGGGCAGTTCTGAGCGCACCCCTCAAACCCGATATTGCGATCGTACTGCAAAAAGTTCTGACGATCGCACTGCTGTATTCAGTAACCCTAGTTTTAGCCAGATTGACTGCTGGTTTTGTGAATTTATTTATTCGCAGAGCAGAAGGGGTTCCCACATCGCTAATTTCTAACCTTGCTAAAATTACTGTTTTAGCTTTGGGAACATTAATCATACTGCAAACGGTGGGTGTTCAAATTACCCCGATTATCACAACTTTAGGTATTGGTGGTCTAGCAGTTGGTTTGGCACTTCAAGACACACTCGCCAATTTGTTTTCTGGGTTTTACTTAATTATTTCTAAGCAAGTAAGAACCGGAGATTATGTGAAATTAGATGCTGGGCATGAGGGATATGTCATAGATATTTCTTGGCGGAATACGACAATTAAAGAAATTTCTAATAATGTCGTCATTGTTCCCAATTCTAAGTTGTCTTCGGCAATTTTCACCAACTATCATTTACCCGCAAAAGAAATTACTTTAACAATGGATGTGGGCGTAAGTTATGATAGCGATTTGGAGCAAGTTGAAAAAGTGACTGTAGAAGTTGCTAAAGAAGTTATGCAAGAAATTGCACCAGAATTAAAAGAAAGTGAACCATATATCAGATTTCATACTTTTAATGATTTTAGTATAGATTTTACGCTTTATATGCGGGTAAGTGAATACTTCGATCAACGAATTGGAAAACATTTATTTGTGAAAAAATTACACAAACGCTATCAGCAAGCAGGAATTCAAATTCCTTTTCCGATTAGAGAAGTGTATATGCAAGATAATTCAGGGATGGAAAAAAATTAGCTTTCATCACATAGCAACCATTAAAGCCCTGGCGACTATAAGTCGCAGCTACACAGACAAAACCTGCCTTCGCAGGTTAGCAAACCTTTGATTTTCCGTTAATCCAGGCGGACTTTGTTTGTACAGCCACGATTTCTAATCGCTAAGGCTGGGTGCAACTTAAATTGCTAATGCTCGTTTTTCTAATGGTAGTTCAAAGCGATCGCCTGGTTTTGGCTCAAGTACCCGTGTTGAAATATTGTTCTTCTCTAGCAACGAACGAAATTCTTCAGCACTTCCTTTAGTCTGTATGAGTTTCATCAGCAATCCTTCAAACGCCACATCACCACCAGCCGCCGTAGGTATTATTACTTGAGGCTGTAACGATTTTACTACTTCTAAAGCGCTATTTTTACCTTTAATAATCGACCCAAGCAAAGGCAACGTCATATCAATAAACGGTGTAATCACTACATCAATGGGTGCAGATTGCTGAAGCTGTGGAGAATGATAACCGTGAGGCTCGTAGTATACAGTTAGCCCACTCTCCAATTCTTTGAGAAGATAACTATTTTCTACCAGAGTGGGACCAATGGGGGAGCCGGGGAAAGCTTTGATTTCAACTTGATTATTTAAAGTGAAAGTTTCACCATGAGCCAATACTGTTACTTGGGTGTAACCTAGCTGCTGTACTATCTTGGCTGCATTGGGAGAGGCTACAACTTTTATGTTGTGGTCGAGTACCTGAAGCGTTGGTGGGTGAGCGTGGTCTTCTAAACCCTGAGACAGCAGGATCAGGTCAATATTATCTGGTATTGGGCGATTTTGCGATCGCGAACCTTTAAATAACCAATCCAAATTGCTGAAAATTAACGAACCAACCAGCCAAGGGTCAATCAGTATTCGTTTCCCACCAATTTCCAGTAACCAAGAGTTGCTGTCGAACCAAGTTAAAAACATAAATTTTGTGAAGATAACGCCTACCTTCATTATCAATCGTGTCAGCTTTCTTAGTAAGCACTAAGGCCAATACCTACATTCGTCCGGTCAAGTCTACCACGGAGTTTTTTTATGTCTGATCTTGGTTTTACTCACATTGCACTTGCAGTCAGTGATGTTGATGCAAGTATCTCATTTTATGCAAAGTATGCCCAGATGACAGTCGTGCATCATCGCATTGATCGAGCAACTCAATCAGATGTTGCTTGGATTAGTGACTTGACTAGACCTTTTGTAATTGTCCTAATTAAAGCAGCTAAAGTAGAAGGCGCACTATTACCACAATCCCATCTTGGGGTAGCTTATCAGAATCGTGGGGAAATCGATCGCCTGTGCAATGAGGCACGCGCTGAAGGAATACTGCTGGATGGGCCAAATGACTGGGGTTTTCCGGTTGGTTACTGGGCTTTTATTCAAGACCCTGATGGTCATACACTAGAAATTTCCTATGGTCAGGAAATTAGTTTTACAGTTGAGCAAGCTAGAGACGCGATTAATCGCGTCTCTTAAAAAAATAGTGTTACTTATTACCAGGGGTGCGTCCACCTTCATCGTTACTGCCACCGTGAGGATGGGAATTGCCTGGGTCACATCCCTCAGAACCATTACCAATTCCTTGGTTACAGTGGCGACGTGGTTTTACCCCCTCTGTTGAAGTTTCAGTCTGCTCCTCAGCTGCAACTTGTTGTTGTTGTTGTCCAACGACATACTGCGAGGAGATATTTGCTACTTGTCCAGTGCTAGATAGAGCTTGGTATAGCAAAGCAGACACTTCAGACCTGGTTGCTACCCGTTCAACATTTAGCAATTTCACATTGGGATAGTTGACGACTATACCGCGTTGCGTCAAAGCTGCAATCAGACTGCGATATTCACGACGAATAGTAGTTGCATCGCTGTAAACAGATAAAATTGTATCCGTAGAACTACTAGTCTTATAATTTAATCCCTGTGCTAATGCTACCAAAATGTCAAGGCGAGAAAGGCTTTGGCTGGGGTTGAAATCCTTACCAATAACAGCGTTTAAAAAGCCCATTTGATAAACTTCGCTGATGGCATTGTAAGCCCAATATTGAGTTGAGACATCCTTAAATGCGATCGCTTGGCGAATTTTCCCCTTGGCAAACGCTTTCCGCAGCATTGCCGCAAATTGGGCACGAGTTACTGGTGCATCCGGGCGGAAAGTCCCATCAGGAAAACCTTCGAGAATTTGCATTGAGGCCAATTCGGCAATAAAATCTTTAGCCCAGTAGTTTGTGGAAACGTCAGAAAATCCAACCTGGAGAGCGCGAGACATCCCGACTTGACGATAATTCATCAGCATTTGGCTGACATCATAGCTAGAGTTATCGCTGACTTCAATCACCTGCACCAAGCTGCCAGGAGTAGCTTGCAAAGCCTCTGCTAAGTCGGAACTAAAGACGCTCACGAACGACTGACGCACTAAAGCATATTCACCCTGAGTGAAAGAGACGGGATAAACGCTAGTGCCTGGAATTGTTGACAAACCTTCTACTTGGAACTGACTACCTTGGAAGGTTTGGGAACTGCTGAGGAAACTAACACGCTGGTCGCTGACTTGGGTGAAGTAGTCGTAGGTGATGGTACCTGCGTCAATAGTGCCGTTTTGGTCGGCATCAACACCATAAACAGTACGAACAACTTGGTATTCTGTAGGTTTGGCTGACAAAACCAGGTTAACTGTGGTGTTTGCCGACAAACATTCAAATTCGCTATAGCCAATAAAGCGGTTTTGAACATCATACAATCGCACGACGATGCGATCGCTAGCTTTTAACCCCTTAGCAAATTTTGCTTTTTGCTTAATCTTGTACTTGTAATCACCCAAAAAGCGCTCTTTTAAATAGCCCTTGCCACCTTTACTCTTGACAGAAATGCGAGCAATCACCTCTGACAAGTTCCCGGATGGTTCCCAAATGGCAAGGCTAAAACCTGTTTTTTTGCCTTTTGCAGAAACACTACTACTGCGGCTTTCTGTGGTGATAGTTTGCCGCTCAATAGTAGTACGACTCCTGGTTTCTACTTTTTTATCGGCTAAAAGTTGTTGACCTGTGGAATTATCAGATATTTGGGCGACGGTGGTAGAGAACCCTGAAGTTGCAGATGCAGAAGCTATTGGCGATAATATTGCCACAGAGGTTGCAGCCAGAACAAACTTGCTCATTTGAGCAAAGTAACTTTGATTCATGTATTTCATCTCACGCTACCATTCGTCTAAAAAAGCACAGGGGTATTTGGTATCCCTTGACTCATTAATCCCTTGGCGTGGATGAAACTAACATCTAATCAGTGGCGAGTTATGAGGTCAGAGAACATTAATATATTTGAAGATACACTTTATGAATCTTATTAATGACTGTAACTACACAGCAGCTTGCAACCCAAGACGCTTTTGAAAAATTCTTTTGGACTTGGCAGGGTTACAAAATTCAGTACACTGTCATGGGTACTGGACGACCTCTGGTACTGGTTCACGGCTTCGGTGCTTCCATTGGACACTGGCGTAAAAATATCCCAGTTTTAGCTGATGCTGGCTACCAGGTGTTTGCCATAGACCTTTTAGGTTTTGGCGGTTCCGATAAAGCGCCCATTGATTACAGTGTGGAAGTTTGGGTGGAACTGCTGAAAGATTTCTGCACAGCACATATACACGAACCTGCTGTATTTATTGGCAACTCCATCGGCGCACTTTTGAGCTTGATTGTACTGGTAGAACATCCAGAAATTGCTGCTGGTGGTATTTTGATTAACTCTGCGGGTGGGTTGAGCCATCGTCCTCATGAATTGAATCCGCCGCTACGGATAGTGATGGCAGCTTTTAATCGGTTTGTGCGATCGCCAATTACAGGTAAATTTGTCTATAACCGCATCCGTCAAAAAGCCCAAATCCGCCGCACCCTCTACCAAGTTTACCGCGATCGTCAAGCCGTTACCGATGAATTAGTCGATTTACTTTATACTCCCTCTTGCGACCCAGGAGCGCAACAAGTCTTCGCATCTATTCTCACAGCCCCTCCTGGCCCAAGTCCAGAGGAACTTTTGCCCAAAGTAGAACGTCCTCTATTAGTAATTTGGGGTGCTGATGATCCCTGGACACCAATTACCGGGGCAAAGATTTACGAAAAGGCGCGTGAGAATGGCAAAGAAATCAAAATAGTCCCCATTCCGAATGCCGGTCATTGTCCGCACGATGAAGTTCCAGGTGTTGTCAATGCCCAGATTATCGATTGGCTAACGCAAAATTAGTAATTTCATGCCAAGACGCAAATGCAAAGATATTTTCTGTCCCCGCGTCTTGGCCGATGCAGAGTAGAAATGAGGCTAACAATCTGGGTCAATCAATTTTAGATTCTAGATTTTAGATTTTAGATTGAACAGGCAACCAAACGGCATCTACAAGCACAAATTTCACTGTTGCCTGTTGCCTATTCCCTATTCCCTCTCCCAAAGGGATTGACAGAATCAAACTCGTATGGCGTGTAATGGAGCTTGATGTGCGTAATGGACATAAAGAGGTAATTCCCTCAAATCACCATCCAGATTTTTCTCAACAAGGCTATCAAGTTATCAGCGAACTAGGACGCAACCGAGAAGGGGGACGAATTACTTACTTAGCTAATGTTCTCAATTCTAAGCAACAGGTAGTGATTAAAGAGTTTTGTTTTGCTCGGGCCGATGCTGATTTGTCAGGTGTGAAAGCATATCAGCGCGAAATTGAAATTTTGCAGCAACTCAATCATTCTCGCATCCCTCGCTATATAGATTCTTTTGAAATACCAGGGGCTTTTTATCTGGTACAGGAACATAAAAATGCTCCATCTTTAGGCTTAAAAAACAGCTTTCATCCAGAAGAAATTAAGCAAATTGCTCTGTCAATTTTAGAGCTTTTAGTTTATCTACAAAAGCAAGTTCCGACAATTATTCATCGGGATATCAAACCAGAAAACATTTTGGTTGATGAGCAACTAAATGCTTATTTAGTTGATTTTGGATTAGCTAGGATACAGGGTGCAAAAATAGCTCTTAGCAGCTTTGTAGCAGGAACCCCAGGTTTTATGCCACCAGAAGAACAGTTTGGTCATTCCCTGACTGAGGCATCAGATTTATATAGTTTGGGAGCAACACTAATTTGCTTACTTACTAATACCCGTTCTGTTGATATTGGAAAATTAATTGATGATAACTACCGCTTTAATTTCCAGCAATTAGTTCCTCAAATCAGCCCGCGTTTTCGGTCATGGTTAATGAAAATGGTGGAACGTAACCGAAAACGCCGCTATGCTAATGCGGCTATTGCTTTAAAAGCACTTGAGCCAATTGAGGTTATTGGTACTGCCACTAGAATAGATAATTTAATCAGTACAATTAAACCTATAAAACGAACTACAGTGCTGGGATTAGCTACTGTTATTACACTGGCTACGATGGGGGCAACTTTGATGAGCTGTCAGCCTGGTAGTGCGGTTAGGCAATTGCTGGAAGCTAGAGAATGTCAAAGCTGGGATTTAAACGCAAGTTGTCAACAAAAAACCGGAAATTAAGATTAATTAGGTTGCTTCTGGCTAAGGATTACAGTCGTTTTCAATTGAATAGACTACATGAGTAGGGGCACAATATATTGTGCCCCTAAAATTATATGTATTCCACCCTTGTGAAAATTGCTGTCATTTTCACGAGTATTAAAGACTCGTCAACGGAGTTCAAAGGTGGATGAATCCAGTTCAAATACTCGTTAACGGAGATAAAAGGTGGATGAATCCAGTTCAAACACTCGTTAACGGAGATAAAAGGTGGATGAATCCAGTTCAAACACTCGTCAACGGAGATAAAAGGTGGATGAATCCAGTTCAAACACTCGTCAACGGAGATATAAAGGTGGATGAATCCGGTTCAAACACTCGTCAACGGAGATAAAAGGTGGATGAATCCAGTTCAAATACTTGTCAACGGTAATGTACTATCAGTAATTGTGTAGTTATTTGTTGTAGTAAACTACATCTAAGCCAGAAGCCTGCATTCAATAGTTGATAGCGCTGTGAAAAAAATCCTGATTGTGTCAGCTAATCCCACGACGACAGATAAACTTCGCTTGGACGAGGAAGTAAGGGAAATTCAGGAAGGGTTGCAACGCTCTCGCAGCCGAGATAAGTTTGAAATTATTACTAAATGGGCGGTGCGGCCTGACGATTTGCGGCGTGCGCTTTTAGATCATAATCCTCATATCATACATTTTTCTGGACATGGGGGTGGAAATCAAGGTTTAGCCTTGGAAAATAATACAGGGGAAATGCAGCTGGTGAGTACGGAGTCACTGGCAAGGCTATTTAAGTTATTTAAAGACAAAGTTGAGTGTGTATTATTAAATGCCTGTTATAGCGAGGTACAAGCTGAGTCGATTCACCAACACATTAACTGCGTAGTTGGCATGAATCGGGCAATTGGCGATCGCGCCGCAATTAAATTTGCGGTAGGCTTTTATGATGCACTGGGTGCTGATAGGTCTTATGAGGATGCTTATGAGTTTGGCTGTAGCGCGATTGATTTAGAAAGTATTCCAGAGTCTTCCACCCCAGTGCTGAAAAGCCGGAACAATCCCCAAGGTGCTATCTCTGCTAACGAAACGATTCCAGATATTGAGATAAAAACAGCAGTCTCCTTAGAAAATCCAGAAGGGCAGGTATCTTTAAACTCTGCGTTCTATGTGGAGCGATCGCCTATTGAGGTAGACTGTTATGAAGCGATTCTTCAACCAGGGGCCTTAATTCGCATCAAAGCTCCCCGGCAGATGGGCAAAACTTCCCTCATGTCGCGGGTTCTCCATCATGCTAGTCAACATAACTATCAGACTGCACCCGTAAATTTCCAGTCAGCCGATGCAGAATTTCTCGCCAATTTAGATCAATTTTTGCAGTGGTTCTGTGCCAGCATTACTTACGAATTGAATCTACCAGAGAAGCTAGACGATTATTGGAAGGGTGTTTTAGGTAGCAAGAATAAATGTACAAATTACTTTCAACGGTATTTATTACCCGCGATTAATAGCCCCATAGCTTTGGGTTTAGATGAAGTCGATGAAGTCTTCAAGCATCCCATAATTGCGGCTGATTTTTTTGGATTGCTACGAGCTTGGCATGAGCGGTCAAAGAATGAGACAGTTTGGAAAAATCTCCGGTTGGTGATTGTGCATTCTAAGGAAGTTTATATTCCGCTCAATATTAATCAATCGCCTTTTAATGTCGGCTTACCCATTGAGTTACCAGACTTAAATCAAATACAAGTACAAGATTTAGTACAGCGTCACGGACTCAATTGGACTGAATCACAAATTGAAGAATTAATGACACTCGTCGGTGGTCATCCTTATTTAGTGCGGGTAGCGCTTTATGAAATTGCCCGTGGTCGGATGACGCTGGAAAATCTGCAAAAAATCGCCGCAACCGAGGAAGGGCCTTACAGTGACCATCTGCGCCGCCATTGGCTGAATTTGCAAGAGGATGCAGAATTGCTAGCTGCCGTCAAACAAGCGATGATGGCAAATCGCGCCGTGGATGTAGGCACAACTGAAGCGTTTAAACTTCGCAGTATGGGGTTAGTTAAGTTTCAAGGCAATCAAGTAGTGCCACTGTGTGAATTGTACCGTCAATATTTTTGCGATCGCTTGGGGTTGAAAAATTAAAAAAGTACATTAGGAGTGCAATAAGACTTTTATCTGCAATTACCATTTAACAAAAAGGTTTAACAATGGTTCAAGTTATTCAAGGAAAAGATATCACCCTAGCCCAACTTATTGATGAATTTGGGCTACAACGTGCAGACAACGAACAGTTTTTTTTAGAGTGGCAGCAAGATTTACCTGAGTTGAGTGATTTAGAAAAGCAATCTCTTAACGAAGTCAAGGCAGAATATTTGCATTTATCCCGCTACCAAATTTTAGAACCTGTAGTCAAAATGGTGGTGCTATCTCCGATATTGCGTCTAGCAGGTTTTTATCAACCGCCTTTTTACATCGCCTCGGAAGAAGAGGTCAGAATTTCTTCTGAAGACGAAGGCACAATTATTAGAGGACGTATTGATATCTTGGTGTTTCATCCTCCATTTTGGGTTCTCGTTGTTGAGGCGAAACGAGCAGAATATTCTTTGGAGGTAGCAATTTCTCAAGCATTAGCTTATATGTTGGCTAATCCTGGTAATGATAAACCTACATTTGGTTTTGTAACCAATGGTCGAGAATTTCAATTTATTAAGTTGACGAAACAGGATACACCAAGATATGCATTATCTTACACACTGTCGCTCAATCGTGGAGATGACCTAGATACTGTGGTAAAAGTGTTAAAACGTCTAGCTTATTTAGTCCGTAATTCGTAGTCTCTGTGCTAACATACCCTACCAAATTTGTATTTCATAATTTTTAATTTTTAATTGTTTATGACCCAGTACCAATATCAAGTCGGTGGTAGTCTGCCTCAAAATGCACCAACTTATGTTAGACGGCAAGCTGACCATGACCTCTATGAAGGCTTGAAAGCTGGGGATTTTTGTTATGTACTCAATTCCCGGCAGATGGGGAAATCTAGCTTGCGGGTGCAGGTAATGCAGCAGTTGCAAACTGAGGGATTTGCTTGTGCTGTTGTTGATATTACAGCTATTGGGACGGCAGATATTACCCCAGAACAGTGGTATGCCGGGGTAATTGATACTCTGGTAGGAAGTTTTAATATTTATACAACTTTTGATTTAGATACTTGGTGGACTGATAACGGGTTGCTTTCACCAGTACAGCGCTTAAGCAAGTTTATTGAAACAATATTACTAAAAATAATTACTGAAAAGATTGTTATTTTTATTGATGAAATTGACAGCATTCTAAGTCTTTCATTTAACTTAGATGACTTTTTTGCAGTTATCCGCGATTGCTACAACCGACGAGCAGACCATCCTGAATATAATCGCCTCACCTTTGCTTTGATTGGCGTATCTACGCCTTCAGATTTGATTCAAGACAAACGCCGGACACCTTTTAATATTGGACAGGCAATTGATTTAACTGGCTTTCAACTCCAAGAGGCGCAATCCTTGGCACAGGGATTGGCAGAAGTGGGTGATTCTCAAGAGTTGATGCAGGTGGTGCTGGACTGGACGGGAGGACAGCCGTTTTTGACGCAAAAAGTTTGTAAGTTGCTGGTGCAGGGGGGACTGGAGACTAGGAACTGGGGACTAGAGGTTGAGGACTGGGTGGAAGAGTTAGTACGCGAGGGGATTATTGAGAATTGGGAGACGCAGGATGAGCCAGAGCATTTGAAGACGATTCGAGACAGAATCATGCGGAGTGGGGAACAGCGGACTGGGCGATTGTTGGGGTTGTGTCAGCAAATTTTGCAGCAGGGAGAGATAGCAACTGATGACAGTCTTGAACAAACAGAACTGCGGCTGACGGGATTGGTGGTAAAGCGGGATGGGAAGCTACGAATTTATAACCGCATTTACGCAGAGGTGTTTAAGCAGGAATGGTCTGAGCGCATCTTGGCAAAACTGCGCCCTTACTCCGACGCATTGAATGTTTGGGTTAAGTCTGAGCGTCAAGATGAGTCACGGTTGTTGCGGGGAAAGACTTTGTATGATGCCCAAGAATGGTCAGCAGGGAAAAGCTTGAGTGATTTAGACTATCAATTTTTAGCTGCTAGCCAAGCTTTGGAAAAGCGCGATGTGCAGAAAAGGCTCGAAGCAGAGGAACAGGCAAAGCAAGTTTTAGCAGAGGCGAACCACAAAGCTAATCAGCTAATTCGCATTGGTTCTGTGGTGCTAGGGGTGACTCTGGTGGGGGCGGTAGCATCGTTAATATTGGCTCAATATCAATTAGGGCAAGCACGAACAGCAAAGGCAGCAGCAGCAAAAGCTACCACAGAAACAAATGCTGCTAAGGTAGATTTGAAAAAAGCTAAGGCAGAAACTCTGGCAACGCGTCAAGAAAGCGTTGTGTTTAGCCCGGATGGCAAAACTTTAGCTTTCGCTAGTGCTGACAAGACCATCAAATTGTGGAATCGGAACACAGGCAAAGAAATTACTACTCTGACTGGGCATAGCGCTCCGGTCATCAGCGTCGCCTTCAGCTCGGATAGCAAAACTTTAGCTTCCGCTAGTGCTGACAAGACCATCAAATTGTGGAATCGAGACACAGGCAAAGAAATTACCACCCTGACTGGGCATAGCGATGGGGTCATCAGTGTCGCCTTCAGCCCCGATGGCAAAAGTTTAGCTTCCGCCAGTTGGGACAAGACCATCAAATTGTGGAATCGGGACACGGGCAAAGTAATTACCACCCTAACTGGGAATAACGATGGGGTCATCAGCGTCGCCTTCAGCCCCGATGGCAAAACTTTAGCTTCCACCAGTTGGGACAAGACCATCAAATTGTGGAATTGGAATGTTGATGTTTTATTAGCAGAGGGTTGCAGTTGGCTAAAGGATTATTTGGCTAGCCATCCTGATCCTGATGCGGTTAAGGTGTGTCCAAGGCGTTAGGGAGAAGGGAAGCAGAAGAGCAGGGGAGCAGAGGAGCAGGGGTGTTGGTGATGGGTGCATAGGCATAGCCCGTCATAGATATCGCTTGCTGCAACACTAAGCTTAAATATAGAGTATGAGGCGTAGGCGTAGCCCGTCGTAGACATGGCTCAGTAAATTAGAAATACGATCGCACTTTAAAACCTAATTTTTGCAGTGATTCTAAGCTTAAATGTATAGCTAAAAGCGATCGCTTGGTAAATTAGAGATGCGATCGCAGTTCTGAACTCGGTGTTTCAAGTTCCGAACACCAATGACCGAGCAAAAAGGTCGAAGCTCCGAGTTCCAAACACCAATGTCCGAGCAAAAAGGTCGAACTTCCGAGTTCCAAACACCAATGACCGAGCAAAAAGGTCGAACTTCCGAGTTCCAAACACCAATGACCGAGCAAAAAGGTCGAACTTCCGAGTTCAAAGCTTGAAGTTCCCAATTAAATCAGCAAATAGCCACTCTATATTCTGCTTAATTTCTAAAATCCAGCCAAACTGTATGGTATTATTAGCAACTAGTTGTCCGTCAATATCTAAGTAGATGATCTCTGGCTGGGTCGGCGATTGGATTTGCGATACCATATTCGCCCTAAGAAGGATATTTAATCGGGATGCTTCCAAATTAGCTGACTCTTAAGGATGTCTGCGGCATGAATCTGGAACGATAACTAACTAAAACAGTACGATTGTTCTACTATAAACTAATTAAAGATAGTATTATTAAGGACTGTTTCATAAGAAACTCCTTCTTCGCCGCCCAATATGTCAGACAAACAGCTAGCAGCATCCTTGAATGGACATCTTCCGTACCCCAGCCACAACAGCCAGAATACCATTCGGATTCGGGGTGCTAGGCAGCATAATCTGAAAAATATTGACTTGGAATTGCCACGCGATCGCCTAATCGTATTCACTGGCGTTTCTGGTTCTGGTAAGTCTTCCCTAGCCTTTGATACCATTTTCGCTGAAGGGCAACGTCGCTATGTGGAATCCCTCAGCGCCTACGCACGGCAATTTCTAGGACAACTGGATAAGCCGGATGTGGAAGCTATTGAAGGCTTAAGTCCAGCAATTTCCATTGACCAAAAATCAACATCTCATAACCCCCGTTCCACTGTGGGTACGGTGACAGAGATTTACGACTATTTGCGGCTGTTATTTGGTCGGGCTGGCGAACCCCATTGTCCGATATGCGATCGCTGTATTGCACCCCAGACAATCGATGAGATGTGCGATCGCATCATGGAATTACCAGATCGCACCCGCTTCCAAATTCTTGCACCCGTTGTCAGGGGGAAAAAAGGCACACATCGTAAGCTTTTGTCAAGTCTGGCATCTCAAGGTTTTGTCCGCGTGCGAATCAATGGCGAAATCCGCGAACTGTCAGATTCCATTGAATTGGATAAAAATTTTACCCACACCATCGAAGTGGTAATTGACCGCTTGGTGAAAAAGGCTGATATTCAGGAGCGTTTGGTTGATTCCTTGTCTACGTGTCTCAAGCAATCGGGTGGGATTGCAGCCATTCTGGTCACTCTGCTTGGTGACGACGGACAAGAAAAAGAAGAAGAATTAGTATTTTCGGAAAACTTTGCTTGTCCAGAACATGGCGCGGTAATGGAGGAATTATCGCCGCGATTGTTCTCCTTTAACTCGCCTTATGGTGCTTGTCCGCACTGTCATGGCATCGGGACTTTAAGAAGATTTGCGCCAGACTTGATCGTACCCGACTGGGAAGCGCCAGTTTATGCTGCGATCGCGCCTTGGTCAGAAAAAGATAATTCTTATTACTTGGAATTACTCTATAGCGTGGGGCAAATTTATGGATTTGAGTTACAAACAAATTGGAGCAAGCTGACAGAAGAACAGCAACAAATTATTTTGTTTGGCGAGAAAGATGAACGAGCCGCAGAAGCTCAAAGGAAGCAGAGTTTTAAGGGTGCTATTCCAATTTTGCAACGGCAGTATGAGGGTGGTTCTGAATTAGTTAAACAAAAATTAGAGCAGTATTTAATTGACCAACCGTGTGAAGTTTGTAAGGGAAAACGCTTAAAACCGGAAGCCTTGGCGGTGAAGTTGGGACAATATGGAATTTTAGAATTGACTACCGTATCAATTCGAGATTGTCGAGAGAGAATTGAGCAATTTAAGTTGAGCGATCGCCAATTACAAATTGCTGATTTAGTCCTGAGAGAAATCAAAGCCAGATTGCAATTCTTGTTGGATGTAGGTTTAGATTATCTCACCCTTGACCGTCCAGCCATGACCCTTTCCGGTGGCGAAGCCCAACGGATTCGTCTAGCAACGCAAATTGGTTCTGGATTAACAGGAGTTCTCTACGTTTTAGATGAACCAAGCATTGGTTTGCATCAACGAGATAATGGCAGATTGCTCAAAACCTTAACGAAATTGCGCGATTTGGGTAATACATTAATTGTCGTTGAACACGATGAAGAAACAATTCGTGCAGCCAACCACATTGTTGATATTGGCCCCGGTGCAGGAATTCACGGCGGAAATATTATCGCCCAAGGTGATTTTGAGGCATTATTAGCAGCAGAAGATTCTTTGACGGGTGCATATTTATCAGGAAGACGAGTAATTACTACACCAGCAGAACGCCGAGAAGGAAATGGGCGCAGTTTGGGAATTAAAAATGCCCATCGCAACAATTTACAAAATATAGATGTAGACATTCCGCTAGGTAAACTCGTCTCCATCACAGGTGTGTCTGGTTCTGGTAAATCTACCCTGATTAACGAATTACTATATCCATCTCTGCAACACCATTTAACTAAAAAAGTTCCTTTACCCAGACATTTGGATAAAATTCAGGGATTAAATGCGATTGATAAAGCGATCGTTATCGATCAATCCCCTATTGGACGCACACCACGTTCTAACCCTGCAACTTACACAGGAATTTTTGATGCCATTCGAGATGTATTTTCCCAAACAGTAGAAGCCAAAGCTAGGGGTTACAAACCTGGACAATTTTCCTTCAACGTTAAAGGTGGACGTTGCGAAGCTTGTAGCGGACAAGGTGTGAATGTAATTGAAATGAACTTTCTCCCTGATGTTTACGTGCAATGCGAAATTTGTAAAGGTGCAAGATACAACCGCGAAACTTTGCAAGTGAAGTATAAAGATAAGTCTATTTCTGATGTACTGAGAATGACAGTTGAGGAAAGTCTAGACTTTTTCCAGAATATTCCCAAAGCGATCGCGCGTTTGCAAACTTTATTTGATGTCGGCTTGGGTTATGTCCAACTAGGACAACCTGCTACAACCTTATCAGGTGGTGAAGCGCAACGGGTAAAATTGGCAACAGAACTATCTCGACGCGCCACAGGTAAGACACTTTATTTAATAGATGAACCGACAACAGGGTTATCTTTTTACGATGTCCACAAATTGTTAGATGTGTTGCAACGATTGGTAGATAAAGGCAATTCAATTTTAGTAATTGAACACAACTTAGATGTAATTCGTTGTTCTGATTGGGTGATAGATTTGGGGCCAGAAGGTGGCGACAAAGGTGGAGAATTGATTGCTGTGGGAACACCGGAGGAAGTTGCAAAAAATCCCAGGTCTTATACTGGGCAATATTTAAAGCAGGTGTTGAAACAGTATCCAGCAGTTAAATCTTAGCCTTTTCCGAGTAGGGTGTATTACATACAGGTCATATCCAGGTGAAAAAAGCGGAGAAGCTTGTGTAGCAAACGTATTATGAAACTTCCTAACCCTGAATGCGCTATCGTTGAAATAGATAAAATTGTAGATTACTGTCTCAACCCAGAACATCCAGAGGGAAAACACAAAGCCCGTGTATTTAAATCTGCACTAGGCTTAAATTTAGATGATGCAGAAGAATTAAAAACAATCCTTTTACAAGCAGTAGTAAATTATGATGCTATCCCTGGTAAAAGGAATCCATACGGTCAAAAATATATCATTGATTTTCCCCTGAATCGTTCAGATAAACAAGCAATTATTCAAAGCGTTTGGATAGTGCGTAATAATGAAGGCTTCCCCCGCCTAGTCACCTGTTATGTAATCTAAGCAATGAGGTAATACCAATGAAATTATTAGATGTGGTTGCCCTAACTGAAGACTTACCAGAATTGGGATTGCATCGCGGTCAAGTAGGAACGATTGTAGAAGAATATGAACCTGGAGTTTTTGAAGTAGAATTCAGCGACTTAATAGGAAAAGCTTATGCTGTAGAAACTTTAAATGCTAGCCAGCTAATGACTTTATATCATCAACAATTGGTGGAAAAACTTTTAGCTAATTAGGGCTTGCTGGTTAAGACTGAAACCCTTGTATAAATAGTGATTGAAGTCTATAAATCGAACAAAAGTGCAAGGCA
>NZ_JACKZS010000007.1 GCF_014222285.1 Nostoc sp. UCD121
CCCCTCTGCCTCTTCCCCATTCCCCATTCCCCAATTCAAATTATCCCCAGTTGGGCTAACCGATCAATTGTGGTTTGCTGGGTTTGCAAAAAATGTTTGCGGTCTATTTCTCCCTCCAGCATAGTATTAGCTGGGTAGAAGTGTGATTGGTGATAACTTTTGGCGTATAGTTCAAAGCGTTGGCGGGCAAGTAAATTATGTAACCCTGGTCGGCGGCGATCGCGGCGTAATGCTCCTAAATCAATCTCGGCAAATGCTGCCATGCTCTCGCCTGCACCTGTTTCAGCTAAAACAATTCCGCGATGGTCGATGATTTTAGAGCCACCATCAGCCGAAGCTATGGGGATGGCAATATTAGCTATGCCTGCGGTATTAGCTGAAACCACGTAAGCCATATTTTCGACGGCGCGAGTGATTTTTGCTGCGTCTTTGGGAGTGAGATTTTTGTTGTATACTTCCGAGGTGGAATGGACAAAAATCTCTGCTCCTCGCATCGCCAGACACCGCGCAACTTCTGGATATAAAATTTCTTCTGATGCTAAAGCTGCTAAATTACCGATCGCAGTTTTGGCTACGGGGAAAACTCCCTCTAAACCATAACAGTCAAGATATTTATCCCAAACATCATGGGGAGTGGGAGCAAATAAGGAATTCAGCCGCCGATACCGCAAGACGATTGAGCCAGAGGGGTCAAGAATAAAGCAGGTTTGAAAGTACAATCCAGGAAAGTTGGGATCAACTTCGTAGGCGTTACCAGCTAAAAATATTTTATGCTTTTGGGCAATTTTACCCAGCGCCTCATACTCTGCACCAGCCATTTCTATACAGGCTTTTTCTGCCCATCCTCCAAGAGAATCTCCCATCGGAAAACCAGTGAGGAAATATTCTGGCAGTACAATTAAACGACAATCAAAGCCAATGAAAGCGATACTGGCAGCAATTTGTTGAGCTAGGCGGTTGATGGAATTTAGCATGAGCGATCGCGCTTCGTGGCGATCGCTTGTTTGATTGACTGCATGACAGGTAACTTGCAGCGCCAAAGCCCGGAATGAGTTGAGATTATCAGTATTATCTGCCATGCTGCATCCAAATTTTTTTACTACCTTATAGAATACGCTCGCCACCCCAGAGCGATCGCACTAATTTATCCGTCATTTCTGCCCCAAATAGCTGCACAGCAATTTGGTTGTCTGGGTCGCGTTCTGCAACAGTACGGCGCACAAATAAGTCACGCTCAGATAAAGCAGTCCGTTCTGATTCTGCTACTGGTTCAGCTTCATCTACCCAACCTAGCCAACGATCTATCATCTCATGCGCTACCGTGTGGACGCGAGCAAGTGTCTCTTCTGTAACTGGACTGGTGTAACACAAACTAGTATGAGATTGTACCTGACGGATATACAGCGTTTTGCTAATATACTGCTGAAAACGTGAATCTTTCAGGAACGCCAAATATGTCTGGTTCACAGGTTCGTAGTAACGATCCAAATAGTCGAGGTCAGTGAATAGATCGGTGCGAGGGACGTAATCTATAAAAAAGAACAGTTCTGGAACTGTGGCAAAGACAATAGCCAAATGAGGAACACGAATCTGGGACTTGAGCCAAACAGTTAGGTGCATATTGCAAAAGCCAGATTTAGGTTCGCGCAACCATGAATGCACCAGCCAATCAATTTCTGGGCCAGAGAAGGTATTGACCGAGCCGTGCGCTTCTCCAATCAAGGCAGAGTACTTTTGAAAGTTCTCGGTAGACGGATCTGAATATAATTCAAAACGAGCGTCTATTTTCTCACAGAGTTCATTTGTCCAACCCCACAATTGCTCAAATAAGACTGTATTGTCTACATTAATTTGCTGCTCAAGCACTGTTTGTACCTTTTTAGATAAGAATGCAAACAAACATAATATAAAAGCAAAAAGCCAGCATCTAGCTTCTGCCAGAATTCTTTCACTGAGCTAAAACAACTGTAAATGGCGTGGAATTATTGTTTGCTTCTCCTGTCTTTGGATAAACTTAAATCAAGAACTTCGGGTAGAAGAGAGAATGTCAAATTTCCGCGATCGCACAGAGTCAAGCACCGATAAAGTTTTACTCATCGGAGTTACTGGCGGCACGGGTGGAAATGTCGTTAAGGGATTTCTCGAACAGGGAGTTACCAACCTGCGAGTCATCACTAGAGAAATTGATCTTAATCGTCCAACTCTTGCAAAGCTCAACAATGCCGGAGTTGAACTGGTAAAAGCCAACCTCGACGATGAAACTTCTCTCATAGCAGCCTTTGCAGGAATTTCGGCTATTTACTGCCACGCCACTTCTGCGGATTCCGCTAAAATTGACCCGCTAGAGGTGGAGAGAGCCAGGCGAGTTGCACAAGCTGCCAAACAAGCTGACATTAAGCACTTTGTCTACAATTCGGCAGGTGGAGCGGATAGGAATTCCGGAATCCCCCGCATTGAGCAAAAGTACCAAGTAGAGAAAATTCTCAAAGAAGCGGGCTTACCGACTACTATGTTGCGAGCCTGCTTGTTTATGGAGGAGTTTTGGAAGAAGTACACGCGACCTTCTATTCTCAAAGGTAGTTTTCCGTTTTCAATTCAGCCAGATAAACCCCTTCATCTAATTACAACTAAGGATATGGGCCGCGTTGCTGCCTATGTAATTAAACATCCCACCAAGTATATTGGTCAAGAAATTGAGCTAGCTGGCGATGTGTTGACTCCAAAGCAAATGGCAGAGGCATTCTCCCAAGCGCAGGGGATAAAAGTTGTCCATAAAGAGACACCTGCTTGGATTTTCTTGCTCCTGCTGCAAAAAGAACTGTTCGATTTGATCCAGTGGTATCGCAAAAAAGGTTATCAAGCCGATGTCCAGCGTTTACGAGAAGAAGAATTTCCTGGACTTCTGGCCACATTTAGTGAATTTTTGGCAGAAACTCACTGGTCAAATGCGGAACTTACCTATGAGAGTCTGCGATCGCATTAGTACACTGTGGCAAAAGTTTGCTTACCTTTAACCAGTTGCTCAGAGCAACTGATTAATCTTAACAATGCCTACTGCCTAAACCTCCCCAGAGCGATCGCACAAGTTTATCTGCCAACTCAGAACCAAACATCTGTGCGACAAATTTATTACCTGGATCGCGTTCAGCACTGGTACGCCTTACCAACAAATCACGGGCTGCCAAAGCGATGCGTGCATCTTCTGGTAAGGGTTCAGCTATATTTACCCAAGTTAGCCAGCGTTCGAGGGTTTCGTGTGCAAGTGTGCGAATCAGTTCGAGAGTTTCCAAGGTGGGTGCGCTGGTGTAGCACAAGCTAGCAGGCGATTGAAATAAGCGAATATAGGCGCTTTTGCTAGTAAATGCCTTTAAGCGCCAATCGTCTTGCAACTTTAAGAATGTTTGATTAACTGGCTCATAGTAGCGATCGAGATATGCCAAATCGGTTAAAAGCTCAGTTCGGGCAATGTAATCTATATAAAATAAAATATTTCCATTTGGAAGTGTGCCAAACTCAAAAGCTAAATGGGGAACCTGGATATGCGACTTCAACCAAGTGGTGAGACGCATAGTAGTAAAGTTTGATTTTTCCGGGTTTCCCAACCACGAATGCACTAGCCAGTCAATTTCTTCCCCAGAAAAAGCAGTCAGTGAACCCTTCATATTGCCATCGAGACTGCTGTATTGCTGTAAATCTTCTACAGAAGGGTCTGGATGTAACTGGAAACTAGCCTCCAGTTTTTGGTGGAGTTCTTTTGTAATTCCCCACAACTTTTCAAATACAGCCTTATTGTCTAAATCGCTTGGTTGCTGAGTCATAGTTTGAGTTTGCGGTTTTTCTATAAACTTTATATTTAGTTTGCCACTTTTTGGCATCTAGCTAGTTGCCCATACCAAGTAACATATTCATCGAATTCAGGACTGTGATAAAAAACCCATCAACTAAAGCATGATAAAGCTATTCCAGCAATCTATATCAGCCGATGATTCTTCATTTGGCTATTAATTTAGATGAATATTTTTAAATAGATATATAGGAATTCGGTTTGATTTCTCAAAAGATACTTAGGGTGTATTAAGGATAGCGTAGCACGCCCAAGCCTCGATAATGATGCGTTACAAACTCCGTTAAAACACACTCTACAATACCTAATTCTGTCCAAAAATCAAATAGTAATTCTAATAATCAAACATTTTTTAAAAGCAAATTTATTAGGATTTAGTTTACCTAACTAGCCAAAAAATGATTTTGACGTTTGGTTAATACATCATTTTAATAGTGTATTAATGTTGCCTGGAAAAGCTTTTCCAACTATTTATTCAGTATTAATACTGAAAAAAAAGGCTTACAGGAAGTGTTAACTTTAGTTAATACACAATTATAATCTATCTAAAAAAACAATATAAAAAAATGCACCTGCCTTACAAACTGAGATTTATTTCTTCTCAACTAGTAACTGTAACAGTACTGCTGACATTATTCTTGTTTATTCCTCAAATTTGGCTCAACTGGCAAGTATATTATAACTTCAATAGTATTATTAAACATGAATTTAAACTACAAACGCTAAGTGATGAAATTACTTATCTTGATGAAGTATTAACGATGTCAGCCCGGATGAATGCTGCTACAGGAAACTCTATCTGGGAAAAACGATATCGCCAATTTGAGCCTAAACTCGATATTGCTATTAAAGAATCTATTAAACTGGCTCCTAAAGCATATCAAAATGAGGATGCCCAAAAAATTGATGTTGCTAATCAGCTTTTGGTAGCAATGGAATATAAATCTTTTGAGTTAGTTAACAAAAATCAAAAAGAGATAGCACAACTACTACTTTCTAGCCGAGAATATGAAACTCAGAAACACATTTATGCTGATGGTGTTGCCAAAAGAAATCGTAATATTTTACTTCAGTTACAGCAAAAGGTTGATGAATATTATAAAAGAATATTTTGGGCAGTTTTAGAATCTGTTATAAGTTTAGCACTGCTGATTCCAGCATGGCTTTTAGTATTGAATTTATTGCAGCAATACTTAAAAGATAAAAAAATTGCTCAAGTCGCCTTAGAAGAAACAAATTGTAAATTAGAAATGCAAGTGACGGAGAGAACGTCAAAGTTAGAACACAAAAATCTTCAACTAGAACAGACACTACAAGAATTACAATATACTCAAGTACAACTTGTTCAAACCGAAAAAATGTCCTCATTAGGTCAGTTAGTTGCTGGTGTTGCTCATGAAATCAATAATCCAGTTAATTTCATTTATGGAAATCTAATACATATTAGAAAATACAGTCAGCAATTACTAACTTTAATTAACCTGTATCAGCAAGAAAATTGTAATTACAACGCAGAAATAACTAGTTTGATTGATAAGATAGATTTAGAGTTTATTATTGATGATCTGCCAAAAATATTATCCTCAATGGAAGTTGGTACTGAGCGCATTCGTGAGATCGTGCTAACTTTGCGGAACTTCTCGCGTCTTGATGAAGCAGAAATGAAACCTGTTGATATTCATGAAGGAATTAATAGCACGCTAGTAATTTTAGAGCATCGCCTTAAAGAAAATCATAAACAGCAAGAAATTACAATAATTAGAAATTATGGTAATTTGCCTCTTATTGAATGTTATGCAGGAGGACTTAATCAGGTATTTATGAATATCTTAAGTAATGCTATTGACGCTTTATATGAACAGCAAGAGGAGTATTTAAAAAAAGATGTAAAAAAACATCTGAATTCTATTATTATCCATACTAAAGTTAAAAATGAAGATTTTGTAATTATTAGTATTAAAGACAATGGCATAGGAATATCAGAGAAAGTTAAGACTAGATTGTTTGACCCTTTTTTTACTACTAAGCCTGTAGGTAAAGGTACTGGCTTAGGGTTATCTATCAGTTACCAAATTATAGTAGAGAAGCATAAGGGAAAAATCAGCTGCATTTCTGCACCTGGGAAGGGTACAGAATTTGTAATTGAGATTCCCATCAAGCAGATGCAGTAAGTAAATATAAATTAATTTGGGATTTTCTAGGTTTTTCGGGCTAACCCAAGCGTATTATTTTTATAGTCATATCTTTGACATAATCTTGCAATGGTTTTGTCAATACGCTCTGCAATAATTCACTCATTAAACCGTTTAACGGAAGTAGGCAGGTAATTCCTGCCTTTTTTAATCAATGCCTTCTAGCAAGGTAAGGCATTAAGCTGGTACGCAAATAAGATTGCACATCAATTGGTGAAGTTGTCCTTTGTCCTTGGTAAACACAAATAACAAATTACTAATGACTAATGACGGTCTACACGGAAAATATTGCAATATGTATGCGCGTTAGCTTACTCTTCAATTATGGGCTATTTCCCTTTACCTGAGAATTACTGATAGAAAATCCTCGACGAGTAGGTTTAATATTAGCTAATTCCACCTTAAAACTTACCTTGTCAGTCATTTCACCACTTCTTGCTTCCAAATCCCACTTCCCAGGGCGTAAATTCCAAAACAAAGAATTAGCTGAATTTGTATCTAATTTTTCCCCATTTAGCCACCATTCAACATACGCAGATTTATTTCCTGCTAGCTTAAATTCGAGTTTTTGCTTTGCTTCTTCACCTGGATACAGTAAAAATAAATCGCCATGATGAGGAGATAAAATTCTCAAATTGGTAGAAACAAGACTCGATTGTTGTTGTTTTGCCAACCACTCGTTATACTCTGGTGGTAAGTTAAATTGATTGTTACCTTCGTAGGCAATTTTATCTTCTGGATAGAAATATTCTTGCACCACTGAAGTACAATCTGGTGTTGGTCGTAATCCTGAAATTGCACAAATAGGTAATTGCACTAAACCTTCTGGAGGCGTAAAAGCTGCTGGTTCTTGATGTTCGTGCAGGTGTAGCATAATCCGATTCCACAAGGGTGCAGCGCCTGTCACACCTGAAACTTGTCGCATCGGTTCACCATTGAAATTGCCTACCCAAGTAGCGACGGTGTAATCAGTAGTGAAGCCAACTGTCCAAGTATCACGAAAATTGGAAGAAGTACCAGTTTTAACAGCAACAGGAAAGGGTAAATTTAACACAGAGTTTACACCAAATGCTGTGGCACGAGCATGATTATCACTGAGGATATTAGTAATTAATTGCCATATCGTCGTTGAATTTTGGATGTTACATCGCATATTTGATGTGCTTTCAGCGCAACTTGGATTTTGGATTGAAGAATCGGAAAATGTGCTTACTAAAGGCGTAGCATCTCCAAGTCGTGCCATAGTAACGTAAGCTCTAGCTAATTCCCATAAACTGACTTCGCCACTACCGAGAGTTAACCCTAAACCGTAATGTTCTGGGGTTTGATTGAGGTTTTCAAACCCAAGTTGATGCAGTCGTTCTAAGAAAGTCTGCACACCTACTTTTTCTAAAACCCTCACTGCGGGTACATTCAACGAATTTGCTAAAGCAATTCGCACCCGTACAGGGCCAAGAAATCTCTCGGTGTAATCTGTTGGGCTATAAAGTCTCGCACCAGGAATTGCATAACGGGCGGGGACATCTGCCAAAATGGTATTTGGGCGAATTAAACCTTTTTCTAAAGCTAATTCATAGACAAAAGGCTTGAGGGTAGAACCTGGTTGACGTAGCGCTTGCACTCCATCATTGCGTCCTAGTTTTGCTTGATTAAAGTAATCAGGTGAACCGACATAAGCCAATACTTCACCAGTGTGGTTGTCAATCACCAACGCAGCTGCATCATGGACATTATTAGCGGCTAGGGAAGAAATTACCTGCTGTACCTGTGCTTCCACAAACTGCTGTAAAGGTCGATTTATAGTTGTGCGAATAACGGATTGATCCCCCCTAACCCCCCTTTTTAAGGGGGGGATTAAGCCCCTTTTTTCAAGGGGAGTTGGGGGGATTTGATTGGCTAACCAAAATAAAAAGTGTGGTGCGGCGATAATTCCCCGTGGGCGAGATTGAAATACAACTTTTTCGGTGTGTGTTCGGGCTGCGATCGCACCACTGATATACTTTTCTTGTACCATCCGATTAAGAACGTATTTTTGTCGCTGCTTTAACCGTTCCCAATGTTTATAAGGGTTAAAGTATGTGGGATTATTGGGGATAGCGGCCAACAAACTGGCTTGAGCAAGATTTAACTCATTCGCTGGGATGGAAAAATAAGTCTGTGCGGCTGCTTCTACACCATATATATTCCCGCCCATTGGTAGCCGATTAATATATGCAGAGAGAATTTCATCTTTATTCATCCCTGCTGTTAACCGCCAAGATAGCCAAATTTCTTGCAGTTTACCAGAAAAGCTGCGGGGGACGGGATCTAACATCCGCGACAGTTGCATAGTAATAGTGGAAGCGCCGGAAACAATTCGTTTCGCGTGGATGGCTTCTTTGCTGGCGCGGATAATAGCTTTCATATCCAACGCGCCGTGATGGTAAAAGCTGCCATCCTCGGCGGCTAAAATAGCATGGATAAACTGGGGCGAAACCTGACTTAGTGTGACTACTGAAGTGTGTTCTTGGTCACGGGTGAGTAATGTTCCTAATGGTAAACCATTGCGATCGCTAAATTGCATTGCCAACTGATTTTGGGCAATATCTGCGGCTCGAACGGGCGCAAAATAGGGTAATAAGCGTATAATCAGGCAGATTACCAGCACAGCTAGGATAAATTTGCTACTGTGCTTAATTTGGAGTAGCGATCGTAAAATTAGTTTCATCAGGGAATCCCTGTCAAGAAAACCTACCTTAATTTTGACGCAGCAATTACATCGATATCAGTAAATATGTCAAATCCTTAATAATTTATTTGAAATCATTTAGCAGATGTAAATTAATATTTGCAGAAGTTAAACACTTGTTCATAGTTAAGAATTGTAGTGATTTTTAGGAACAATCACATCTGATTAGTTATCTATGTAAATAAACATAGTTAAATCCAAACTCTAGGTAAAAAATAGTCATATAGCATCCTTTATTTGTCTTGGCATTGCCAACTCAATAGGGTGTGTAAAATTTTGTTCGCCATAACTTGTGATTTTTTTATTTTGAATTACTAAAAATATGATTATCAGATTTTTACTCCGTTTGCACTATAAAATTGTCTATTTCTTCCTTAGCGTCCTTGGCGTTCTTGGCGGTTCGTTAAAAAAAATTAGCCATTCCTCACGCCAGAAGAGAAGGATACAGTTTCTTCTTCTCTTTACATTCATGCTAGCCATGACAGGGTGTAATTTTTTTGGTATCAACTCAAATAAAGAACAACTCCCAGAAGTATCTCCCCTCACACCACCAAAATTACCAGACTGGATTGAACAAATAAGTCCCATTGGCGATGCAAAACCTCTCAACCAAATCCGCATCCGTTTTAAAGAAGCTTTAATCCCAGTTGAAAGTCTTGATAGTCCAGAACAACAGAAAATATTAGAAAAATTTGCCCTTTGGCCGCCTTTACCCGGTCAATTTCGCTTTTTAACACCGCGCATGGTAGGTTTTCAAGCTGAGAAAGCATTGCCAATAGCAACAAGATTTCAAGTCACTCTCAAAGCAGGTTTAGCTGATTTAAAAAATCATCGATTAGATAAAGATTTACCTTGGACTTTCAATACCGAATCTATCAACCTGACTAATTTACCCGGTGTCAATCCCATTGAAAAGGCTGATATTGAACCCATTGATTTACAACCAAAGCTACAGTTTACTTCCAACGTAGAATTAAATCTAGCTTCTGTACAAGAACATTTACAGTTAATTCCTCAAGGGCAAAACAAGGGTGTCGGCTTCAAAGTCGAATTAAATAAAGAAGAAAAACCAGTAAAAAATGAAGAAGACCCTTTAGAGAAATTTGACCCTTCAGCCCGCAATTGGATTTATAATCTCGTCCCACAACAAAACCTCGAAAAGGCAACTCCTTATCGTTTAGCCTTTTCTCCCGGAATACGTCCTGCTTATGGCAATCTCTCTACAGAAAAAGAATTTGCTAGTAAGTTAGTAACTTATTCACCTTTAGCATTCCAAAAAATTAACTTTTACGGACAGCCAGATTCAGGTGGAACTTTTGGAAGATTTATTAAAGGCAGTCCCCAGCTAGAATTTAATAACGTCTTACTGGCAGATTCAGCTAAAGAAAATATTACCATTAATCCAGCACCAAAAGACATTTCGAGAATCATCCAAATAAATGATGAAGATAAAATTGTTGGCATCAATCCTTATGCGCTAGAACCTGCTCAAACTTATACAATTACTATCGACGGAAATCTCAAAGATAAGTTTGGGCAGACTTTGGGTAAACCTGTAACACTTAAATATGATACTGGAGATTTAGCCGGGGATATCTGGGTACCATCAGATTTGAATATTTTCCCCACAGATAAAAATTTACAGCTAAATATTACTACCGGAAATCTACCAGAATCTGAATATAAAGCAGCTTATCGAGCAGTTAAACCGACAGACTTAGTTTATTTTAATAATAGTAGTGATTTATTAACACAACCATCTGATTGGCAAAGCTTTAAGGTATCGGGTAAGAAAAATCAATCAGTTGATATTGCTGTTCCTCTGCGGGAAAAAATAAGTGCAGCCACAGGAATGT
The DNA here is from genome assembly GCF_014222285.1 of Nostoc sp. UCD121. Lineage (GTDB taxonomy): Bacteria > Cyanobacteriota > Cyanobacteriia > Cyanobacteriales > Nostocaceae > Nostoc. The sequence goes on from NZ_JACKZS010000007.1 coordinate 10,621, forward strand.
TAGCTTATGGAGTGCAAGCCCGTACTAATAAATATCAGGAAAATGGTAAGGAATTGTGGCGAGAACCTACCACTTATGGCTTAGTTGAATTGACGAATTTGGGCGTATTTACTCAGTGGTTTCCTGAGTCAGGCTTAATTCGCGTCAATCATCTAACAGATGGTTCGCCAGTTCAAGCGGCGGCTGTGGAAATTTATCAATCAAAATTACAAGCAAAATCTCGCCCCGAACCAGTACCTTGTGCAACTGGTAAAACTGATGAAAATGGAATTTTTAGAATTATTCGTGATGGATTACAGCAATGTTATTCTGGCAATGAAAGTTCTAGTAAATCACCACAATTATTAGTAATTGCCCGTGAAAACCAAGATTGGGCATTCGCTAGAACTGAAGAATATAGCGGCGTTTATGGCTACGGTATTGATGCAGGTTGGCAAGATAGTAAGCCAGAATCACGCGGGGTAATCTTCTCAGATAGGCAGTTATATCAACCAGGTGAAAAAGCTTGGTTTACTGGTTTTGCTGGCTTCTTACAAAATGGCACAATCCAACAAGATAAAAATGCCGTTTACCAACTAACCTTGGTAAATCCTGATGGACAAAAGACCAGCCTAGGTACACAAACTACAAATGAATTTGGTACATTTTCTCTGGAATTGCCAATCAAAACTACTCAGCGCTTAGGCTACCATACAATCCAAGCTAAGGGTAAAAATGGACAAGAACTTTCTGGTGAATTTCGGGTGGCTGAGTTTAAGCCACCCAACTTTAAAGTCGAACTGAACTTAGATAAAGAATTTGCTTACATTGACGATAAAGTTGATATTAATGCTACCAGTAATTATTTGTTTGGTGCGCCTGTAGAAGGTGGAGAAGCAAAATACTTTATTACTCGTCAACATGCTAATTTTATTCCCAAAGGTTGGGACGAATTTACTTTTGGTCGGCAGTGGTTATGGCCAGAAGAATCTCCTAGCGTCTCTAGTGATGTGTTGCAAAATAATACCCAACTAGATGCTAATGGTAAAAGTAGTCAAACGGTGAGTGTGGCTAAAGATTTGCCATATCCTATGACTTACCAAGTGGATGTGCAAGTTGCAGATGTTTCTAATCTGTCTGTAGCGAATTCCAAAACTTTTACAGCCTTACCAAGTAATCGTCTCATTGGGTTAAAAAGTAATTTCATTACTGATGCTGGTAAGGCTTTTCCTATTGATGTGATTGTTACCGACCCTACAGGAAAACCGATAACAGGTCAACGCGTGCGCCTGGAATTACAAGAAATTAAATACAGCAGTGTCACTCAATTAGTTGAAGGTAGCCGAACGGCAAAAAATCAAGTTGAATATAAAACAGTCGGACAAGCAGAAATTACATCTGCTAGCAATCCCCAATCGGTAAGTTTGACAGCACCGGAATCTGGTTCATACCGGATTAGAGTTAATTTTAGCGATGCCAAATCCGAATTAAGTGCCACAGATTTACAAATTTGGGCAACTGGAGAAAATCCTGTATTTTGGGGTTCGAAAGAGAAAGATGTCTTAGAACTTAAATTAGATAAACAAGAGTTTAAGCCTGGTGAAACTGCTACTGTACTAATTCAATCTCCTTATTCAGATGCAGAATTGTATTTTGCGGTGATTAAAGACAAACCCCTTTATCAACAAATTACCAAGGTTCAGGGAAGCGCACCACAAATTCAGTTCCAAGTTACACCAGAAATGCTGCCAAATGCAGCCATTGAAGCTGTATTAGTAAGGCAAGGTAAACCAATCAGCCAAGTGGAATTAGGAACTTTAGATAACTTGGTGAAGATTGGTTTTGCACCTTTTAAAGTTAACTTAGAAGATAAGTATTTAAAACTACAAGTTAAGCCAGTGCAAGCATCATTAGAACCTGGTGCAGAAGAAACAGTACAACTGGAACTGAAGGATAATCAAGGAAATCCCACCAAAGGACAGTTTACAGTCATGGTGGTAAATGAAGCGGTGTTACAACTCTCTGGTTATCGTCCGCCAGATTTGGTGGATACAGTTTATGCAGAACAGACGATATCTACCCGCTTTAACGATAATCGCGCGGATGTCATATTACAACCACAAGATGTAGCTAAACCAAAAGGTTGGGGTTATGGCGGTGGTTTCTCAACTGGTGCAGCTAATACTCGCACTCGCACCGATTTTAAAGCCTTAGCTTACTACAACGCTTCTGTCCTTACTGATGCAAATGGTAATGCACAGATAACTTTTAAACTCCCGGATGACTTAACTACATGGCGGGTGATGGCTGTAGCCACTGATGGAAATCTGCGTTTCGGGAATGGGGATGCGACGTTTATCACCACCAAGCCACTGCTAACTAATGCCATCTTGCCACAGTTTGCCCGTCCAGGCGATCGCATTCTCGCTGGTTTATCCGTCACCAATAACACCGGGAATACAGGAAATATCTCAATTAATGGCGAACTTAGCGGTACTGTGAAGTTTGCTGACAAAAACCCCACAACTACTGCATTGCAAACCAAAGCTGAATCTGCAACTCATGCTTATCGCTTTCCAATGGTGGCGGATAGCGTTGGAGTTGGTAAGGTTCGCTTTACCACTCAGCTAAATGGTACAGCCGCAGATGCTTTTGAAGTACCTTTAGAAATTAAGCCAGTTGAAATTACAGAACAAGTCGTTGAAACTGGTGTCACTGAAAAACAGGTGAAAATTCCTCTGAATATTGATAAAAATACCTTCCCTGATGCGGGAGGTTTAGATATTCAGTTGGCGAGTACTTTAATACCGGAGATTCAAGCACCAGCGAAGCAGGTTTTAAAAGATAATGATTTGCCGTTTACAGAACCTGCTGCAAGTCAATTAATGATTGCGACTAATTTGCAAAGTATTGCCCAAAAATATGGCCAAACTTTTGCAGAATTTAATCCTAGCCAACAAGCTAATTTAGCAATTGAACAATTACAAAAACTCCAAATAGCCGATGGTGGTTTTGCTGCTTTCCCCGGACAAGAAAAATCCGACCCTTGGGTTTCTGCTTATGCAGGTGAATCTTTGGCTAAAGCTAGTCAGGTATTCTCTAATTTAGTCGATTCTGGAATGCTGTTTAGCCTGAAAGCTTATTTACAAAAAGTTCTAGCGAATCCTGGAGAATACGATTTTTGCAAACAACTACTCTGTAAAAGGCAACTGCAAATTAATGCTTTAATCGCACTAGGAGATTTAGGAGACAAACGCAATACTTTTCTCGCAGATATTTATGAACAGCGCAATAATTTTGATTTAGTAACTCAAATTAAATTAGCGCGATACTTATCTCAATTCCCAGAATGGCAAGATGAATCTCAACAATTAGTAAACAAACTGCAACAGAATATCTATGAAACTGGCCGCACAGCAGTTGTGAGTTTACCCAGCAGTTGGGGATGGATGAGTTCATCTACGACGACGCAAGCGCAAGCTTTACGCTTATTTATTGCCAAGAAAAGCAAACCCGAAGTTATAGATAAGTTATTCCAAAGCCTTCTCGCACTGCGCCGGGATGGTACATGGCAAACTAACTATAATAATGCCCAAGCACTAACAGCTTTGGTAGAATATAGCCAACTGCAACCTACACCACCTAATTTTGTTGCCACAGTGCAATTAGCTAGTAATAAGTTAGGAGAAAATCGGTTTGAAGGTTACAAAAATCCTAGCTTACAACTAATTGTGCCGATGAACCTATTACCTCGTGGGCGTAATGATTTAACGCTGCAAAAAGCAGGTAATGGCACTTTACATTATCTGGTTGCTTATAATTATCGCTTGCAAGGAAATCAACCAGGCAGATTTAACGGTTTACGCATAACGCGAGAAATTAGTCAAGTAAATGAAGAGAAAGTTTTGCAAAAAACGGGGATTTACGCTTTCGATAAACCCTTGACTTTAGCTTCTGGACAGGTGTTTGATATTGGTTTAGAAATCATCGCCGATCGCAGCGTGGATCATATAGTAATTAAAGATCCTTTACCAGCAGGTTTTGAGGCGGTGGATGCAAGTTTTCAAACTACCACGGCTGCATTACAAGCAAAAGCTGATAGCTGGGAACTTGGGTTTAAGAATATTTACCGCGATCGCATTATCGCATACGCCGACCACCTGGAACCAGGAGTTTATAGCCTGCATTACTTAGTCCGTTCTGTCACCCCTGGTACATTTTCCTGGCCTGGTGCAGAAGTTCACCTGCAATATGCACCAGAAGAATTTGGGCGTACTGCTGAGTCTACATTGATATTGGAGGATGGAAAGTAATTATTCATCTTCCAATGGCTCTAGGTAAAGTTCTATTGCTTCTTGGATATTCTCTAATGCTTCTTCTAATGTTTCTCCTTCGCTTATACAGCCAGGAAGTGAGGGAACATGGATAGTGTATCCGCCTTCGTTACTGGGTTCTAATACAACTTTCAGTTTCATAACTTCGCAATGAACTTACTTTTCTATTTTTAATGATTTTTAGTCATCACATTGTAATTGAAGCATGAAAATTTGAAAGGAGCGATGCCATGAGCGCCTACACCCAACCACTTAAAACCAGGTGTATATTGGCAACCTGTTACACAGCAGATGCTGCGCTGCTGGAATGATTAAAAGTTCACCAGATAACAAGCAGCATCTGGTATTACCTTTATGAGTAATTTCAGGATTTATCTGGTGGTTCTTCACCAATGAACAATGCTTTTTTACTGCGCTTCAACTGTTTCCAAAGTGCTTTAATTTGTTTGTAAGCATCTTCTGGTTCAAGCTTTCCAGATGTTTCTAGACTGGTAATATAGCTAACTTTTTGAGCAAATTCTTGAAGGTTGGCATTAAATACTAAATTCTCTGGCTTAACTTGACCATAATAGCGACTACGAAGGTAAAGAAATTTGTTTTTGTCGTTAATATTAGACTCGTCCATTACTTCACCCCCAATAAGTGACTTTTAGCAACGATAATCACAACAAAGATCGCTTCAATGAAGAAATTGCCGCAATTATTGTGAACGATGAGTGAGTCTAAAAGGGAACACAAAATAAATTATACAGCAACTAGCTATTTATTAGCTGTGATGATAGTAAGACTTTTGAATCATGCACATTAAGCATAGACTATACCAGTTTCTGGTAATAATGTTGCAAGATTGAGTGGCTCTAAGCTTTCTATGTCCTCTGGATTAGCCTACAGCAAGCCGCTGCTAGGGTTGAAGTTGCTCACGAAATATATAGGCGTAAACTAAATTCCCCAGTGTTAAGCAGGGGAATTCTGTTAGGGCGATGTCCATCTCCTACCCTCTATTTACCCAATCACCGCTGCAATAACTCTAGCACACCGAAAAAACATCGGTAGTGATACAAGAGATAAGCCCAACTTTAAAGTAGAGAGTCAGTTGATGTTATTCCTGAATGTTGAAAAGTCTGAATAGGAATTTCAATTTGAAATTCAGTTCCCTTACCTAATGCAGAGATACAATGTAGTTTTCCTTGATGCTTTTCGACAATAATCTGATGACTGATTGATAGCCCTAAACCAGTTCCTTGACCAACAGGTTTAGTAGTGAAAAAGGGATTAAAAATCTGTTCTTTAATCTCTAACTTCATACCAAGTCCATTATCTTTGATACTAATTAAAAGCCTCTCGTTATCTATAACTAAAGTTTTTATTTGAATAGTTGGTATCTTATTTGCAGACTGCCAATATTGCATATTATCCTTTAAAGCATAAATTGCATTATTGATAATATTCATAAAAACCTGATTCAACTGGTTGGCATAACAACTAATCTTAGGAAGTTGACCATATTCTTTAACTATCTGAATATCAGGTAATTTATTTGGTAGTGCCAACTGATGATTTAAAATCATCAATGTATTATCTATGCCTTCATGAATATCTACAGATTTAATTTTTGCTTCATCTAGTCGTGAGAAGTTGCGTAAGCCCAAAACAATATCTGTAATTCGCTCACTACCTGTACTCATAGATGCCATTAACTTAGGCAAATCGTCACACAAGTACTCTAGTTCGATAGATTTTATTTTGGCTTCTATGGTGGGATTTATTTGGGGATACTGCTCTTGAAAAACTGCAATTAAATCTAGTAAATCATTGATATACTGATTTGCATATCTGAGATTACCAGCAATAAAACTCACTGGATTGTTAATCTCATGGGCAATGCCTGCTACCATTTGTCCTAGACTTGACATTTTTTCACTATGAACCAGTTGAGCTTGTGTTTTTTGTAAGTCCAGCAAAGCCTTTCTTAATTCCGATGTTCGTTCTAAAACCTTTCGTTCTAACTCATTGTTAGCCTTTTGTAACGCTGCTGCGGCTCTGTAGGTTTCTGTAGCAATACTGGCAATATGAGTGGCAGTTTTCAGAATTTCTAGATGATGCTGAGTCGGATGACAAGGAAATTTATGAGATATAGCAAATGTCCCTAAAACTTCACCAGTTTGCGAAGTAAAAGGTGACGACCAACAAGCTCTGATGTTATAACTCAAAGCGAAATCTCGGAAATCAGCCCATAAAGGATCATTAGCAATATCAGTAGCAAATACTGAATCTCCTCTATAAGCAGCAGTACCACAAGAACCACAACATTCACCAATCATCAAACCATCAACACCCTTTGCAAATTCTTCTGGGAGAGTCGGTGCTGCTCCTCCCCGTAACTGCCGCTTGTCTTCATCTACAACTAAAATGGAGCAATATGCCCCAGGTAATTGTTGCTCTAGCAGGATACAAAGGTTGTTAAAAATTTCATATAGGTTAACTCCAAATGCAACTTGTTCTAAAACTTGGCTTTGGGTGTAAACTAACGCTTCTGAACGCTTGCGTTCAATCGCTGTTGCTAAAATATGGGTTATAGATTGTAAAAAATGAACATCATCTGAAGAAAAAGTTCTGGCCTCAGTAGCATAGACTTCTAGCAAACCTAAAGGCTTACTCTCACCTGGAATTAGCACACTCAAACCAGTAACGCTATCTGGCGGAGAAGGAATAGTTAAATCATCGATCTGACAATTGGGTGTGTTACAATTAACAACTAACTGAGTATTATCCAAGAATTTTTGTACTTGCTGATTAGTTGTGACATTAACATCAGCAGAGTCTGTTTCTAAAGGTTTCTCCCCAACGCTAGCTACTTGACGCAAAGCATTACTATCTGAAAGTACTTGCCAGATTCTACTGTATTTTACATTGAGTATTTGAGCTACTAAACTAACTGTATCTTGAAACAAATACGACAATTCCAGTCCTGACAGTGCTTTTTGTCCAAGTGCATTCACTGCGGATTGATAGCTGAAATTCATCGATGAATTATCAAAATCATGCCAGTTATTGTTTGACTGATTTGTTTTGCTTGATGCCTGTAAATTTAAGTTCATAAACGAATATATTATTTGTTCTGCGTATCTAATAGTTCCCTAAAAAACTTAGAATCTCCATCTACTTTTCAAAACTTTAAGATAATGGAATATTTATAAATCAAAGATAAAGTAGGTTAAGCACATCTAAAATAATCTTGACAAAAGCATTGGCTTATGTCTGAAAACAATAATCAGATTTATCGTTTAATATGATGTCCGGTTAATTACTTTTGAGATGTTATTGCTTTTGCCCTTGGCGTATCTTCTCCGCAATAAGAAGGGTACAAAACGAAGTAAGCAGTTAAAGATTTAGCTGGCACATTTTCAGATGCCCCACAAATCATATTATTTTACAACTACCCATTGCGTGACAGGTGCCATTGCCCGCCAGCCCAAAAATTTCCCAATAGGTTCCGCCCGTTGAATAGCAACACGAGTCAAATCGCCACCGACTTGTTTATGCCATTGAAATAAAGTTTGCTCACCCTCTACCGTCACCACATTTGCCACCAAACGCCCACCGGGTCGCAGTGCTTCCCAACAAACATCAAAAAGTCCCGTTGCTGTCACTCCACCACCAATAAAAATTGCATCTGGTGCTGGCAAGTCTTTCAGGGCATGGGGCGCTTTCCCTTCAATGATTTGCAGATTTGGAGTACCAAGAGTGGCGGCATTATCGGCAATATAGAGTAGTCTAGATGAATTTTGCTCGATCGCGATCGCTCGACATCGAGCATTACTCCGCATCCATTCGATAGAAATTGAGCCACAACCCGCGCCAACATCCCACAACAACGCGCCTGGTGTGGGTGCTAAAGCTGCTAGGGTAATTGCCCTAACTTCACGCTTTGTTAACTGTCCATCGTGGTGGTAGGCGTTATCTGGTAATCCTGGTAATCTTGGTAAAGGGATAACCCCTGTATTAGCAATACAATAAACTGCGATCGCATTCAAAGGCGCAATTTCAGTCTCACTCCAAGATACAGCTGTACCTTCTATAATTCTTTCATAAGTACCGCCCATACGCTCCAAGACGGTAATTTTGCTACCACCATAGCCGCGATTTGTCAAAATTTTCGCAACAATGCCGGGTGTGTCCTTCCCTTCGCTCAAAATCAACAGTCGCGCTTTTGGGTAAATATAAGACTGGAGTAGGGAGGATGGACGACCATTTAAACTCAAGGTTTCTACCTCAGTTAAAGACCATCCCATCCTGGCACAGGCGAGGCTGAAGGCTGAAGGTGCGGGGATAATCGTCATTTCAGAGACGGGAATTCGCCGCATCAAGGTGACACCAATGCCGTAACACATTGGATCGCCGCTTGCGAGTACGCAGATTGACTGACCCCGACGCTGGATGATTTCTTCTACAGAAGTGCTAATGGGAGATGTCCAGACTAGTTTCTCACGTTGATCGTCTGTAGGGAGCATTGCCAAATGGCGATCGCCTCCGACGATTACTTTAGCTTGATCGACTAGAGAACGAGCGATCGCGCTTAACCCCTGTAATCCATCTTCCCCAATCCCGACGATAGAAAGCCATTTCTCTGTCATGCTAATTCATAATTAATAACTAAGATTTGACGCTAATTCTAATTCGGAATTTTTTCGTCAATTTTGGTAGGATATAGCTCATAGTGCTGGATTGAGGATAGCAGGATGAACTCACTCCCAGAAAAATAAGCTGCTATTATCCAATTGTCTGAAGATGAAATGCGGGATTTATCAAACTGGCTTCAAGAATATCTCAATGATGCCTGGGACAAGCAAATTGAAACAGATGCAAAATCTGGTAAATTGGATCAGTTAATCCAGCGTGCAAAGACAGATATTGAAGCTAATCAGGTAAAACCGTTAGATAAAATCCTTAACAACCTCTGATTTTTGGCGCTCTTATGCTGTACTTTCACCTGAAGCTAAAGAGCAAGCTAGAAAGGCTTATCGTCTTTGGATTTATAATCAATTTTATCCGTTTTTGCATTTCAAAAAAGTTGGAAATGATTTATTTGTGGTCAGTCAGGATTAGTGGTGGATATCGCGCACTAGCAATTAAGAACAGCGAGGATTATTACTGGATCTGGATTGGTTCACATGATGAGTATGAGGCGCTGATTGAATAAGAATATTGCTGCTTCATTCTTTAACTTATTTTGTAACTTTCTCGACAATTATAAATGGATATGGGGAGATGAGGAGATAGGGAAAATAATAACTCCCCAATCCCCAGTCCCTTTTATACCAACGCTGCTGTTGCTTTCAATGCAAAAATCTTCTCAATCACATCTTCTACAACCTTATCTGGCGTGGAAGCACCAGAAGTAATTCCCACAATAATTTCACCATCTGGCAACCAGTTTTCTGTAGTTATTAACTGCCCATTTAATTGCCGATGTTCTATAGAATCTCCTGATTTAATCCGTTCAACAGTATCAATATGAAAAGAAGGAATTCCCCGCTCAAAAGCAATTTGTTGCAATTGCGTAGTATTCGATGAATTAAAGCCACCAATTACTATCATCAAATCTAAATTATGCTCCACTAATTCCAACATGGCATCTTGCCGTTCTTGAGTGGCATCACAGATAGTATTGAAGCTTTGAAAATGCTGATTTAACTCTATGGGGCCATACTTCTGCAACATAGTCCGCTCAAAGAGCTTCCCGAGTTGCTCAGTTTCGTCTTTCAGCATCGTAGTTTGGTTAGCAATGCCAACTCTTTCTAAATCACGATCTGGGTCAAATCCTGCTGAACAAGCTTTAGCAAATTTTGTCAGAAATTCTTCACGATTCCCACCATTGATAATATAGTCAGCAACATATTGCGCTTCTTGCAAATTCAACACAATCAAATATTTGCCAGCAAAGGAACTAGTTGCAACTGTTTCTTCGTGCTTATATTTACCGTGAATTATTGATGTATAATCGATTTTTTTGTGCTTTTCTACTGTATTCCAAACTTTAGATACCCAAGGACAAGTTGTATCAACAATTTTGCAGCCTTTATCGTGAAGGATCTGCATTTCTTGAACGCTAGCCCCAAAAGCGGGTAATATCACTACATCACCAGTGCCAACAACAGAAAAGTCTTTATTCTTTCCTTCAATGGGAATAAATTCGACTTCCATCTCCTGCATTCGCTGATTTACAGAAGGGTTGTGGATAATCTCGTTAGTAATCCAGATGTGTTCTGTGGGGAAGTGCTGACGAGTTTCGTAGGCCATGGCCACAGCGCGTTCTACACCCCAGCAAAAACCAAAGGCTTGTGCTAGTCGGATTGTCACATCACCCCGTTGCAGAATGTAATTGCGATCGCGAATTTCTTGAATCAAGTTACTCTGATATTCAGATTGCAACTGGGTAGCAACTTCTGCTTGATGACCAAAGCCCTTGCGATTGTAATTTTCGGAATGTTGCAGGCTGCGCTTAAAAGCTTTTGTATCCATTAGATTTGTTTACTTCAACCACTATTTTTTATTTTCTCGCGCCAAGCCGCGATTTATACAGGATTGTATTCAAAGATATTACTTCTTTTTGTCCTTTACCCTTTTTCCCGTGAAAGACGTTAACGCTGGGATTTTAATTCGATTTCGCTATAAATCTGCAATGCAGAACGCCAAACTATATACCCTTCGGGACTTAAATGTAAGCCATCAGTAGTAAATTCGCGGCGGAGATTTCCTTGCTTGTTAGTAAACAGGGGATATAAATCAAGATATTTGATACCTTTTTTGGTAGAAATACTTTGCAGTTGCTGATTTAACCCCTGAATGCGACTGTTGGCAATAGCTAGAAGTTTATCTCGTCCTTTCCAGGTTGCTTCTTCTGCCCCATGTGGCAAAATCGATTGCACAACAATTTGCGCGGTGGGATGCCTCTTTCGGAGGTAATTGATAATTTGTCGCTGATTATCTAAAATTTCCTCGTTGCTCACCCCCCGAATTAGGTCATTAATGCCAATCATCACAAAAATGACTTCTGGTTTGCTGCGGTCAAATATTTTCAACCTGTTTAAGAGTCCATTACTGGTTTCGCCAGAAATCCCTTGATTGAGCCAAGTTTTACCTTCGGGTAATAACTCAGGGGGAAACCATAAACTCAGAGAATCACCCGCCAGGATAGTTAAATGCGGAGGACGTTGGTCAGCAGCGACCTTGGCTTCTTGCTTGAGAATTTCTACCCACTCCTGATAAGTGAGTTGATGACGGCGACCCAAATCAGGTGTAGCAATTTGGGTTGAGTTGTTCAGGTTAATTTGTTCTGGGGATGTTACTATCCCAAAAAAAGCGGCCAATTTCTGCTGTTGCCAAATTAGCAGGAAGACCGCCAACATTAGGATGCCGTTGGTTAACAGCGAGAAAAATGCCCAGATAGGAAAGGTTTTTGCAGAAGTAGACACGACTAGCGAAATTTACCAATTATTTGAATCAAATTTTAACGCTAGCGATCGCAAATTACACAATCTTCAAGTGGAAAGAAGGGGAAGTAAACAAACTAACTCCTAACTCAGCACGGGCTAAACGCCCCGCTACCGCTAACAGCACTATTTACTAAGTCGGACGATCACCAAACTCGGAATTGTAACCTTCTTCACCGTGTTCGTTGATATCCAAACCTTGCAATTCTGCTTCTTCTTTAACACGCAGTCCAACTGTAGCATCGATAACCTTGAGAATAATCCACGTACCAACACCTGCGATCGCGTAAGCAACGGCGATTGCTATTAGTTCAACTCCCAATTCACCAAAATTACCACGCAGCACTCCGTCTTTACCTGCGCCGTTGACTTGAGTTGTGGCAAAGATGGCTGTTAAAATTGCCCCCACTGTACCACCAACGCCATGCACAGGATACGTATCTAAAGCATCGTCAATTTGCAGCTTATGTTTGAAACTTACAGCATAGAAGCAAACAAAGGCAGTAATGAAACCAATTAAAATCGCTGATAGCGGTGTGACAAATCCGGCGGCGGGAGTGATACCTACTAAACCAGCAACGGCTCCTGTAGCTGCTCCGACGGCTGTGGGTTTACCCCGTAAAACTGCTTCCAAAATTAGCCACATTAATGCACCGGCAGCCGCCGACGTATTGGTGGCAACAAAGGCTGTTGTTGCTAAATTTGTTGTTAAGTCCCCAGAAGTTCCACTAGCAACAGTTAGGGCACTCCCAGCGTTGAAACCGAACCAACCAAACCACAGCAAGCCAGCACCCAGCAAGATGAAAGGAACGTTGTGCGGCGGACTAAGGCGATCGGGATGGGTTCTACGGGGGCCAAGGACGATGGCAGCTACCAGAGCAGAAATACCAGAACTAATATGAACCACTGTGCCGCCTGCAAAGTCGAGGGCACCCAATCCACCATATAAACCCAAGAATCCACCTTTCGCCCATACCATGTGATCCAGGGGGGCGTAAACAAAGGTTGACCACAACAGCACAAACAGACAATAAGCGCGGAAACTCATCCGCTCAACGAGCGCCCCAGAAATTAAAGCTGGGGTAATAATGGCAAACATGGCTTGATAAATCATGAATGCCTGGTGGGGAATTGTTCCAGCATAAGAGACTACATCAGCATATTTGGGGTCTGCTGCTTTGAGCGCATCTTCATAAGGCAGATGCGGCAAGTAGCCTTGAGTCTCTAAACCGACACCGTTCAACCCAAACCATTGCAATCCACCGATGAATGGCAATCCTGGTGCAAAAGAAAGACTATAACCCCAGAGAATCCAGGTAACTCCCACGATCGCCATCAACACAAAGCTCATCATCAATGTGTTTAGGATATTGCGCGATCGCACAAATCCACCATAGAAAAACGCCAATCCTGGTGTCATTAGCAGCACCAATGCTGCTGAAATCAGCATAAATGCCGTGTCTCCAGTATCAGCAGCTGGTACAGCAGCTGCTGTTTGAGCAAAAGCATTACCCATTAGCGGCCCTGCCAAAAACAGTAGGCTGATAGCCCCAATCATCACAACTTTCTTCAACACTTGTTTTTCTTCCTAAGAACCAACAATTTGTATCCTTAACTACATTTGATTACTTTTGACTATATATTTTTGTCTTAAAAGTTACTTAACTTTAATTTTCTGGAAATGTTAACAAAAATATAATCCTAATTGTAGTTGCCAAAATCGAACCAAGGGTGTATCAATGCAATGATTGCATCATTTTGTGCAGGATAGCATTTTATGCAAGCGCTACAAAACTCTAAATTTTTAGTTACTTACTGTTACAAATCAAGATACTTGTAAAAATTGATAATTATTATCAATTTTCTGAAAATTTGCACAAATTTACCATGAATTCTCTTTATATCTACGCATTTATGCGGGAGATATACAGATGGTTGCTTATCTTCGGCTGGTTATTAAAAAACCTTGGCGATTTTTGGTCAGGTAATTATTTGTTCAGGGAATTCCAGCAAAAGAAATATCCCATCTCCAGATAGCACAGATATGGTATCCAACAAATATACAAATAATTTTAGATAATTTATTTTTTGTTAGTCTCTGAAAAGCAGGTATTAGAAAATTTATTAATCTAGAAGTTTTACTCAAGGTCTGGGTGCAAACATGATAATTAGAACACTCACTAAAGCGAAACATGCTCCTATGAGGTCATAGCGGTCTGGAGTTACACCGTCTACCTTCCAACCCCAAAACATTGCTATTGCGATAAACACACCGCCGTAAGCAGCATACACTCTGCCAAAATTTGCCGATTGAAGAGTTGCAATAATCCCATAGAAAGCTAAAGCAATTCCCCCCAATATGCCCCACCAGAACGGCTTACCTTCGCGCAACCACAACCAGATTAGGTAGCCTCCTCCAATTTCAAATAAACCAGCCCACAAAAAATACAGCAGAGACTTAATCATTTGACAAATTTATTTATCAGCTAGAACTCAGTGAAATTACGCTAACGCTTTTAACTAAACTATTGTCATTAATTGAAGTAAGTTTATTGACCTGGGCATTGGCATTGGATATTAGGTATTAGGCATGGTGGGCAATCTCCTTGTCTCCCCTTTAATCTCCCTCATTTCCCTGCTTTTTCCCCAGCGCCCAAAATGTAGATAAGGCTTAAGGATGAAAGCACCATTACCTAATAACGAAATACAGAGAATCGAGACACTTTTGGAGTATAAAATTCTCGACACACCATCTGAAGCTGCCTTTGATGACCTCACTCGTTTAGCCTCCTATATTTGTCAGACTCCTATTGCCTTAATTAGCTTAATTGATACAAATCGCCAGTGGTTCAAGTCAAAAGTCGGTTTAGATGTCTTAGAAACACATCGAGATTTTGCATTCTGTAGCCATGCTATTTTAGAGCCTGACATTTTTGTTGTGCCTGATGCAACAGATGACGAAAGGTTTGCTACCAACCCACTGGTTACATCTAACCCAAATATTAAATTTTATGCTGGTGTACCTCTGACTAACCCTGAAGGATATGCTTTAGGAACTCTGTGTGTAATTGATTACGTACCACGAGAACTTACTCCAGAACAGATAGAGGCATTACGAATATTAGGTCGTCAAGTCATCAAGCAACTGGAATTGCGCCGAAATTTAGCAAGTTTAGTACTTGTTACCAAGAAAAATAAACAGACGCAGAAGGCAAGCAGACAATTTTTTAAAAAGATTGCAGCAAGTTTTGGTGTCGCGTCGGTAATTTTAGTTTTGATTGGTTTAGTTTCTTATCAAAATACAACAGTATCTACTAATAATCGCAGTATATTAAAAAATACTTCTCAAAAAATCAACAGTTTAGAAGAATTACTGTCTCAAATAAAGGATGCGGAGACTAGGCAGCGTAGTTATATTATTACTGGAAAACCAACTTATCTAAAACCTTATCAAGAATCACTTACCAATGTCGAGCAAGAAATTGCCAAACTAAAGAATTTAAGCACAGATCAACCAAACCAGATTGTAACGCTTGAAATTCTAATTGCTGATAAACTTACTGAACTAAACCAGACTATCAACTTACGCCAAAAAAAGGGAGCAGAGGCGGCGTTGCAGGTAGTACTGACAAATAAAAGTCAAAATCTCATGGATGATATCCGCAAGGAGATCAATGAGATAGAGAACGAGGAAAGGGAGCGGCATCAGCAACTTTCACAAACAGCAAAAGCTTGGACTCGCAAAACAACTGTGACAATTGCGATCGCTATTTGCCTCAGTTTTATTGTTCTGACTGTAGTTTACTACTTGATTTATCATGAGGTAACAGAGCGCAAAAGGGCAGAAGAAAGCTTAAATCAAGAACGTAACTTTATTTCAGCAGTCCTTCATACAGCCAGTGCATTAGTAATAGTTCTTGATTCTCAAGGGCAAATTGTTCGTTTCAACCAAGCTTGTGAGCAAATAACGGGTTACTCCTTCGATGAGGTCAGGGGTAGGTATATATGGAATTTATTGCTAATTCCTGAAGAGATGGAATCAGTTAAAGCAGTTTTTGAGGAATTGCTAACTGGTAGAGGCTTTTTGGAGTATGAGAACCATTGGGTAATGAAGGATGGCAGTCATCGGCTGATTGCTTGGTCAAATACCTTCTTAAAAGACTATGAAGGAGCGGTGGAATACATTGTTAGCACTGGCACTGACATCACCGATCGCAAACGAGTACAACAGCATTTAACTGCACAATATGCTGCAACCCGCGTTTTGGCAGATTCTACCACAATCAACGAGGCTAACCCTCGAATCTTACAAGGAATCTGCGAGAGTTTAGGATGGGATTTAGGTGAAATCTGGATGGTCGATCAGCAAGCAAATGTGCTGCGTTTTCTTTCCATCTGGCATAAAGCATCCCTTGAAGTGCAAGAATTTGAAGCACTGAATCGGCAAACCACATTTATAGAAGGAATTGGACTACCTGGGCGTGTCTGGGCTAGTTCTGAAGCTGTTTGGCTTACTGATGTCGTCACGGATCTGAATTTTCCTCACTTCAAAATTGCGGCTCAAGTAGGGCTACACGCAGCTTTCGGTTTTCCAATTCGGACTGGTAACAAAATTCTAGGCGTGATTACCTGCTTCAATCGTGAAATCAAACCTCCTGACCAAGATTTAGTTAACACGATGAATTCTATTGGTGAACAAGTGGGCCAATTTATTCAGCGTAAGCGGGCTGAAGAGGAATTACAACGCCAAAACTTGCGATCGCAACTTTTTACCGAAATCACCCTCAAAATTCGCCAGTCTTTGCAAATCGACGAAATTCTCGAAATCACTGTCAAGGAAGTGCAAAAGATTCTTCAAACTGACCGAGTTTTAATCTATCAGCTTTTACCAGATGAGTCTGCAACCTCCGTTGTTGAAGCTGTAATTTCTGGCTTACCAGAGATTAAAGAGCAAACTATCACCGCCCCTTACTTACGAGCAGAATACCTGCAACAGTACTATCTACAAAAGTACCGTCAAGGAGAGATTTTAGGACTGGCTGAGTTAGATTTACTCGAAGTCCAACAAAGTGACCTGAAATTAATCCAACAGTTTGGGGTCAAAGTCAACTTTGTTGTACCTATTTTGGTCAAAGAAGAACTTCGCGGTTTGCTCATAGTCCATCAGTGTGATGATTCTCACCAATGGTCTAGTTTTGAAACTCATCTTTTGCGGCAAATAGCTGACCAAGTAGGCATTGCTTTAGCCCAAGCTCAACTTTTAAAAGCAGAAACTCGTCAGCGAGAAGAACTTGAAATTGCCCGTCACCAAGCGGAATTAGCTTCTCAGACTAAAAGTGCTTTTTTGGCAAATATGAGTCATGAAATTCGCACTCCCATGAATGCTGTCTTGGGGATGACCAGTTTGGTTTTAGATACTCCCTTAAATCCAGAACAACGAGATTTTATTGAAACAATTCGGATTAGTGGAGATGCCCTTTTAAGTTTAATCAATGAGATTTTGGATCTTTCCAAACTTGAGGCCGGAGAAATGGCTCTCGAAACTCTAGATTTTAACCTATCCACTTGTGTTGAAGAAGTGGTAGGATTATTGGCTACATCAGCCCATAGTAAGGGGTTAGAAATTGCTGCACTACTTTATAGCAACGTCCCTATTCACCTCAAAGGCGATGCTAGTAGGTTACGGCAAATTCTGATGAACCTAATTAGCAACGCTATTAAGTTCACTAGCGTTGGTGAAGTCGTAGTGCAAGTAGAATTGCGATCGCCTTTGGCAAAGGCATCGCTTTCTTCTACAACAGCCACCATCCATTTTGCCATCAAAGATACAGGTCTTGGCATTAGCCCTGAAGACCAACACAAAATCTTTACGCCATTTACCCAAGTGGATGCTTCTACCACTCGCAAGTATGGTGGTACCGGTTTAGGATTAGCCATCTGCAAACAACTGGTGACTTTGATGGGAGGAGTTATTGGTGTGGAAAGTCAGAGGGGGAAAGGATCTAAGTTTTGGTTTGAGGTGCCTTTTGCCAAACAACTTCAACCTGTTTTGCCAAACTCCAATAGCTTCTTGCCTGCGACACGTTACACGAAGGTCAAGAGCGAAGACGGATTTTTGAACAATCGCCGCTTGTTAGTAGTAGATAGTAATGCTACTAATTGCAAAATTATCTATCATCAAGCTATCGGTTGGGGAATGCAGGTAGATCAAGCTGACAGTATTGCTGCTGCACTCATTGCTATTCAGGAAGCTTGTGAGTGTGGTAATTCTTATGATGTCGTCTTGCTTGATATGCAAATGGCTCAAACTTCTGGCATAACTTTAGAAGAACAAATTAAAGCCAATTCTGCAACTGCTAAGATACCTTTGATTATACTCACCTCTATTAATCAACGTGCCCAATTGCAACGGGCGCTCAAAATAGGATTTGCTGCTTACTTAGTCAAACCCGTTAAGCCCTCTCGACTCCTTGATACCATTATGAATATTCTAAAAACTCAGCCTCAACCAGAAGAAGGGTCTAAAGGAAGAAGGCTAGACGCTACCACAAAAATCTCAAGTACAGAAACTTCCAGCATTCCTACTTCCTCTGCACCTAACCCCTCTACTCAATTCCAGTTAAAAATTCTCTTAGCTGAAGATAATTTGGTGAATCAAAAAGTCGCCCTGAAGCAACTTCAGAGTTTAGGCTACAAAGCCGATGTTGCTGCCAATGGAGAGGAAGTTTTGCAGCTATTAGAAAAAATTCCTTATGATTTGATTCTAATGGATTGCCAAATGCCAATTCTTGATGGCTTAGAAACCACAAAAGAAATTCATCGTTGGCAAGAAGACGCTTTTGTTCTGCGTCGTCGTCCTGTGGTGATTGCGATGACGGCTAATGCGATGAAAGAAGACCAACAAATGTGTCTCAATGCAGGAATGGATGACTATCTGAGTAAGCCAGTGTTTAAAGAAAAATTGGCTGCTACTCTAGAACATTGGACAGGCGTTATCTTCTCTAAACAAGAGGCAGTTGTTGATGAACAGACAGCTTCCACCACAAACAACGACACAATTGACCTAGCAATTGATTGGGAACACTTGCATCGGATATCGGAAAATGATGGAGAATTTGAATTAAATCTATTGCAAATATACCTTGAAGATGTTGAACCCCGTTTAGAGATCATGATTGCAGCGATCGCATCTGATGACTTTGGGCAAATTGCGCGAGAAGCTCATCACCTTAAAGGTGCTAGTGCCAATGTTGGAGCCACAGCTATGTATCTAGCAGCTGAAAAACTAGAAAAGTTAGCTTACGAGCAAGAGCTTAGAGATGCTACTAACTTAGTTTTAGAGTTAAAAGAATTTGTCAACTCTATGCAAGACTTTTTAACAAGAAAGACTTCAGTCTGAATTCTGTACAAGTAGCGGATAAATATGTGAATTTAAGTCCCACACTAATTAATTCTGAATTCTACATTTTTTTTAATCATAAATAAAGTAACAAATCCCACCATTTTAGTTACCCATCAAAAATGATGAGGTATTAATTCCAAATTAATATAGAAAATAGCCTTGATACAATCATACCAATAAAAAATTTTAGCATTTACAGAAAGAAAGCTAGCATAGAATCTTCCTACACTCCAGCAACTTTAGCTGATATAGTAACTGATACCGCCATTACTTGGCTAATTATCATTATTCAAGAGGTCTTATGAAACGCTTAATCTACATCATCCCTGTTACTGCAATTAGCTTACTGACATTGGTAGGATGCAATAGCGATCAAAAATCCACCACCCAAACTCCTACTACCACAGAAACCACTAAGGCAACAACGGTATCTAAAACTCCTAGCGCTACGCAGGGAGGTTTTGATACTTTGGCCGGTGTCGTTACAAATACAAAAACTGCGGTGCAAGCCGGAAACTTTGACAAAGCTCAACAGGAATTTAATAAGTTTGAAAATTCTTGGTCTAAAGTTGAGGATGGTGTCAAAACTAAATCTTCAAAAACCTATAATGTCATCGAAGATACTGTTACCCAAGTAAAGGGTTCGCTGAAAGCAAAAGATAAAGCGAAATCTCTTAAAGGCTTACAAACACTTGAAACAAACATTGCCACTGCTTCTAAAAAGTAAGATCAAACTAAAATAGAGCAGGAGTCAAAAGACAAGAGACACTAAGAAAAAGTCTTTATATCTAGCTTTGAGACAAATAATTCTGTAGTTTATCAAGTTGCAAACTGCTATAGTTTCCACTGGAGATTTTGGATAATGCGTTCATTTCGCAAATATCACCGGACTCTGGCGATTATTTTGGCTTTACCGCTTGCTGTAACATTGTTAACTGGTATTGCAGCTACCCTGGTAGGTGAGTGGTCAGCTAACATTGGAGTTCCCCGTAGTCTACTACTTTCAATTCATCGTGGTGAAATCTTGGGTTTACAAGGAATTTACCCGATTTTGAACGGACTAGGACTATTAGGGTTGCTGGTTACTGGATTAAGTATGACTAGTTTGTTTGGTAGAAAAAGACCAAAATCTGAGTAAGGATTGGTCAAAAGCGATCGCAGTCTTTTAAGATATCAAGTCAGTTCCCCTGCGATCGCAAAAGTGAAATCAAGCCATAATCTATTGTCTCCAGTGCTGTAAAACTCATTGTAAAAGCAGCTTTAAAGTTCTTGCTCCTGCTTCAGAACGGACTAGAATTTGGATAGACATAACTTTGATAAGTAATACCTGTGACAAGCCGCTAAGAGCGCCTAAGCAATCTACAAAAACAGAGATTGAACAGTCAGATCCTTCTGGGTGATGCTGAAGTTATGTTGTTCTGCTGTCGCAACGAATGAAACGATCGCTTCACACGCTACTGCAACGGTTAACATCACCAGGTTTCGTGCCAACGGATAATCACAGACATCATCATTAACCTCAGAAGGAACGCGATAAACGTCATTCCAAATCACTTCTGCATAATCAGCCGATAGTCCAGCATGAAGACAAGGTATGCTTAATTTTTCAGCATAATTTTTTACTGCTTGACGTGCCACACTATTATCAAAGACATCGATAATTAGCTGGCTGTCTTTGAGTAGTTGAGTTGTATTTGCTGGTGTTAACTCCTTTGTTTTAGCATCAACTTTAGTACCAATTGCTCGATATAAATTGTTCGCTAAAATCTTAGCCTTGAACGCTCCAACATCAGAACGGTAGTAAGGCTGAGTTGAAAGGTTACGCTCCTCAATGCGATCGCGATCAATCACTGTAAGTTTATCAAAACCAGAGCGAGCTAAGTTTTCCGCAATGTTAGCTCCTAATGCTCCAGCGCCACAAATTGTTACAAAATAGTTTTTTAATTTTGCCATCACAGCATTGGTGCGGTAAAGCTGTTCGTGAAAAAAGATACTCATAATAATTCGTAGTTCGTAATTCGTAATTAATACTCTTGTTTTTCCATGACACCCACTAAGGATTGCAAGTCAAAATCGCGATCGCGTCCACTCAGGCAAATACCAGAACTGACAACAGTTAAATCAGTTTTAGCGATCGCACTACTATGGCGAACTCCATCAGCAGTTGTCCAATCGACTGTCCAATAATCGCTGCGATCGTGAAATTGATTTAATTTACCACCACCCATTTTCAAAGCCTTTCTCAATCGCTTTTCATCCTGTTGAGGTTGAGTAAATCCCTCCATACGGCGCGTTGCTAATTCATACACTGTGCGGATTTCTGGAGTGATGCCCTTAAACTGTAATTCCTCAGCAGGAATGAGTTGCTTAACAGCAGATTGCAGAGTTTCAACAATTACCGGATCGGTACGGCGATCGACTTCCTCAAACCAGCATGAATGCCCATTCCAACGGGCAATAATTTGCTCAAAGGTAACGCCCTCGGTAACTAAGTGGACTGCGATCGGCTTAACTACCTTCAACCGTTGACGCACATCTGCTTCATTGACGGGGTATGCTAACCAAGTTTGTTTTTGCAGTTGGTGTGCTAACCGCAGCCGTATTTGGGGAAAGTGTTGGAGGTATTCTGCAATTTGGGGTAAGTCTGCTTCTTCTATAACCGTTGCTGTTTTCTCATTCACAGCCTGAAAGATGCCCCAACCTTCAAATTTACTAGGCTTTGGCGTGAAGGTGTAAACCATCCCGGCTACCTTTGTGCGAACTCGTCCACCCTTGACACAGGGTGCAAGGAATTGGGTGGTATGTAATTGCGCTTGTGCGATCGCTATTTGGTTGATTAGCTTAAATATATTAGTCATAACTAATACCAATTTTCGAAAATAAGGCTACCAATGCAACCCTATAAAATCTGACTTTCTTAATTACGAATTACGTTCGCGTAGCGTGCCGGAGGCTCTATTACGAATTACGAATTAATATAATTCTGCGTGCAAGTTAGTGGAGCATTGCGTGTTCTCAGTTACTAGAGGGACTCCGCTGGTGAGTTGTTACACACTCTTTAAAGGATGGCTGCTTTTAAGCCAACTTCCCAGGTTCTTCGCACTCCCCGTTCTCACACGCCCACTGCATTTGGCAGTGTTACCCTCCTCTCGTACTAGTATGTAGGCTCCACAAGTTGGGGCACGCAGGATATTTGTATAATACAACATACTACAGAATAAATGGAAAAGCGATCGCGGTTGTCATTGCTATAAAGTAAATTAAGCTAGAATCATTTTCAGTAAGATAGAATTCAAAGGTTTCAAGTTGGATCTGCAAATAATATTCATTTAGCATTCTTTCAAATCAGTGTAAAGTTGAGGTTCGATGAGAGAGTGTTGTAAAAGCATTTTTACAACTAATTTTAGAAATTTCTTGGCAGTTAAATCATCCTTTAAAACTAATAACTCTTTTGCAAAGTCTGGTTTACCACCGTGCGCTATATTACTTCTATAGGCGTAAAGTTTTTTCCAAACTGTACTTTCAGGTGTATTTCCAAAAAACTTAGAATAGTTGAGTTTCTTACTAAAACGCTTTGATAATAAATTTATTTTATTTGTAACTTGTCGTGTAATTGAATCTCCTGCATCAATTGATTTATGTGTAATTAAAAATTCAATAATAGTAAATAGTCCAAGAACCTTGAATTTAGAACTATGAGGAATATGCTTGAGTTCTTGTAGCATATTAATAGCTTCTTTTATGTCTGGATACTTAATTTCATCTAACTGCTGATAATATTGGTATATTGAACCTATATCCTGTAAATTCGTATCATCAATAGATTCACTTAAAGGCAAACTCCTATTCATTTCATGGAAATAATTAAAGGTGTATGTAGGATTTTCCTGAATACCAAAAGTTTTGATTTCTTTATAATAGATAAACTGTAATCCAAATTCTAGTTCTATTTCTACTAAATTTGCTGCCATGATTAAATCATATACTTTAGATATGCCGCCGTAAAAATTTAGTACATAATATTTCCAGTCTTGTGGTTCAAGATGTTGACCTGTAAGACTGTTTTGTTGAAGCATATTCGTGTCTTCAACATATACTAATTCATAAGGAGATAAATTAAATCTAAAAAGTTGAGTAAAATGTCCTGAGTCTGAAAAATACTTTTTTATCTTGTCAATTTGGAAAGAGTCAGCTTTTTGAAAATAGCAATCTTCAAGAACTTTAAAAGGTAGATTGCAGTTGACATTGAGTAGGTTAGCTACAAAAGCAAAGCTAGTATTTTCTGACATGGTATCTCAAAGCTTAGTGTTAATTATTTTAAAATTTTTATCAGGATGTGTTAGAAGTAACTACGACACACCCTGATGTACTCTACTTATCCTCTCGCACAGGCAACGGCATATCCAAAATCTCCATCAGCAAATCTAGACGAGAGGGGCGCGTTAGAAGCGGGACGAGATTCGGCAAGCTGTAGTAATCACCCGCAAAAGTAAACGTATCTACAGGTGCTTGCTGCTGCTTCAATTGACTCTCCACCCAGTTGTAATGACCACCTACACGGACAATCACCACATTGGGCATTATCGCCAACTCCCGGCAGTAAGTCTTGTAGACTTCACCGAAGTAAGGAGCAGCATTTTCGCCCTCATCCGTCACTATGATAATCTGGTCAACTACCTGCTTCTTCTTCCGCATTGCTTCCAATGCACAGCCGATACTAGTACCACCGCCTGCATTGATGTGCTGGAAGGCACGCTCCCAGTCGGTCAACTCCTTGCCTTTTGCCGTAACAGCGTAAGGAATGGTGTCAAAGGCGTAGACAAACAATTCTGCCTTAGTGATACCAGAGATTAGGGCAGCGAGTTGTTTACCGATCGCGATCGCATTTTCCATTGAACCAGACTTGTCCACCAATAAAGCAGTTGGACGAGCGATCGCACCACGCCGCTTTACCTGTTCGTTTGTCACCTTTTCCAGCTGGGCAATGGTGTCTGCGTCAAAATCTCCTGCATCTGCGGCAATCTGTGCTTTGAATGCTGAGACATGCGTACTCTTAGACGCTGCTTCCAGCTTGGAATCAATCAGATTCTTGACTTGTGGATGATCCATTGCACCTCTAGTCTGGAGAGACTTGAGGTTGTTGATCGCCTCTTGAGGAGTCATATTGTTGATTAACGCCACCAATACAACTGGTGTAAGTTGATTGATCGCACCAATTGCGATCGTATATGGAATTTTGAACTCCACAATCAGCCGTGCCTGTTCTGCGGTATTTGTTGCTTTAGCAAGCTGCTTCAGCACATTTGCTAAGGAACCCTCTGGAGGACTATCACCAAACAGAATCGCATTTGCCCGCTCATTTGGCTTGATGTGCAGTGAAGCATACAAGTGCTTCATAGCCTTACGACCTCGCAAAGCGGCGCGATCGAATAGAGCCGGATTGCTTTCTCGTGTCTTCAAGTAACGCCGTACCGCAGTCCGGGCGGAACGAGGTAGTTTATTTTGCTGCTGCTTCATGAAGTCCACCACACGAGCCACCTGATAGGGAGGAAACTCTTGCAGCATCATAAATCCAGCATCTCGGTGTTCAATCAAATTGCTGGTTAACAAATGAGCAACAAACACTTCCTTGTGGTCGCGGACATCACCATGACGCTGATACCAGACTGCCAGATGTCCGTAGAAGATGGGATCGAGTTCAACAATTAACTGATGAATTTCTGCGACTTGCTCAAGCTTGCGGTGAGGAGTTGTGAGCAAACTGTTGAGCATTTCCAAACGCAGGTCACGTTCTGCGGTTTTCATTATGAACCTCCTCTAAGAATTTTGGATTTTAGATTTTGGATTTTGGATTGCAACCTAAAATCCAAAATTGCAGGAGGCAGATGTTGCACGCGGGGCGATCAAGTCACCGCGCAAGTTGTAGAAGCATTGTGTATAACTTGTGCAGAGTTATATAAGCTTCTGTGATCGGGGCGCAGCAACAACTGCCAATAACTATGTAGCAGTTCTAATTACTATGTGAAATTCTCTGTCTTTTTCTTCAACTTCGCGCACTTTGCGTCCTTTGCGGTTCGTTTAAAAAGTAATTTTTGCAACTCAACAAAGACACAAAGAAAAGACCGAAAGAGAAGTTGTCATCAATCATTAATGAAATAAAATCACTTCGTGCAAGTCGAAAAAGCTGTTGATTCACACACAGGATTTGAACCCGTAGTTGCTTGATCTTCAGTCAAGTGCCTGTACCATTCGGCTAGTATGTAAGCTTATCCAGTTAGGGCACGAAGTGAAAAATTTAGGTTTTAGAAAGTTGATTTAAAATAAATCGAATTTCTTTCTTATTACACTGCTGTTTTCTAACAGCGTAAATCATTCGACCTGTATATGCCACAGAACGATGAATTACACCTTTGACAGCATCCGTCACATAATGAATGGGTGGCCATGGCAAATCTTCAAAGGTAATTAAATACCAAATTTCGTTTAGCTTCTGATATTGGTGATAATTATCAATGATGACAATATCAGTTTGTTCCTGCTTTTGCTTCTGCTTTCGAGGTATTTTCTCGGCTGCACAAAGAATTCCGGTTTCAGGATGGATATAGAAGCGATCGCGATAGCTTGTATCTAGCTGGCTTCCATACCCTCGATAAGGCTTGCTATAGAAACCACCATCAATTATTTCTACATACCGCTCAACATAGTCCCACACATGACCGATAACATGCTGTCCTGCCATTGTACTGGGATCTAATCGTTGACACAGTTGGCTGTAAACGTCATTCCAAGGCTGTCCGACTTGCGATCGCAAAAACCGACGCAGAGGGCCGAGATGGTCTGAAAGATATTTGGATTTTTTTATTGGTTTAATCAGGTAGGGATTCAACAATCCATCCTGACTTGCATCCTCGGTGATTTTGTATAATCGCTTCTTAAAGCCAGTCATCTTTTTGAGGCTAATTCTCCTCCCACCGCGAGGACGCTCAATCACAATCTCGCTCAAACGATGTTCGCTCATATCTCACGTTGTTTAAATGCAGTTGTACTAATTGAGTTGTCATTAAACATGAGTTAGCTAACATCATTGAACTCCCCTCCGTATTGAGTAAAGGTTATAGATAAATACAATTCAAATAATTGAAATTCCGCACAAGTTAGCAAAGCAGTTTTCACAATTGCCTGTACCAATTTGGCTACGCTCCCATTAAAGGGAGCGACAGGAATCGAACCTGCGATCCGTTGCCGGATAGTGTGTAGGCTTTACAAGTTAGGGCGCGGAATTAAGTCTTAAATCATTCCGTGCAAGTTTAAGAAGCTTTTTACAGCTACGGCCGCTCTTACCAAATATTGGCAGTGGGCACGCACGCTAAACCTGCGAGAGACTTAGAAATCATGCTTCGCTTATTCGAACGCTCGAACTTTACTACATTAGGGCCGTTATGAATGTGTATGTATGCTTCTTCTGTTAAGGCACAGATGACTAAGAAATTTAACCATATACAGCTTCAGGGCGGACGATCAAATCACCACTAGGACGGCGATCGATTACGTAAGCAGAGAGGCGATCGCTATTCACATCTAAATGCCGAGCAACGCGCTCCTTCACCGCCACATCATTCATCCCTGCTGCAATTCCCAATTGTGTTTTTGGGACATCAACAGAACGTCCTTCAAATCGAATATGAACCATTCCAATCACCTCTTGTTTTAATTACGAATTACGAATTACGTAGCTTGCTTCTCGCTTTTGGCGAGTATTACGAATTCGTATTAGTGGATCTGATCGGGATTGAACCGATACCCTCCCTGTGAGAGTTACACTCACACCTCATGCAAGTTGAAAAAGCTGTGGTAACACCGCAGGAATTGAACCTGCACTTATCGTTTTAGAGACGATCGCTCTACCATTGAGCAAGTATGTAAGCTTTTTCTGTCAGGGCACAAGTGACATCCGGGATCTCTACCGTTAGAGCTACAGACCCAAGCCTCTACATAACTTCAACCGCAGTCAAGTTTAGTGGAGCCGTCGGGAATTGAACCCGAATCCTGCAACCGTCCATTTGTTGGTTTCGGAGCAGTCGAACCCCAATCGCGGCCCCAAACAAGTGGTATCTATGCAATTGTCAAGCTTCTGAGAGCTTTTAGTTTTGCCTTTGTGGAGGCTTTTCTTTTCATACTACAAATGTAGTACAATTTCTACATCATGTCAAGGGGATACTACAAATTTTGCAGTCCAATGCGTGTTATTTAGATTCTCTCTTCTAAAAGTCTTACTCCCCTTCCCTACAAGGGAAGGGGCTGGGGGTTAGGTCTTTTTTTATAGTCTACTCAACTGAAAATCGCTGTATTGCGAAATTAACTGCGGTTATCTATCTGAGCGCGTTGTAAACTTCCAGAAAAGTCAACATAAACACTTTTCCATTCTGTGAAAACATCCAAGGCAGTAGTTCCGGCTTCGCGGTGTCCGTTACCGGTTTGTTTCACACCACCAAAAGGTAAATGTACTTCTGCGCCGATAGTAGGGCCGTTAATATAGGTGATACCTGCTTCGATGTCGCGCATGGCAGTAAAAGCCCGGTTGATATCGCGGGTGTAAACTGAAGAAGAAAGACCGTAATTGCTATCGTTGAGAATTGCGATCGCTTCTTCAAAGGAGCTAACCTCAATTAATGCCACCACTGGCCCAAATATTTCTTCACGGGCGACTCGCATATCGGGAGTTACATGATCCAAAATAGTTGGTTGAAAGAAGTAACCGTTTTTCAATGAACCTTCACTGGCTATTTCTCCACCAATTAAAACCTTTGCTCCTTCCTCACGGGCGATATCCAAATACTTGCTTACCTGTTGGAGTTGCTTTTCATTGATAATCGGGCCAATATCTGTGTCAGTGTCAGTGCCAGCACCCAAGCGTAACTTACTAGTACGCTCATAAAGCATGGCGGTAAATTTTTCTTTGATATCACGATGTAAAATCAGGCGACTAGTAGCCGTACATCGTTGACCGGTTGTTCCAAATGCTCCCCACACTGCACCATCTAAGGCAAGTTCCAAATCGGCATCTTCCATCACTATTTGGGCATTTTTACCACCCATTTCCAGACAGACACGTTTGTGAGTGCGTCCACAAGTAGCGCCAACAAAAGCACCTGTTTCTGAAGAACCGGTAAACGATACCAAATCTACATTGGGATGCTCAACTAAAGCTTTCCCCGCTTCTTCTCCTACACCATGCACCAAGTTAATTACTCCTGGTGGCAAACCAGCTTGTTGGAAAATTTCAATCAATTTAGTTGCACAGGCTGAGGTATCTTCGGCAGGTTTGAGGATGACTGTATTACCACACACCAAAGCTGGCATAGCTTTCCAGCAAGGAATTGCCACAGGGAAATTCCAGGGAGTGATTAAGGCACAAACTCCTATGGGCATCCGCACAGTCATGGCGAATTTATTGGACATTTCCGACGGTGTGGTTTGCCCAAATAGTCGCCGTCCTTCGCCAGCACTGTAAAAGGCACAGTCAATACCTTCTTGTACATCTCCCCTAGCTTCCGTTAGAGGTTTACCCATTTCTCGACTGATTAACTGGGCAAGTTCTTCTTTATGCTGGAGTAATATTTCCCCGACGCGAAAGATGTATTCTGCCCTAGCTGGGGCCGGGACTGTGCGCCAACTGCGGTAGGCTTTACGGGCTGCGGCTACTGCTGTATCTACATCATTAACTTGGGAACGGGGGAATGTGGCAACGATTTCGGTTTTGTCCGCAGGGTTGCGACTTTCTAAAGTTCCTTCCCCTACAGCATTCAACCATTGACCGTCGATGTAATTGCGGCAAGATAGCGGAGTTGTCATCTTAAAAATCCCCGGCTGATGATCGAGTGAAACTTGTGTACTAATACAACTTCTGTATGAGAAACGAACCGCAAAGGACGCAAAGGACACAAAGAAAGAAACAATAAGCCAAGAAAATTTCGCAAGACTCTGCGTACCTTTGCATTTACTTTGCGTTCTTCTACGTTTAAAAACGTTACGATTTTACACAAAGCTGTAGTAAGTTTGCTTGCTTTCTAGGTTATCCTCAAGTTTAAAAAATTGGTGTGAGAAGCAAATATCGATATAAAAATTAAGGCACTAATGCCAAGACACCTACAGGAGAACCAGAACCACCACGCAACCGCAGAATCCCGATCGCTAGAGTAGTACCTTTGGGTGGTAACTGATCCAAATTGGTGAGATTTTCTAAAACAATACGCGGTTTTTCCAATACCAAACGATTAGTAGCAAAACTGTTATCCTGTCCAGGGTCTACACCATGAGTATCAATCCCTACCCCAGCAATTTGCCGTTTCTTCAATAAGAATTGAGTCGCATCGCTACCAAACCCTGGAAAATGGGCAATGCCTTGAGCATCATGATTTAGAAATGCACTTTTATCAAACCACTTTTTTTGCCAACCAGTATTCAGTATAACTACGCACCCTTGAGAAATTTCACCGTATTCTTCTTCCCAAGCCACAATATCAGCAATAGTCAGGGCATAATCAGAATTCACGGCTGTGGCTTGACGAATATCTATAACCACCGCAGGTACAACCAGAGATTGGGCGGGGTATTGGTCAATTCCCATACTATAGCTATGAAAGCTGTTAGGAGCGTTGATATGGGTAGCGCTATGTTCCCCCAAGGCTAAACGTCGGAGGTAATAGCCATCATTATTTAGTTCAGCCACAGTTTCAAATTCTACTGTGGGATCTCCAGGCCACTGGGGAATATCTATGTCAATCACGTGACTTAGATGAATAACGCGTGTGTAGGTGATACTATTTTGACCTTGGGGTTGTATCATCCCAGCCTTCTACTTTACTTGTATTCAGGGATTTTTTTAAAGGTGCTATCGCCTGGGTTGGGCTATGCCGACGCAAAGATAGTACTATTATTACAGAGTAATTAAAGTGTAATATTTTTAGCTCTAACTCCCTATAGTATAAATAATCCCCCCAATTCCTGTAAATTTTAGGTTTTTGGGGGGTTCAAATGTTGCAGCAAAAAGTGAATTAATCTTAGTTAACAACTAATAGGTTAACTTTTTGGTTAAGAAAAGATTAAAGTTGTAATATTTATGTTGAAGGTTGCTCATGTAATGGAATCATGATGACAAACTCTGCACCTTCTCCAGGTGCTGAAATACACTGGATTTGTCCGCCGTGTTTTTGAACGACAATTTGGTAGCTAATTGACAAACCCATACCCGTGCCTTTACCTACGGGTTTTGTAGTAAAGAAGGGGTCAAATAAGCGTTTGCGTACTTCTTCAGTCATGCCTGGGCCATTGTCGGCAAAGCCAATGATTACACGGTCTTCTTTGATAAGGGTACGAATGCGAATCTGAGGAGAAGTAATTTGTCCTTGGTTGTTTGTCCTTTGTTGAGAGTTATTTACTAATGACAAATGACTACTGACACATGACTCTTCTAAAACATCGATCGCATTTGCCAGCAAATTCATAAACACCTGATTCATCTGTCCGGCGTGACAGACTACTGGTGGTAGGTTGCCATAGTCTCGGATTACTTGGATTTCGGGATGTCCTGGTTTGACTTTCAGACGATTTTGCAACAGCAGTAAGGCGCTATCAATACCTTCATGAAGATTTACTGCTTTCGTGCCGTCTTCATCAAGGCGAGAAAAATTGCGTAAAGATAAGACTATCTGCCGAATGCGTTCGGCTCCCATATTCATAGAATCCAGAATTTTAGGCAAATCTTCCTTGAGAAAGTCTAAATCTATGTTGTAGATTTGTTCGTGAATATCTGGTGTTGGTGGGCAGTAACTCTGCTGATAAAGTTCTACCAAGTGCAATAAGTCTTTGGTATATTCACGGGCGTGGCTAATATTGCCGTAGATAAAATTGACGGGATTATTGATTTCGTGGGCAATACCTGCAACCAATTGTCCCAAACTGGACATTTTTTCAGTTTGAATCAGTTGGGATTGGGTTTGTTGAAGTTCTAGTAATGCTGCTTCTAGTTGCTGGGCTTTGTCTTGGGCTGTTTGGGCCGCAATGCGACTTTGGGTGTAGAGTTTAGCTTGGTCAATAGCGATCGCTATTTGAACTGTAACTGCCTGTAGTAATTCTACTTCGTTGTCCAGCCAAGGCCGGAAGCCACCACAAGAACCACAGCTAAATGTTCCTATTTCGCCAGATTGGGTGTGTACAGGTAGCGACATAAAGGCGGTGAAACCAAAATCTTGTAAAAATACCTTTGCAGTGCAATCGCTTACAGTCTCAACATCATTAATACGGATGATTTCTCTATTCAAGGTTTTGGCAGCGATAAGTTCGATTTCTGCATTAGTTGCTTCTTGTTCGTCAACTAGATAGGGTAAAAAGGAACTTTTCGCTTCGTATACTTTCTCCCAATGGGTAACTTCAGCGTCTTGCCGATACCAAAAGAAGGCGCAGCGATCGATCTGGAATAAGTCACGGATCTCCTGCACTGCGGTTTCAACAATGTAATTGAGATCCAAGGAAGCTCGAATCTGGTTAGAAAGACGATTGAGTAATGCTTCCCGTTGGGCACATTCTCTGAGTGCAACTTCTGCTTGCTTGCGATCGGTGGTGTCATAGCAAATACCAACGAAGTTTATAACATTACCATTGGCATCTCTAATAGCAGATGAGTTGCTTGTATGCCATCGCCAACTGCCATTTTTGTGTTTTACCCGATATTCAATTGCGTTCTGCTTTTCGGTTGTTGTCGCAATTCTTTGGAAATAATCTGCACAAATAGGCACATCATCAGGATGTATAAATGGAATAAAAGATTGGCCTTCAACCTCTGCTATCTCATGCCCAAAAATTTCAGTCCAGTTTGGAGAAACGTAAGAAAATATCCCTTCAAGGGTCAGGGCAAAAATAACGTTATTGGCATTTTCAATAATGGTGCGAAACTTGGTATCGCTTTCTATTAATGCTGCTTGTACTTTGTCGCTGGTGTCACGGACAAGAACTATGATTTGTTGGTCTGGTAACGGCAATAACCTAGCTTCAAAATTAATCTTCTCTTGTGGAAGCGGTAAGGTATATTCAAAACTGACTGAAGATTGAGTTTGGAGTACTTGAGTTATTGCTTGCTGGAAGCGATCGCAGATAGCAGTCGGTAGACATTCTCGCAAACTCTTGCCCTGACAATCTTCCGTTGAAATGTACGGCTTTTTTATCTCTCCTGGTTTGTAATCCAGAATACTTCCATCAGCATCGATACGAAAGTACAAATCAGGAAGCACTTGCAAAATCGCTGTAAATTCTGATGTTCTTTGGCGTAACTGTGATTCAACTACTTGGCGTTTTGCAGTTTCGGCTTGGAGTTGCTTTTGTGCTTTTTTTAATTCTGCCGCTTGTTTTTGTTCTGTTAATTTGCGGAGATCGCGAGATGAATGTGTAGATGCCGAGTAGTTTTCTCTCAGGGTTAACCGCACTTCTGTTACATCCACACAATAACCGATGTAACCCACAAACCTACCATCTGCTGAAAATCGTGGCGCAGCTGTATCTAAAATCCAGCGATATTTGCCATCAGACCGACGCAGGCGATATTGCCTCTGGAAAGAATTATACGTTGCAAATGCTTTTAAGTATATATTTTTACATTGTTGTTGATCTTCTGGATGGACGCTACCAGCCCAGATATTGCTTATCTCTTCTCGTCGAGCAGATGCAGGCCCGCCTTTTTTTAGATGGGTTCCAGTAAATTCTAGCCAATTTGAATTTAAGTAGGAATAAAGTGCATTGCATCCAGCCATCCAAATCATCAGAGGAGAAGTGTCTGCCTGCTGGCAAAATACTTTTTCATCCTGTTGTATTACTTCCTCTTTGACTATGATTTGGTTAATGTAGCCCTGCACCTTTTTAGAAAACACTTTTGCCTGCCTGCTCTGCCTAAATTATTAAGGTAAATATCTGAAAATAGAATTTGTTAATAAAGGGATATCATCTGGATTGCGGTCTCTTATTTTATCTTAATACTTTATTTATTTTTATATCTCCAACAATTGCTTTTCTCTTGTAAATAAATTGAAAAAATGCTGAAGTTATCATTAAGATTAACTTCATGATTTTTGGGGAGATTTAAAATATTTATCTGTCAGGAAAATTATTTAACTATGTTTATTCTTAAAATTACCTTTAAATTCATCTGAGCTATGTAATCACATAGCTCAAAACCTTATTTAGCTTTACAAAAACTATATGAGTCGCTAAGAGGCAATTACATCTTTATCAGAAATTCATAATAATCGGTAATTTCATATCAAATAAATATTGATTTTTTATCAAGAAGAATTCAGCATGAATTAGAGTCTTGAAGACTATCAGTCACGACTATACAGACTTGTGTTGAGCGGAGTCGAAATACAAAACCAACGTCAGTGGTTTTGAAATTTTTGATTTTTTATCTTTTCCGTGTAGGTAAACTTTGCTTGTGTAGTAACGAATTATATTCACCTAATGTTTTTCAGAAAAGCTCTTAAAATCAATGGTCTAAAAGGATTTAATGCCCACATCTATACTAAGCATCTCTTAACGATTTTGTGTATAAAACTCTACTTTATTTATTCGTATTTCCGAATCCTGACTTCTGAATTCCTTTTCAACTTTCCCTGAAAAACCCGATTTTTCAAAATTGTCTTGACCGTTCAAAATGCTTCATTCCAAAATCGCAAATTAAATGAGAGAGATGCTAAATGTGATATCAACACGTTATAACAATGGCTAGCGATCCTATTTTATATGTTATAAAGCTCACAGAAATTCATGTTAGGCGGGAACTACTTTATGGAACCAGATAAACTGGGCCGTTTTAAGGAGTACGGCGAATTCATCCTCCGAAAGATAGATTCTGTGCCCCAGCACCCTTCAAAACAAGAAGATTGGGTTCCAGCTAGTCTTGATGACTGTCTCCTGCGTTTGCGGTCAGCTGCCCAGAAAACTGTAGACCTTGCAACTTCACCTGTCAAAATTGGGGTGATGGGGGAATTCAGTAGTGGAAAAACTTTACTTTTAGGCAGTCTAATTGGATATGCAGATGCTTTACCAGTCAGTGAAAACCCCACTACAGGTAATGTTACCGCAATACATATCATCCCGCAAGACGACTTTGCAACTACTCAATTAAGTAATTTCACTGTAGAGTATCTTTCTCACGAAGGGGTACATGAGTGTCTACGCTTCATGCTAGGCGAAGCCCATAAACGCACGACAGCAGCAGGGCTTCCTCCGATACCAGTATCGAAACTCAACTCTGGCAAAGATATTATTAGCTGGTGTGAGGAGGCTTGGAATAGTAGTAACAATTTGGAGCTACGTTATTTACTTCGGGAGTTGGTATTATTCCTGCGGGCTTATCAAGCTTATGGGGAAGTAATGTGTGGTGGGCACTACCAGATTGATGCTACCACCGCCCGCGAAGGGCTACAGCTGGTCGAACAGCCAATGGCAATCCAAAGTCTAAAATTTGAAGATTTACCGCCAGCGCATATCCGATTACCAAGTCCACCCCAGAGGCTACCAACAAAGTTATTGCAGAATAGCTTTCCACTCATCCGGCGCGTAGATATCGATGTGAAAATCTCGCGGGAAATTTGGGATTTTACAGGTGCAGCGAAATTTATTCTCATCGACTTTCCGGGATTGGGGGCTGCTAATTCGGGGGCTAGGGATACCTTTTTGTCGCTGCGAGAACTGGCAGAAGTACAAACAATTTTGGTATTGCTAAATGGTAAATCTCCTGGGAGCGATCGCGCCAATAAAATCTTTACCATGATGCAGCAGCAGCGACCGGGACAAGACCTAAAAGATTTGATTCTCGTCGGTGTGGGCCGCTTCGATCAACTCCCCTTAGATAGCGAAGGTGGCGAAAGAGAACTCGACCAACTGATTGAAGATAGTTCACATTTAAAAGAGGAAACCGTTTTCCAAAAACTCAAAGTTCTGCAAACTACCATCGACGGTGCAGAAGCCTTTACAACCCAAAAAGACCGCATCGTTTTACTGTCGCCACTATTGGGACTGGCTGAATTAGCAAAACGTTCTAGTACAGTCAAAGCTGGCTCACCAGATTTTTTGGCTAACTTGGACTACCCTGATTACCTAGATCGGTCGAAACGGCTACAAAATAAATGGGAGTTATTAAGCGAACGGCTGTTAGACACCGATCCCCGCAGTAATTTAGGCAAACAGCTAGGTTATTTTGGTCAAGATGGCGGACTTAGTAAGCTGCGCGAAGTGATTCAAACTCACGTAGCAACTCACGGTTTGAAGCAACTGTATGAAGATACTCGCAGAGCTTCTGATGTAGTAAGTCAGCAACAAGATCACTTGAAAGACATCATAGATGAAATTCACGAGCAAGGTATCCCCACAGGAGACAGCCCCGCCTTTCTTGAGTTGCGCTATGTGGTCGAAAGCTTGGATAAAATCTACAGGAATTTTCAAAAAGATTTAGGGACAGAACCACTTAAAGATCGGCGCGGTGTTGTCGTCAGCGATGTAGTTAAAGACGAACTCACTTTTAGAATCCTCAATTGGAACCAGTGGACTTTACTCTTCAACAAAGCCAACAATGGAGCGATCGCTCTGGCAGAATCTAAAGGTGCAGCCGGGAAATTATTCGATCGGGGAAATCGTGTAAATAGTTCTCTTCCAACTAAAAGCGATGATTTTTATCCAGTATTTGAGAAAACCGTTAAAGAAGTAGAAGATTTTGCCCGCGATCGCATTCATCAAGCAGTATTAGATTTGTTGAACCAATTATCAAATTATGTAGCCCCAGAACGCGAACAATTGCAGGTATTTTTCCATCCAGATATGGAACAACAAATTGAAGAAAAATTTGGTTTTGAAGATGCCGATCTGTTTTACAAGTTATTACTAGGATGCGATCCTAACGAATGGAAGGAAGCAATCATCTCGGAAATCACTAGTAAAGATAAAACAGTTGCACCTGAAACCATCTTTCCTCTAGCGCGTCAAGACGAGAAACACAACGTTGGTCAAATCTTTGACTGGGCGCCAGAAAAAAGCCAAGGTTTATCTAGATCGAGCAATCACCAACTTTTAGTACTGCGGCTGCGAGATGAAATCACTGCTAGCGCTAGCCTCCATCTTGTGCAGTATGTTAGCGAAGTTAATCAGCAAATTAATTCGGAAATAGCAGGCATTTTGGATCAAATTATTCCTAGTTTGCAAAACCTTTCAAAAAAAGAAACTTTGCTGAGATATTTGGCGGCTGGGGACTTACCAACTGAGATAGCGATTCCTACTTGGTTACAGATTCTTTCAGAAATCGCTTCTGTTTCTTACTTAGATGTTTGAGATGAGCTAACTCAGAAAATAACTGATTGCGATCGGGTAGGGATATGAGGATGTCTTTGTGAGACGAGATGCTATTTTTTATACAATTTTCAAGCGTGTCCCTGGGTTGCTATTCGAGCTAGTAGAACAGCCTCCAGCCGAAGCTGCTAGCTATCGCTTTGAATCAGTTGAAGTTTAACTGTTTTAGCTAAGGAAGAGATAATAGATGTAATCACAACGATTGCTGTTTATAAATTCGCCAACTTAAGTCGTGAAGAGGTAGAGGCAATGTTAGGAGTTAAGTTAGAAGAAACGAGGGTTTATCAAGAAGCTAAACAAGAGGGACGAGAAGAACTAAAACTTGAACTTCTACCTCAACTTTTAGCCAGTGGTATGCCAATAGAAGAAGTTGCCAAGTTACTTAATTTAACTATCGAACAAGTAAGACTTGCAACTGGGCAAGAATCTTCAACATCAACTTAGGAACTGCTGCAATTTTCATAGCGTAGCCCAATCTACGCATCGCGCCAGATAAAAAAGCCAGTGCTAAAGAGAATCAGTGGTACAAGACCTACGATTAAAAGTCTTCACCAGAAAGATTCTCTAAATTTGTCATTTTTATGATAGATAAAAAACCATAGTTTTTAGCCAGCTATAAAACAAACAACAGAAAGTGATACTATAATGAACCCTTTTCAACTCAACAAATATAGCGATCAAGAACCAAGCGAGAAACAACAAAAAAGATTTCCGGGATGGTTTGCTTTAGATTTTGGTACGTCAAACTCCACAGTTACACTCTTCGATCCAATTGAAGTGCCGATCGCAGAAATTCTACCAAAAGAACAGGAAGTGCGGTTGCGCGATCGCTTATCACAATGGTTGAGTTCTCCCGCTTCAGTGGCTTTACCAGATGTCAGCGATGATGATTGGGCAAAGTTCATCACCGAAATTAGCAAAAACCTGGAGATAGATCCAAGAAAGTTGAGTGAAGTCTTTGAAAGTGACAATAAAGAGCGATTTTTGGAAGCAATTCGCCAAATTGAGCTTTCTTTAGGAAACAGTGAGAGATTCCGCCGTGCTGTCAGCAAAAAACTTTACCAAATCTATCATGAGGTGTTTCGCGTTCCTACCCTAGAGTCGCAAAATCTGATCCCAGTTGTGCTGGATATCGATCGCCGCGATACGGAAATTCCCAGCGAGTTGGAAATTTCGCAGCTAGGAGACTTAAAACTGCGGATGGGTAGGGAAGCTAGAGATAATCGCAAAAAAGCGATCGCTCAAGGTACAAGCAGTTCTTTAAAGGAAATTATCAGCAGATTTCACCATTCGCCCAAACGTTATTTTGGCCAGGAGCGATCGTTTTCAGTTATTTTGGATGGTAAAGAAGAAATAATTAGCGCTAACCAACTGATTCAATCTGCTTGGGCACATTTAATCGAGTTAACTGAAGATTACCGCCGACGCGCCCAACGCAGATTTTCAGAAGGAACTTTTTTGACAGCAGTTGTCACTTACCCCACTGTCGCCCCACCAGTTGTTCGCAAAGAAGTTAAGGAATTTGTTGAGCAATTGGGGATCGATGATGTCCAAACTGCTTATGATGAAGCCGTTTCCGTGGCGATATTCTTTTTGTGGCGAGAATTTGGCGGTAATCTTAATATTGGCATCGAGTCATTCAAAACTCGTTGCCGTCAAGTCGGAAATAAATGGTCACAAAATGTCCTCGTTTTAGATATCGGCGGCGGAACCACAGATTTAGCTTTAATTGAATTGACTTTAGAAGATAAAACCCCAGCTTTTGCCGATTATGAAGATCGGGGTTTAGGAGGACGTTACTATAAACTCACCCCCAAGCTATTAGGTTCATCCGGTCATTTACAGTTAGGTGGTGAGTTAATTACGCTGCGAATTTTTAGATTATTAAAAGTTGCGATCGCAGACTTTTTATTGACAGCAGTAACAACAGGTGATATTGAAAGCGAAAAGCTAGAAGATTTAATTAGCTCTGAATTAAACGAGCGCTTTTTAGAACAAGGCAAATTCAAAAGTGGCAGTCTTTTAAAGTGTCTAGATAAAGAAAATCCAGAAGGCGATATTGCTTACAAAGATGCCCTAGATACTGCTGAGAAAGTATTACCCACCCGTTGGCAACAAGCACCACAACGGCTGCAATCATTTTATATCCTCTGGGATTATGCAGAAGCTGCTAAACTTAAACTTGGGCAGAAAGCACCAGCAGATAATTCTCTATTAACCTTCACACTTTCTGAACAACAAATTTCCGAACTCCTCACTCAAAGCGCCGTTAAATTGCAAGTCAAAGATCCAAATAGCATCTGTGTCACCCTAGATAACCAGCAATTTGAACGAGCCGCCGTTGCAGGAATAAAAGAAGCGATCGGTATTGCCAAAGGATTAATGGAAAGCCGCTTACGTTCTGATGATCTCACCAAAGATTCTTGGAATTCCCAAAAAGTTGATTGGTTAATTTTGTCTGGAAAAACTTGTAATTTAGACATAGTACAGCGCCAAATCTACCAAGAATTTAGTAAGTCTCCATATTTTGTGTGGAATCCAGAACGAATTACATTTGTGTTGGAATTTACCAAATTAGCAACCTCCGCAGGTGCTTGCTATGCCGAGAAATTGCGAAGATTGAGATTCGATCCAGAAGAGTCTAAAAGCTTGCTGCGTAAGGGAGCCAACCAACTAGAAATTGATGTCAAAAACCTGTTTTATTATTTACCCTGCAACTTCAAACGCAAAACCCAAAGTAACGATTTACTAACTATATTCAAAGCTGGACAAGAACTCTATCAACTCGCACCTTGGGAAACTGTAGCGAAGGTTCGTACTGCATGGCAAGGGATACAATTAACTAATATTATTTACCGTCAAGACTACGAAGATGGAGATTTACGACTCTGGGGTAGCTTCGACGGTAAAAACCTCATGAATAAACTGGGAATGCAAGAAGCAGAGTTTCTGAAAAAAATCAAAGTCCAGTTTGAAATTGACCAAACCCTTGAATTTAATGTATTGCTTTGTCAAGGAAATCCCCATTATTTAATTGATATTTCTGGTATTGATTTGGAATCAGTTGTTTCCGAAACATCGCCACTATTTGCTGATGGTAAATTGAACTGGAATATCGCCGTAGAACGCTTCAATAAAGATTTAAACGATGGTGATATTGCCGTCAATGTTATTGAGTCTGCAACTGTCGATCAACCAGATGCCTATCATCTTGTCTTTGAAGTAGGAAATGATGGTACTAAATTGTTTAAAAAATTTCACTATCTACGCGATGGCGTGACGGAACCAGGAATTGGATTAATTAGTAATCCTTTACCTCCCTTCCCACAAACTGGCCAACACACCTTCTATATTTATCAAACAGATGCGGAAACCAACAGCAAAAAATGGATAAGAATTGGGGCACTCAGCAAACCAGATGTGACAACAGATTACCCTTGTCAATATCGTGTAACTCTTGACGATCAAGGTATTCTACGGATGCACGCTGGTGAAGTGCCTTATTGGACATCAAACAGTCAGGAATGCCTAAAAGAAGAAGGATGTATTTATATTGCTGAATTAGAATTGCAGCCTAATGAAGTTGATAAAGAACGCGATCCATTTTGCGGTATACATTAACTCTTGCATTAAACCTTCGCGTTCCTCTGCGTTGAAAAAAATTAAGATTTTTAAACGCAGAGGGGCGCGGAGTAAACGCTAAGGGGCGCAGAGGAACGCAAGTTTAATTCACTACGAATCACATACAAGTAATATTTGGAGGTGAGATTTATGCAGCACTTGCGTCAATTATTAGAGATAGAAAACTCACAGTTAGCCCAGTTACTGCGGTTTAGTTTGTATGGACTAGAGGCTACTTTAAATCAGGCTCGCACAGAATTACCACTAGATCCAGGATCTAGAATATGCGATGAGGTGCTGCAAGAACTTCATAACCTGTTGCAACCTGCACCCCCACAGCAAACTACTGGTTGGGAAGATGCGCCAGATGAGCTAAAACTAAGTCACCTGCGGGAAGCTTTCGATTCTGACTCAGAACTTAATTATTATCTGGGTAATTCCCAACTGCAAAGCACAACGGACTCTGATTTGTGGAATGAGATTCAACGCAAGCTGCTGCGAGTACCAGAAGATTTGGCTGCAACTTGGCGATCGCGCACTTTAGATTTAGCCCAAGAAGTTGGTGCGATCGCAGATAATTCTAACCTCTATCAACTTCCCTTTATCCGCGACGAAATTATCTACCCTGGCCTTAGTGGTACTGTTCAAACTCAGGGATTGACCTTGTATCAGCAGGCACTCTCAACTTCTAAAATTCCCCAAGGTAATGTATCGGATTTACCAGCAGCATTCCTATTTTTATATATGAATTTTATTGAAATAGACCCAGATTTACATCATGCTTTAAAGAGCGTTTTTAGCTTCGATGTCATTTCTTTACACTCCAAAGCAGAACAGCGCGATCAATATATTGATGCTTTAAGCGATCGCTTCCAACGCACCCAAAAAGCAGAAAAAAACACCGATCCCCTGTCAATTCTCCGTGCTTGGATTGACATGGACGAAGCAATACATTCCCTAGTATTTGTACCACCGGCTGAACGCTATTCCTGGTGGGGAAAGCTACAACATGAATCACGGCGCATCCTGAAGAAAGTCGCTGATGAAGCTATTAATGCAGGTAATGAAGTGCGAATTCGCCAATTATCGGGGCTTTATGCAGATATCTGTGCTTCATCCAAGGATGATTTACAACTAGACTGTGGTGGTATTCCTGGCGAAGTCTTAACTTGTCTTCGAGTATATGCGCGAATTAATCAAGAAGAATCTCCAGGTCGTGTAATATTTCGCTCATCACGGTAAGAGAATTTTCTCATAAAGGAAAGGCAGACGATTTTACGAATCGCTGCCTTGCCCGATCATCTAATGAAGCTATAAAAACGTTTAAATCTATAAAATGCCCCAGAAGTGTAAAATCCCTTGACCAGAAAACACTTCAAGCGCAACAGCAGATAAAAAACCAATCATTGCAAAACGACCGTTCCAGTTTTCGCTCTGAGGAGTGAAGCCCCAGCGCAAAGCGTTAGGATCTTCTGGAACCGAACCCGTAGTCTTCTTAACGTCTGCCATAAATAATACTCTGAGCTTTTATGTTGTAACAGTTATAACTGCCTGTAAAGTAATGTAACAGATTTTTACGGAAATGCAACATAAACTCGATATAAAATTCAGTAGTATATATTACGGATGCGTAATGTGTTGGTTGCGATCGCCTACGATGGCAAGCTACGCCCCAACAGCCAATTACCTATGACTCACTACCGGGAAAAAATATAGGTAAGACAAACGCTGTCAGAATTCCACCCAACACAATCACCTCAATAATTCTGAGGTAAGAATTGTTTTGTATAAAATTATTCATTCCCGCACCAAAGTTAGTTTGTAAGGTAGTCAACCAAGTACGGAAACGACTAGACCATTTATCAGGGCTATCTTCTGGGCGAAACTTCCACGAAAACATTGAGAGTAACAACGGCGCACCACCCACCTTGGTAGACATCAAAACATGAATCGCCACACAGCCAACCATGACAACCCAGGCACTAAGGTGAAGGGAGTACCAAATATGATGTATCTGCCCTGCTGGAAGCCATTCTTCCTTCATCATCCTGCCAGAGTTCACAGCCAAAATAGCGGCGATGAGCATGAGAGTATTTATCAGACGTTGCAAGCTAAC
Source organism: Nostoc sp. UCD121 (assembly GCF_014222285.1). Classification (GTDB taxonomy): domain Bacteria; phylum Cyanobacteriota; class Cyanobacteriia; order Cyanobacteriales; family Nostocaceae; genus Nostoc. Next base: position 52,954 of record NZ_JACKZS010000007.1, read on the forward strand.
CCACCAAATTGGCTTGCCAACCTGGGTTAGTTGCTGCAAAGAATCAGATTGAAGCAGGCGCTTTTGTCCAGCATGAAAGCTATAAAGGGCAAAAGCAGGCAGAATAATCAAGAAGAATAATGCAAAAGTGCCGTGAATCCCTTGAATATCCCCAATTTGAGGAAATGGTATTTTACCAAATCGGCGATCGTATGTGTTGTAAACCAAAAATCCGGTAATAATTGCCGCTATAACTAAAATTCCACTCGCGCCGTGAAGAATTCGCAACAACAAAGGTTGATAGGGTGCAGAACGGGGCATAAAATGAGCCTTGGTAGCTTACTTCAGAAAATTGTAACCATTCAGGAGGAAATTAACTCTTGCTTGGTTATTTCTATGCTTTAATAGCCAATACTGAACTAAACTATGGCAAAGAGAAATATTAATAAAAATTTGAATATATGGCTGAAGTTCTCCACTTTACAGGATTTATCAAAGGAGTGACCTATAAAACTTACTTGGATGATAATTTAAGTAGAATTAATTTAGATGTATTTGATGTCAATAAAGAAAAGGGTTATGGATTAATCAAGTCACCTAAAACTGAAATTGCTTATTCAAAATGGGTATCACCTAAGAGAACCAGAAGTTATCCATTTGCCAGAATTTATAATACATATAATTCCTCAAAAGTTATAACTATTATCCCGGTAATTAAAGATGAGGGCAAAGATGGAGATATAGATAAAATTCAATACTCTACAATTTCTTGGATGAATTTGCTTAATATCTATATAGTACTTGCTTATTACGAAACAGCAAAAAAAAGTACTAAGAAGGGGCAGGTTAATAAGAATAAATTGAGTAATCAAAAATTTGCTAATGATTTTGTTAAATTTCAAATTAATGAAATATTAGCATATCGACAAAGCGCACTACATTGGAACAAGAATCTATTTGAAGAAAGATTTACACAAACTTTTGAAAAAGCTCTAGATTCTTATGATTCTATTTTTCATCAAACTGGAGTAATAATTCACTCACGAGAAGGATCAGATAAATATTTACATAAAATCAGAGAAGAGTTTGAGGAATTTAAGAATATTTCTCTTAAAGGTTCTCAGAGTGCTAGTAAGAGAGAGGCGCTAACTTCTCATAAGCTAGAATATTTAGTGGATGGATTAAAAGCAACTTTTAGTATTGAAAACTATCTTGGCGGAATTTACTATTTGACTCCTGATGAGATAATATTCGAGAACAACACGTATATTATACAAGAGTCAAAAAATACTTCAAAAGCATCCTTGCCAAAACTCCCTGATATTCAAGATGGTTTATTCAAGCTAATTTTATTTTCTAATTTAGATTCTTTAATATTGAACAATGAGCCAGTGTTATTTGTTACCAAATTAAAGCTTACGGGCAACAACGTTGTTGGTTCTATTGTTTTTCCAGATGCATCTCTAGAAGACCTAGAATACTTTTTAGAAGTTAATATTAAAATTTTTAATACAAATCAAAAAGCAATTATAAAAAAATTGGCTTTAGAAGCTCAAAACAATCATAAACTTAAAATAGAAGTATCCAGTAATTTTTAAACATTATAATATTGGTTATGATCAAAAGCCCTCTCCGTTATCCTGGTGGTAAGTCAAAAGCAATAAATCAAATAGTTGAATATTTGCCAGAGAGCTTTTCGGAATTTCGAGAGCCTTTTGTAGGCGGTGGTTCTGTATTTATTTATTTAAGACAAAAGTTTCCTCATATCAAGATTTGGATTAACGATTTAAACCGCGAACTTTTTTTGTTTTGGAAGTTTGCTCAATCTGATATAGCTCAGTTAGTTAAAGAAATTCGAAATATAAAAATCAAATATACAGATGGCAAATTACTATTTAGAGATTTAACTAGTGTAGATGTCAATAATTTAGCTGATTTAGAAAGAGCAGTTCGCTTTTTTGTACTCAACAGAATTACTTTTTCGGGAACTGTAGAATCAGGCGGTTTTTCTGAACAAGCTTTCCATAAAAGATTTACTGATTCTTCAATAGAACGGCTAGAAAAGTTAGAAAATATTCTATCAGAAAATGTCCAAATTACTAATCTTGATTACAGTCACCTATTAAACCCAGAAGGAGAAGATGTATTTTTATTTTTAGATCCACCATATTTTAGCGCTAAAAAATCAAAGCTATATGGTAAAGATGGTGACTTGCATACATCTTTTGAGGATAAGAGATTTGCTGAACTTTTGCAACAATGTGATCATCGCTGGCTAATTACCTACGATGACTCACTGCACATTCGAGAAAATTTTCAATGGGCTAATATCTCGGCGTGGGAATTGCAATATGGTATGAATAACTATAAGCAGAGTGGTGCAGCCAAAGGAAAAGAATTATTCATTACTAACTACGAAGTTAAACTTTATTTGGATAAAAAAGCAAAAAATCAGAAGCTTCTTAATCCAGCTTGGCAGTTGAGCCTTGATATTTCAACCTAACTTTAATAGCGACCAATTTTCCGGTAGGATAGCTCCCATACCATTCAACCTAGCTACACCCTACAAAACCAAAAACCTGAGCTATGACAACTTTTCCAATCCCTGCTCAAGAATCGTCTGTTAGCTGGTATATATTACTGCAACAATTAATAGATGGCCAATCCTTGTCTCGTACTCAAGCTACTGAATTGATGCAAGGTTGGCTCAGTGAAGCGGTTCCCCCAGAGTTATCAGGAGCAATTTTAACAGCGCTGAACTTTAAAGGCATTTCTGCCGACGAATTGACTGGTATGGCTGAAGTATTACAATCTCAATCAAAACTAGGGACTGGGGACTGGGGACTGGGGACTGGGCAAAAATCTACCCAATCCCCAATCCCCCTAATTGATACCTGTGGCACTGGTGGAGATGGGTCATCAACCTTTAATATTTCCACAGCAGTTGCATTTGTTGCTGCTGCATCTGGCGTATCAGTAGCTAAACACGGCAATCGTTCAGCTTCAAGTCTCACGGGGAGCGCAGATGTTTTGGAAGCCTTGGGTGTAAACTTGAGCGCATCCAGTAACAAGGTGCAAGCCGCACTACAAGAGGTGGGGATCACTTTCTTGTTTGCACCTGGTTGGCATCCAGCACTGAAAGCGGTTGCCCAATTGCGGCGGACTCTCAGGGTAAGAACGGTGTTTAATTTACTGGGGCCATTAGTAAATCCTTTGCGTCCAACTGGGCAAGTTGTAGGGCTATTTACTCCCAAACTTTTGGCGACTGTTGCCCAAGCATTAAACAATTTAGGCAAGGAAAAGGCGATCGTTTTACATGGACGAGAAAAACTTGATGAGGCTGGGTTAGGAGATGAAACTGACTTGGCAGTTTTATCAAACGGAGAAGTACAGGTAACTACCATTAATCCCCTCGATTTGGATCTAACACCTGCTCCCATAGGTATGCTTCGGGGTGGGGATGTCCAAGAGAATGCGGCGATTCTCAAGGCGGTACTCCAAGGTAAGGGAACTCAGGCACAACAGGATGCAGTTGCCTTAAATGCGTCGTTGGCGCTGCAAGTAGCAGGTACGATCGCACTCCTAGATCACGCTCAAGGAATTAAAATCGCTAAGGATATTCTACAAAGTGGGGCTGCTTGGACGAAGTTGGAGCAGTTAGTTGAGTTTCTGGGGGATTAATTTGCGATCGCGTCCCGCGCACCGGAGGTGATCGCAATTGCGGGCGAAATTCTACTACATTACGTTTGATGGTGACATCGTAGTTGCCAAAAAAGTCATGTCCTAAAAGTCCAGTTTCTAGTTCCGCACCTGCGATCGCTACTGGTACTTTATTTACTATTACCCCGCCAACTGCCATCGAATTAACATAGCCCACAGGGAATTCTACAGCCCTAGAACTAGCGGTGTTTGCCTTAGCTTTGCCTACTGTCACGATTCCCAAGGTATTTGCCATCTCTTGGGTGATGACAGTGCCACTGGCTCCTGTGTCCACAATCATCTCAAATTGTCGTTGGCCATTGAAGGTGACTTCGACAATTGGCGTTCCACCAAGCCGCCTTTTAATTGGGGCTGTAAACACTTGCTGATCTGGAATCACTACTGCTGATGACGGCAAAGCTGGCTTTATTGATAACGGTTTTGTTTCTGGTGGAGGCGAAGTATACTTTGGTGTGATTATTGTTTGAGGAACCACAACTACTATCCTCTTCGGTTCGGCAAAGCGCACAGGGCGAGGAGCAGCTTGTTGTTGGGCATATTTAATTTGGCGACGATATTCAGTGATTTTGGTTTGAGCGATCGCAAATTCTGGGCTTTGTCGCCGGACTCTTTGCATCAACGCGATCGCATCCTGGTACTGATTCGCCACCAAAATCCAATCACCTGAAGATTGAGCAGAACGGCTGATACTCCAAGCGCCAACCGCTTTGTCTAGCCCCTGTTCAAAAAGATTTGGTTCGCTTTCAGAAGGCTCTAGCGGCCGTACTTCTGGGGTAACTGCTGGTGTTGGTGATTCAACGGCAGGCTGTACTGATGCCAGATCCCCAATTGGCGCGGGTTGCTCATTGCCACCAGTCACAGTGTTCCGTTTGTCTTCACTACAGGCAACACACAAAACCGCTAGAGCGCTTGATACAAAAATTAGGGTTGCACGGGATAAAAAAGACTGAAGCATAATTAATTTTAACTGCCCAAGCTTTGCCAAATCCACTGCCGCTACTTTAATTCCCTTTTAATTTTAATTAACTATCCAAAAAACTCCTAATTGCCCAACTCATGGGATAATTAACAATCGCAGTATTAGAGACTGGAGACTAGAGACTGGGGACTAAGTGGGGAAGAGTTTTCCCAATCCCCAATTCCCAATTCCCAATTCCCAATACTTCGACTTCGCTCAGTACAAGTTCCCAATTCCCAATTCCCCAATTTACTATGCCCCTGACTGACGCAATACCTGCTTTACTTGTCTTGGCAGATGGAACTACTTATCGCGGTTGGTCTTTCGGTGCGACGGGAACCGCGATCGGAGAAGTGGTGTTTAACACTGGCATGACCGGATATCAAGAAGTTCTGACTGACCCTAGTTACTGCGGTCAGATTGTCATTTTTACCTATCCTGAATTAGGCAATACTGGTATCAATCTTGAAGATGAGGAATCAGACGGACCCCAGGTGCGGGGTGCGATCGCCCGAAATATTTGTCAACGACCAAGTAACTGGCGATCGACACAATCCTTACCAGACTACCTCAAACAAAATCAAGTACCAGGGATCTACGGCATCGATACCCGCGCTCTCACCCGCAAAATTCGGATGTTTGGAGCCATGAACGGTGGCATTTCCACAACCATTCTCGATGAGGCGGAATTGCTAGAACAGGTACAGGCGGCTCCCAACATGGCGGGATTGAATCTGGTTCGCGAAGTCACCACATCAACGGCTTATGAATGGTCAGATCCCACAATTCCAGCTTGGGAATTCAACTGTGAGGCTGCGGAAAATCTTGGAGAAGCCTTTACCGTTGTTGCCCTTGACTTTGGCGTAAAACGCAACATTTTGCGTCGCTTGGTAAGTTACGGTTGTCGGGTAATTGTTGTGCCTGCTGATACGCCACCAGAAGAAATCCTCAATTACAATCCAGATGGTGTGTTTCTTTCTAATGGGCCGGGCGACCCGGCTGCCGTCACTGGAGGGATTGCAACTGCCAAAGCGCTTTTGTTAAGTCAAAAACCCATCTTTGGTATTTGTATGGGGCATCAAATTTTAGGTCATGCGTTAGGGGCAGAAACCTATAAACTAAAATTTGGTCATCGTGGTTTAAATCAGCCTGCGGGTTTACAACAACGGGTAGAAATTACCAGCCAAAACCATAGTTTTGCTATTGACCCAGATTCTTTACCTACGGCAGTTGTGGAAATCAGCCATCTGAACTTAAACGATCGCACCATTGCCGGGGTACGTCACAAATCTCTACCTGTATTCTCTGTACAGTATCACCCAGAAGCCAGCCCTGGTCCACACGATGCCGATTACTTGTTTGAGCAATTTGTTCAAGCCATGCAAGCAGCACGTGAAGCCGCAACAGCCGAGGTGAAGTAAAAATAGGGAATGGGTACTAGCTAGGGATTAAGAAAAAGTTTTTCAACGCCCAATGCCCAATACCCAATGCCCCAAAAGATTGTAGACAACTTGCTCAAAAACCATCTATACTTGAGCGTTCACTTTAACTCATGAGGAGGGAATTATTGCTGAGCCACTGAATCTAACCGTTAGCCTGAGGGGTACTCGTGAAGTCCGGGATAACTGCCAGCTATTCCGCCTCACAGGTTTGTTAGATGCCTTTTCTGAACCCACATTTCGCAAAGTGCTTGGCAGCAAGATTGAAGAGGGCCCTAAGCACATTATTTTGGATCTCTCACAAATCGACTTTATTGATAGCTCTGGCTTGGGCGCTCTGGTGCAGCTAGCCAAGCAGGCTCAAACTGCTGAGGGTACTTTGCAAATTGTCACGAATGCCCGCGTAACTCAAACGGTCAAGCTTGTTCGTCTAGAGAAGTTTCTCTCCCTGCAAAAATCAGTTGAAGAAGCTCTAGAAAACGTCAAGTAGTCTTGGTTGCTTGAAACAAGAGACCAATTCAGCTATCCAGATTCAACATCGGGTAGCTTAATTTTTAAAACTTCTGGCAGAAAACCTCTCTCCTTGTGGGAGAGGCAAAAAGCCAGTTGCGCTATTATTATATTTAAAGTAGAGCAACCAAAAAAATATATATACCAAGTGATTGCTGTGTAATCGCTTACTATAACGTTCGGATTAATAACCAAGTCTGAAAAAGTTGTAAAAAATACAAATTTAGCAGATTTGTCTATAGATAAACTTGACTTGATACTGTATAGTTAAAAATTGTCACTTACTAAGTAAGCATAGCAATGCTATCTAGTAACGGGGTATATTTGATGTTCAGATTTTACCCTATCTTAGACACAGACTACAAGAAGCAGGCGGAATTTGGTTTACAGGCGTTGACATCAGGGTGATTTTAAATGCCAACTCTCAATCAAAAAGATGAAATTAAGAAGTAATTTTGATAGTATTGATTATGCTAAGTATACTATCATGGCATACTTCAGAAAAATCAGTCTTTGCGAAGAATGCCTTCCTAATCTAGCCCGTCAAGGAATGATTTATTTGTGAAGTCACAGGAGGAAGAGCTATTAGATGGACAAGATAAAACTCCCAAGCAGAGTTTATCTTGGACTGAAGCACTCTTGGCAACCACAGGGCCATTCCAACAGATTTCCCTCTCACAAGTGCAACAAATTTCTCCTACTGCTTTAGCATATTTGGGGGATGCAATTTATGAGTTGTATGTTAGAATGTTCTATCTGCTGCCATTGCAGCGGTCAGGAATTTACCATAGTCTGGTAGTGGAGCAGGTAAGAGCAGAAACACAAGCGCTACATTTGCGATCGCTAACTCCTCATCTGAGGGACACCGAATTAGAAATTGTCCGACGGGGTAGAAACGCCGCGACAGGCCGCCCTAAGCGACTTAATCCCGAAATTTATCAACAGGCAACTAGTCTAGAAACCCTAATAGGCTATTTATATCTCACCGATTACCAGCGTCTAACCGAACTGTTGCAAATGCTTCATGTAGAAAAAGGGTGAAAACTCAATTTCACAACGATAGGTACAGCAGTAGATTAGGTTCCAGAAATTACGGTAATCGGTATGTTCAACCATAAGCTATATTCATAAATCAAATGCAGAATAAACCGAGAAAAATCATCAACACTAACACTTCTACTGGCGAGCCCAATCGTGGTAAACCTATAAAAATTAAGGGTAAGCGTGTTGTTAATAATCCCACTCGCAACCCCCGGAAAATAGATAGTAACCCTATCTCTGTTGCTAATCCCACTCGCAATCCCCGGAAAATAGATAGCAACCCCATTTCTGTTGCTCCCATTCGCAATCCCCGGAAAATAGATAGCAACCCCATTTCTGGCAATTCCCGACAACGAAATAGCAGCTTCTCTCAGCCGCCTGTATCTACACAACCAATAGAAGAAGATAACGATCTCATCTACGGTCGTCATCCAGTATTGAGCGCATTGCAAAAACAGCGCAATCTTAACCGCATCTGGATTACGACCCGTCTGCGCTACGATCCCAGCTTTCACCATTTTCTGCTGCAAGCTAAGGAAAATGGCACCGTTATTGATGAGGTTGAACCCAAGCGCTTAGACTATCTCACCAATGGGGCGAATCATCAAGGTGTGGCAGCACAAACTGCTCCCTATGGCTATATCGAATTAGCCGATCTCATTGAACAGTCTAAATCTGTAACCGATCCCGTTATTGTCGTGGCTGACGGAATTACTGATCCCCACAACTTAGGAGCAATTATTCGCACCGCCGAAGCAATAGGCGCTCAAGGATTGGTAATTCCCCAAAGACGGGCATCTGGGATCACTTCCACTGTCATGAAAGTAGCAGCAGGCGCTTTAGAAAACTTTGCTGTATCTAGAGTTGTTAACCTTAGCCGCGCCTTAGAAGAATTAAAAGAAGCTGGCTTTTGGATTTATGGTACTGCTGCAAGTGGAAGCGAACCCGTGCATACTGTTAATTTTAAAGGCCCAATCGTTTTGGTAATCGGTTCAGAAGGCGAAGGTCTGGGTATGTTGACTCAACGTTCCTGTGATTTCTTGGTATCGATTCCTCTGCAAGGTAAGACTCCTAGCCTGAATGCCTCTGTCGCAGCAGGGATGGCGCTTTATGAAATTTATCGTCAGCGATCGCAAAATACGCTGTACTTAGATAAGTTACAAAAAATTTCTTTGAAAAAATAACAGTAACAGAGTATAAAGAAATGTAAAAGATAATAAAGCACCATATCGTTTAACACCCTGTAGACGTTTATAAATCGGCGAAAAACATGAAAACCCTTTGGCATAACCTCAAGGAAGTGTTGATTAACACATTCGAATCCATCGGCCTAGCTTGGTGGGTAGAGATTGTGACGCAAAATCCCCGGTGTACTTACTACTTTGGGCCATTTCTGACTTCTTCTGATGCAAAATTTTCAAGCATTGGATACATAGAAGATTTAGAAGTCGAAGGAGCTACGGGAATTACTATGCGTGTCAAACGTTGCAAACCTAATACCTTAACAATTGCTGAAGACTTGGGGGAAAGATTTGACCGCAAAGTACAGCCTGCCTTTGGCGGTCAGATTTAAGTTAGGCGAAAATCAAGATAATTCGTAATTCGTAATTCGTAATTCGTAATTCGTAATGGGCTTCTCTACGAGACGCTAACGTAATTTCGAGTTCTAATTGCGAATTATGTGATTCTGAGGTAAAAACTCTGGGACTATTGAATACCAATTACCTGCGGATGTTCTTCCAGCCAATGGTCAATGTCATTCAGCACCTGCTGGGGGACTTCCCACGGGAAAAGATGGGCGGTGTTTGAATAGCACTTCCACTGAGAATTTTGGAGGTGTTGAGCAGTTTGTAAACTGGAATCAGATGTGATGTGGCGGTCTTGAGCGCCAGCAAGTACCAAACTAGGACATTGGATTTGTGGCAAATCTGGAACCCGATTGTATCCCGATTGAATTGCACTATAGAGGGCGCGAGTAGCAGCAGAAGAGGTTTGCAGATAAGCTGGTACTGCTTCTTTGGCGATATAGTTGTAAGTTGTGGATGTATGTTGTTGGACTAAGTAGCGGAAAAGCGATCGCTTGCCAAAAGTTTCAATATTCCATCGCCAACTCGGTTTTATATAGTTTAATAAGCCAGCAACGCCAGTATATAAATTATCCTGCCAACTTATCGGAGGATGACTACCAAGGGGTTTTGCGGCTGTCGCCACCAAAATCAGCCCAGTAACGCGCTCTGGTAAACGCAATGCCAGTTCCATTGCCAGAATGCCCCCAAGTGACCATCCCAATACTAGGCATTTTTCAATATTTAAGCGATCTAGTAGCGCTTCTAAGTCAGTTAAATGGTCAGTCATATCAAAATTGCCATTCCAGCGACTTTTGCCATATCCGCGTAAATCAGGGGCAATAGTCTGATAGCGTTTTGATAAATGATTGGTGAACACAGAAAGACTACGACCACTACCAGGATGACCATGTAAGCCCAATATGGGGAATCCTTGACCTTGGATGTAAACATTGAGACGTGCAGCAGGGGTAGGATGGCGATCGCTCATTACTTGCCATTCTCCCGTCTAGTTAACACAGCGATCACTTCAGTCCTTTGTGCTGTCCGCTCTATAATCGCCTCAATCTGTCCTAACCTTTCTTGCATAGTAGTTCGTTATATTATTCTTCTTGACAGATGATAAATGACCAATAACTAAGATATTAAGAAATTGGTTCAAAAACCATTTGAGGGATCAACACTTCATCTTGTAATTGCCCAATACCTAAAAAACGAGTTTCTTCATCATAAACTCGCACTATTGTAGGAACATCAAAACTTAGAGAAATTCGCTGACCTTGACACCACTTTTGAGCAGATGTTGCTGCTAAAGTAACAGATGACAGATGTTGTAAGGCTGCATCTGGACAAACGGGTTGAAATATTCCGGCTTGTAGTTGTGCTTCTAAATCAGTCAAGGTGAAACTATCGGTTAAATTGAAACCACTACTTTCGGTACGGATTAAAGCCGCAAGAGTACCACCAGTTTCTAAGTTTGCACCCAAGTCACGAGCGATCGCTCTAATATATGTACCAGAACCGCAAGCGATCGCCACATCCAATTCCGGGAAATCTCCTTCTCTCCAGTCCAAAATATCTATCCGAAAAACTTCCACTGTTCGCACTGGAACTTCTACCGTTTTGCCTTGGCGTGCTAAATCGTAGAGACGTTTACCATCCACTTGGATTGCACTGTAAATAGGTGGTATTTGCTCAATTTTGCCTTTAAATTGTGCTAATGCAGTTTTTACCTCTGCCAAACTCAATCCAGCGCAAGGTTGAGAAGTGATGATTTCACCTTGCAAATCATCGGTTGTGGTACGCACACCCAGGCGAATAGTGGCTTTGTAAGCTTTGTTCTCTGGCAGATATTGCAATAATCTTGTGGCTTTACCAAGGGCAATTGGTAAAACCCCTGTGGCGGCTGGATCTAAGGTTCCCGCATGTCCGACACGTTTGAGGCGCAACAATTTTCGCACCCGCGCTACACAGTCGTGGGAAGTCCAGTCAAATGGTTTGTTTAAGTTGAGAAAACCTTGAGATAACACAAAATCAATACTTACAGCTTCTAAACTCTATTAAATACTTATTTAAGGCTCAAAGCATTAATATTTGGTAACTAAAGCTTAATCCAGCATTAATTTATACACATTAACCACCTTCAATATCTCCTGTAAGCACTTTACCGAATAATACACACAAAATTCAGATAACGCCGAGTATGTACAGTAAATACCACATTGTCACTTCTAAGTGACAACACATAAAATACTTTTACCAAAATAATCATCGATAGGGTTTTATAAACAATAAATTAAATGAAAAAAGCAATTCTCACTACTACTATGTTAATTCTTTCTTCAATGCTGATTGCAAGTTGCGGTGATGACAATAGTACTTCTCAAGAAAATAAAGTTAATCAAGCAAATACTGCAACAACTACTCTAGCTAATTCTGCAAAGAAAGGAAAGCTAAATGATATCGAATTTGGTAAAAAAGCTAGTAATCCAACATCAAATGAAAAAACACTTATTAAAAATAATAAAACTAATGAAATTCCTCACAATAAAACGATATTGGGTACTATCAAAGATATGCAGAATGTAGACTTAAAATGCTATGTTACTGTTGTTGATGAAAAAGGTAAATTATATGAAGGTATCGGGGCAACATTTGAGGTTTGCGAACCAGATAAATACGTCAATAAAAAAGTAAAGATGTCTTATGGGCTAGAAAATGTCAGTGATTGCCAAAGTTCTGAGCCTTGCGGTAAAACAATCGAAGAATGGCTAATTACCAACATAGAAATTCAAGAGTAAGAATCACAATATTTCTTTTTAATATTGTAAGTAATACAGATAAGCTATAAGTACTATATACTTCTACAAATCAAGTTGATGATGGGTAAAGTTGCTCGATTGGGAATACCTTTGGTAAGCTGACTGTAACTTTAGTTCCTTGCCCTACTTCACTAAATAAGGTGATATCGCCACCATGTAATTCTACACAACCTTTAGCGATCGCCAATCCTAAACCAGTACCAGGAATTGTATCAACGTTACTTCCGCGACAGAAGGATTGAAACAAATTTTCTTGATCTTTAATCGGAATACCAATTCCATGATCTTGGATGTAAAAGATCACCTCTGATTCTTTACCGATCAGGTGAAACTCTACAGTTCCTCCATCTGGAGAATACTTAATTGCATTAGACATTAAGTTAATAAAAATTTGCTGCAACAGTCCCCGATCGCCCCAAAAGCCTTGGGTATGCCCAGTAATTTGAAAAATTAATTCGTGACGATCGCCTGTTGTTTCTCGCTCTTGTTCTATAAGATCGGAAAAAAATTGCAGCAAATCTAGTGGAATTGGTTTAAATTTGGGTTTTTCTAGTTCAAATTGGTTAACCAAAAGCATATTATCCACAAGTTTGGACATATACCTTGTTTTCTGTTCAATAATTCCTAAAAATCTTTTTTGTTTAGACTCATCTAATTGCTGGCTATGTTTTGCTAAAGTTGATGCAGCAGCCAGAATTGAAGTTAACGGCGTTCGATACTCATGAGAAACTGTTGCAATAATTTGAGATTTAAATACATTGAGTTGCTTTTCTTTAGCAAGGGCTGCTTGAGTTTGGGCTAGCAATTCAGCTTGTTGGATAGCGATCGCTAATTGTACCGAAACTTCATTGAGCATTTGGGCATCATCAGTTTGCCAATGTCGTTCTCCAGAATTTTGGTGAGCAATCAACAAACCCCAAAGCTTGGGAGTTGGGTTGCCATTGTTACTCAAATTAATGGGAACTACTAGACTGGCATTAGTATTAAATTCCTCTTTCAGGCTGACACAATTACACAACCCAAGCTCATAAATATAAGGGATTGGGGATTGGGGATTGGGCACAAGAGGCAGAGGGGCAGGGTGCAGGGTGCAAGGGGGAGAATGAGTAATTAATTTACCTCTTTCCTTCCTCTGCTCCCTGCTCCCGGTTCCCTGCTCCCCTGCTTCTTCCCCAGCCGCGACGCGATCGCACAATGCGACAGTGCGGAATGACTCAACTGATGAGGCAACTATTTTACCGTCAGTATCTGGGGCGAACTGATACACCATCACGCGATCGCAATTTAGAAGTTGCTGTACTTCTGCGACAGCTGTATTCAAAATTTGCTCTAGGTTAAGAGACTGGCGAATTCGTAAAGCAGTTGTAGCAATTAAGCGCTGTCTTTCCTGAGTTTTGTTAAGTTGGGCTTGCAAGCATGATTGCTTAATAGCGTTTCGGACTGCTAATTGCAGTATGTCCTGTGTCAGATTATGCTTAACCAAATAATCCAGCGCACCCCGTTTCATTACTTGCACAGCTACCTCTTCATCACCCCGCCCTGTCAACATAATCACAGGTACAGAAGTCTTAAATATCTCCTGCTGCATCTGATCGAACAGTTCTATCCCACTCATATCAGGTAGGCAAAAATCCAGCAGAATGGCATCGCATCGGATTTTTTGGCACAAAGCAAGTCCTTCTTCAGCACAGTCTGCCTCAAATATCTGGTAGGACTGCTGCGGATCTTTCAACAGATATCGGCGATAGATTTTCCGATCTGCTGCACAATCATCAATGATGAGTAGCGTCCTTATGTCCAACATATACAAGTATGAGGATCGGGAATGTAGATCCCTTTTATCCAGATTGGTTTTTATTGCATAATTCTAAAAATAATATAAAATAAGTATAAATAAAATCTAAATTCTTTAGTAATCCTAAAGAAACAGCAAAATACTCAAAAACAGAAAAATGGGGAAAAGGAATCTAGCAGAGACAAACAGACACAGTGACTCAAAGAAGAAAATGTCTCTGTGCCCTCTGAAACGTCTCCTTTATTATCCTTTTTTCCCTACTGCCTCATCAACAGGCAATAAACAACTTAATCCTCCAAGACTGGCGGCATATTGGCTTCAAGCCAGTAATCCACAAATGCCTGGATCGTCTTTTTTAGTTCCTGAGCATCCATCGGCTTTACCAGATATCCATTTGCGCCCTTTTGGTAGCACAACTCAATATCCTTGGGGTTAGATGATGTGGTAAAAACAACGATGGGGATTTCCTTGAAACTCTTGTCTTGCTTGAGCCGATCTAAAATGTCACGGCCATCAATACCTGGCAAATTCAGATCGAGCAAGATCACAGAGGGTCGTAATGCTACTTTAGAGTTGGGTAAGTTTTCGCCTTTGCTATGGGCATCGCTCCCCTGTTGATACAGGAACTCTAAAACCTCATCCCCATTAGTACAACGATGTATGGGGTTCTGGACGGACATGAGCCGCATCAGACGTTGTAGCATCCGAAAATCTTCATTGCTGTCCTCAACAACAAGCAGAGGTTCATGAAGTTTTTTTGTCATTCGTGGTCTTAAAAGAGCTTAACAAAAATACATATTTGGTTATTATCTTAAACTATTCCAGCGTGAAATAGAAAATAGAGCCAACGCCTACGGTAGATTCAACCCAAATTTGGCCGTTATGAAGCTCAACAATCTTCTTAACAATAGCTAGTCCTGCACCTGCTCCTCCACCGTATTTTTCCTGAGAGTGCAGCCGTTTAAATAATCTAAAGATAGTTTCTAAGTGATGCCGTGGGATGCCAATACCGTTATCTCGGATATAAAAGATTGGGCATTGGGCATTGGGCATTGGGAACTTGTACTGAGCGAAGTCGAAGTATTGGGAATTGGGAATTGGGGATTGGTCAATCATCAATAGTTCATCTTTCCCTGCTCCCTGCCCCCCTGCCTCTTCTTGAGAAAGGTAGCCAATCTCAACCCATTGCTCTGCTTTATCGTTGTATTTGAAGGCATTGCCAAGCAGGTTACTGAAGACTTCATTAACGAGAACCCGATCGCACTGAATTGTTGGTAAAGGCCGAGGAATGCGAATATCCACAAGCGCAGAGTCTTGTCGACTTGCACGAAAAACATCAATTACTTGGTTGAGCAATTCGTTGAGATCGGTTGCTTGTTCTCGGAGATGTGCTTGTCCTAACTGCGAGAGTCGCAGCAAAGCATTAATCAGAGTTTCCATACGTACTGATAAGGATACTACTGTTTGCAAGCACTCAATTCCATCATCATCTAAGACTTGGGCATAGTCTTCTAGCAGCACCGTCGAGAAGTTATAAATGCCCCGTAAAGGTTCTTTGAGATCGTGAGAAGCAGCGTAGGCAAAGGATGCTAGTTCTTGGTTGCTGCGTTCTAACTCCAGGTTGATTTTAGCTAATTCATCCGCTTTTGAGAGGACAATACCCACGATCGCATTACTCAGAGCGATCGCACTTTCAAGTTCACACCCTTTCCAAGGTAAAGAAGTTAATCGAACCGTTTCTTGCCATTGTTCAAAGGATTTTCGGGGAGACTGGGTATAGCTACCATCTTCCTCGGCTTGAATGGATTCTTGGGGATTTCCTGCCCAGTGTACTGTTTGAATAACTTCAGGGCGAAACCAAAGAATATAATAACGCCGGACTTTAGAAATTCGCAGCAGCAACAAACCACTGGCAGTATCTTTAAATATGAGTGCTTCTGGATAAAGCTTCGGCAGAGAATCGGTAGAAAACAGGTTGTCACTAACTTGAGTATCTGCCCATTCAATTAACGCCCGCACCCGATCAATATTTGGTGTTGCTCCCACAAGGTTAATTTCATTATCCAGACAAACCGCCGCTCCAGAGGCACTGACAAAATCTAGCAAGCGGATTTCCGGTTTTATTAAGGCATCGATAAAATTATCTGCTTGGGAAATAGACTCTAAAAACTCAGACTGTAGCGATTTGAGCTTTACCTTATAGTCCCATTCCGAATTACTAATTTTGTGCGCTAACTCTGAACACACAATTTGCCCCAAAAATTCGCACATCTTGCGTACTTCATAAGAAATATGCTTTGGCGTTTGATGATGACAGGATATTAATCCCCAAAGCTTTTTATCTTGAATCAGCGAAATTACTAAAAGACCCTTCACTCCCATATTTTGATGATATTCAGCACAACACCAATCAAAACTCCGTAGCACAGAGTAGCTTAAATCAAGAGGCTGATGTGTTGTCGGATTTTGTGTTGGAATTAGTTCAATGGGTTCGGCCGTCAAATCAGGAAGAAATCGGAGAAAGCAGCGCGTGTATAACTCCCTAGCCTGCGCTGGAATATCTGTAGCGGGATAATGGAGTCCTAAATAAGGTGATAAATCTTCCCGTTTAACTTCTGCAACAACAGAACCCGCTCCCGACTCATCAAATTGATAGACCATCACCCGATCGAAACCGATGATTTTTTGGACTTCTTCAGCCACTAAATGCAAAAATTCTACCAGGTTTGATGTAATTTGCATTTTTGCGATCGCTTCACCCGCCAAAGCATGAAAGCCTAAAAAACTCACCTCATATTTTGAGTCAGTCGGTTCTAATTCCAGAATCACAGCCTCTTCTGTACGATGAGCGATCGCATCAAAATCTCGTACTCCATGCAAAGTATTTATTGATACTTTAAAAGTATTAGGACTACCAATTTTTTTTACCAAGCACTGCTTTACAGCTTCTACTTGTTGAGCTTCTAATAAATAGCTCAATGGTTTACCAAGCAAGTCTTTTGGCTCTTTATCTACATAAGCTCGGGTATTGTTACTAACTTGCAGTATCTCTAGCTGAGTACTGAGCGCTAGTAGTACACCATGAGGTTGAATAGAGCCAGGTATATGAATAGGTTTGCGATCGTGGTTAGTCAGAGCAGTCGCTTGGGTAGTAGTATTTTTAGGCTGGCTCATAAATCAACTTATGTAAAGCTGAATTTTACAATAGCGCAATTAATTGTCACATTTCTTTAAAGTATATATGGAATGATAACCAGTGGAGTAGTGTTAGCCGATCAGATCAAATCACTAGACTGGAAAGTTAGAAAAGTTTTGTTTGTAGAGAGAGTTGAAGAGGATCTAATTGAAGAAGTGCAAGCAAGAATTGAACCTCTGATTTTATAAAGGTGCAAATAAACTCTACAGACGTAATTAATTACGTCTGTATAAATCAAATAAAAATCATTACATGCAGCAATGCAACACCAATATCCAACATCCAAAATCCGAAGCTGACTATGGTGTTGGGAACTTTTTTTTTACGGTTTTGGCTCCTTGTATATCTAGCAATTGAGCTAATTCGGTTGTATTCAATGACTTGACAAGACTTAAACCAAGAGACTTACTAGAAATGCTTTGAGTGTAGGCGGCGTTCAGGTAAGGGGTGTATTGTGGTTTTCCTGCAATGTATGTTTGGAAGAAAGATAAACTTAAAACATTCATGTAACGACGCGCTTGCGAAGCATCACCAATCATATCAGTAGGTAATGCTACTTGTTGATTTGCAGGATTGCCATTACCAATAGTGGAAAAGTGAGTACCACCTACAAGCATGACGAGATATTTTTGTGAATTCGCAAACCAGGAGAAAGGTAAAATTTGCTCAGATAAAGCTGGTGCAACTGTATCATCACTACTGCTGACAATCATCACTGGAGTTTTGATTTGACTTAAGCCAGCTTTGCCGAAAATAGAACTAGTAATGGGATTAACTGCGATCGCAGCTTTTACTCTCTCATCCCGCAGGTTATAATTCTTGCCAGACTTGCTAATGCTCAATTCTAAAGCGCGACACTGGAGCAGTAAAGACATATTCCAGGTTTTTTGCAGTGCTGCTGGTTGACAGTCTTGTTTTAGCTGCTCAAAGTTGATTTTTGCGCCTGCTAAGGCTAAGGCTGTGTAGCCTCCCAAAGATTGACCAAATACTCCGACTTGTTGCAGATTTAAGCGACCTTTAAACCTTGAATCAGATTGATTACCTTTTTCCAATTGATTCAATATATATGTGACATCCAAAGGTCGGTCTTGAAATTCACCTGGTTCTGCTACTTCAATGGCGTGTCCCTTTAACAGAGAACGTAATTGTTTAGCATCACTACCAGGATGATTGGGAACGACAACGGCAAATCCATAAGAAGATAGGTGCGTAGCTAAATATTGAAAGTTACTGCTATCTAAACCCAAACCATGAGAAATCACAATTATGGGTGCGGTTTTCTGGACATTGGGAATGTAAACATCAGTTAATAAAAGCCGATTGCGCTTTGAGTCAAAAAACTTTAGGGTGTATTTTTGAGACTTAAACTTGCCAGGAACCTTTAAATCAGGCAATTGCGAGAGATTTGGTTGTGGAGTGGTAGCAGCTTCTATTTTAGACTCTTGGGAAACTGCTGCGATCGCACTATGGGTTTGGTTAACAAGTTTCTCTAATTCCGTAGCTATTTCTAAAGTCTCTGCAACATCAAGACGAATGCTGCTGCTGGGATATTTACGCAAAACATTCAAAAGTGTCAAGCCTCCCGATTCAGCAGAGGCTGAAATTAGCGCCGAACGCAAATTACCAAATCCTGGTTGACTGGTTTTAATGACTTGCGCCAACCGATGCAGCAAAAATTCTCCTTGCGGTGTGTAGAGAAGTTGCGAAAGTACTACCGGACTAACTTTCACGCGATTAAGTAAAATCCGTCGCAATTCTGGAAGCTGTTGTAGAGGCAGATATTGCTGATACGCGGCCAAATCTTCGTTAATTACACCTGTTTTGGCATAGTTTTCTAAAGTGTTGACTGAAATGGAAAGCTCTAAGGCTGAATAAGATGCATAAATCCGCTCTGCTGCCAAGACAGAATTGCTAATTCCAAACGTTGGCAGCAGTGTTGAAAGAACCAGCAATAGGGAATTCTTTCTCAGGCTGCTGGCCCAATTACCAAACAAACTATTCATCGCTCAACTGTTTCGGTGGTCTGTTTTTATCAGGTGTTGGCTTTGGTAGTTATTCGGACACCCTGCTTGGTTTACTTTAAGTTTTTAGCCTCAATTTTATCAAAACAGAATTTAGGAGTCAGCCGTTATAATTCAGTATGAATTTTGTATAACTTGCGAATGTAGAAAGCTTTATCTGACTCCTGAATTCTGATTTATGAATTCTTTTTCAAGAATTTTTTTCTCGGCTAGAAAGTCAAAAATCAGATCCTACAGTGTCACACAGATGGGTAAAGTATCCATCTTATAATGGGTGACTCCCGTAGTTCGCCTTCACTATCAAATCATAACAAATAAAAAATACTCCGCCTCAGTATTTATGTTGTAGCTTTGAATGTTGCACGGATTCTATAGATAAAGAAAACAGTAAAAATCCTGAAAATCCTTACTACTAATCAGCTTTTCCTAATGCGATCGCCACTGAACCTGTAACGACTAAACCTGCTCCCAATATTGCTACCAAACTGAAGTGTTCTGATGGTATCCAATCAGGTGCAATAACTGATACAACTGCAACTGATATTAATGTCACAACGGGAGCTAAAGCTATTACGGCACTTACTCGTGATGCTTCCCAATGTTCTAATGATTCGGAAAAAGCACCGTAAGCAATTAAAGTATTAAAAGCACAAAAAAGCAACATTCCTAAATGGAAAGGATCGAGTATCAAAAGTGATTTTACTTTGGCTAGAGGAGTGAATAATAAAGCACATCCTCCATAAATAATCAACATAATGCTGGCAGAAGATAAAGATTGTAATAACTGCTTTTGTGCTAAAGCATAAATCGCCCATGACGTTGATCCTAGTGCTATAAAAACACTACCTAGTAGATATGTGCCATCTGCTGTAATTAGATTCGTTAGTTGTTCACGAAAAAATAAAACATAACCGCAAATCATTACACTGACACCAATCCATTGATACAGCCGATAACGTTCTTTAAAAATTACTAACCCTCCGAAACCTAATAAAAGGGTAGATAATTGAATTAGAACTTCAGCGTTAGCAGGTGATGTTAGTGATAAACCTTGGGTAAAAAAGAAGTAATTACTCCCTAAGAATAGTGTAGCGATCGCTAATAATTTCCAAGAAGCAGAACGTAGTTGTTCTAACTTTGGTAACTTGCCACGTATTCCTAAATACATAGCAAGTAGTAAAAATGATACCGAAAATCGAAACCAGATGACGGTATAGACATCAAGTACTTGCAGAATTACTGCCAGAGCAATAGGTAAAATTCCCCACAATAAAACCGTTAATAGCGATAATACTAGCCCTAAACGCCAGCGACCAGAACTTTGATGTAGTGACATTCAAGTATCCTACTCAAAGTAGGGCTGATGATAAGTTAAAACGTATCTAATTTGCATGTTTAAATTTTACAATCTTTTATTGATAATCTATCTTAATAGCTTAGTAAAAACAAATTAAATGTAGAACAGCTTATTGACCTTACTCAATTTATTTTTAGTGCTAAATCATGGCATTTCTTGTTCATAGAAAATTTGTAAATAGCGTAATTACTTTACATGAATATTAAAATTCAGGGTTCCACGTAAACGTATAATTTGTTTCAGTTTTATTTTAGTACTAAGCATTATGGGGTTTCTACCCAATTTAAGCTTAGTAACTTCTATTACAGGCTTATCCATTTACTTACTACTAACCTCAAAAAGTCGATTTTTGCTCAAATCTATGGTGACAAAAATAAAGCGCCAAGAGTGGAGATTCAAATATGGCAAGCTTAACTACCTGAGATCAAGATTTTTAAAGACTATAACAATTGCTGTCATTATTATGGCAGCAATAATAGCTGGAAATACTGTCTCAGCCCAGGTTACGCCACCGCCTCTACCTTCGCTCAAAAGCATATCGGTTCCGGAGCCGGACAATCTTGGAGACTTCGTAAAAGACAAAGTAGCCGCCATAAAGTTAGGAAAAACTCTTTTTTGGGATATGCAGGTTGGGAGCGACGGCATAACCGCCTGTGCTAGTTGTCACTTCCATGCTGGGGCCGACAATAGATCCAAAAATCAGATTGCTCCTGGACTTTTACGGATTAACCCTGATGGTACAGAGAATCCAGATGCAGTTTTTAATGTTGGTGGTCTACCAAACTACCAACTCAAACCAGAAGATTTTCCGTTCCATAGTAATAATAATGATGTCAGTTCTTCTCAGGGCATCTTCAATAGTAAGTTTGTTGATGTCATACCTGGTAATGCACAAGACCAAGTAACAAACGAGCCAGATCCAGTGTTTAACGTGGGAGGCGTAAATGTGCGCCGCGTCGAGCCGCGTAACACTCCAACTGTGATTGATTCAGCATTCAACTTCCGCAACTTTTGGGATGGAAGGGCACAAAATATCTTTAATGGGGTGAATCCCTTTGGTTTAAGAGATCCTAATGCTGCGATCGCTAAAGCCGCAAACCCAAATAAACTAGAATTTGTCAAAGTCAGTCTGAAGAATGCATCTTTGGCATCCCAAGCGGTTGGCCCGCCACTCAGTTCCTTTGAGTCGTCTGCTGATGGTCGAACTTTTCAAGAAATTGGTGATAAGTTCGGGCGAATTGACAAAAGATCCCTCAGCGCTGGTAAAGGTAAAAAGCTCCCCCGAAAACTTGCGAAAAAGTTATTGCCTCTCAGACCGCTAGGTAAACAGGTAGTGCATCCCCAAGACAGCGTTTTAGGTGCAGATAGTAGATCGCCCAAACCCGGACTCAAGGATAAAACTTATGGGCAGCTAATTCAAGATGCTTTCAAGCCGGAGTGGTGGAAGTCTAATCAACTCATCCAAGTTGATGCTGAAGGTAGAAGGAATTTTGTCAAAAAGCCCGATCGCTCCTTGGAGACTAATGAGTACACATTAATGGAGTACAACTTCTCACTATTCTTTGGGCTGGCAGTTCAGTTGTACGAGTCTACACTCATTGCCAATGATACGCCCTTTGATCAGTTCTTAGAAGGAAAAACTAATGCCCTAACTTCTGAGCAGAAACTAGGGAAAGTATTGTTTGAGGGCAAAGCTTTCTGTATTGCTTGTCACGTTGGATCGGAATTGACAGCTGCTTCAACAAGCAATGTGACTAAAGAAGGACGAATCAAACGTGCGCCCTTCCCGCCAAACTCCCCTGAAGACACTGGCTTCTTCAATATCGGTGTCAGACCTACTACAGACGACCCTAGTTTGGGTAGTAAGGATGCTTTCGGTAATCCGCTTTCAGAAGCACGATTGGCTCAGTTAGGGAAATTTCAGCTTCTCCTTGGCGAAAATCCTCCCACCTTGAATCCACCGTTGAATCCTAATGAATTTGTGTTTGCAGACGGAGCCTTCAAAGCACCTGGACTTCGCAATGTGGAACTCACTGCTCCCTACTTCCACAATGGAGGTCATGCAACCTTAGAGCAAGTGATTGATTTTTACAATCGGGGTGGTGACTTAGGGCTTCTTCCTCCACTGCGTCTCTCACCGGAAGAAAAACAGCAATTAGTCGCCTTTTTAAAAGGTCTGACTGATGAGCGAGTTCGGTATGAGAAAGCGCCTTTTGACCATCCGCAACTGTTCGTCCCCAATGGACATCCATCAGGTAGCTCTACAACCGTTGTCAATGACGGTACTGGCAAAGCTACAGATAGTCTATTAGAAATTCCTGCTGTTGGTAAGAATGGTGGTAGTGGTACTCCAAATTTCTTGAGCTAACTAGCCATTTTCCATTACCTTAATCAAAAAAAATCATAAACCTTTATTTTTAAAAGGTTTAGGTTGGATTGAGGAACGAAATTCAACACCAACGAAAACTAATTTTAACAAGGGGTTTAAGACAAAGGGCTTAAGCCCCTTGTCTGTTTAAGTAAGTCAGGTGAGGGAGATGAGGAGAAGAATTAATAACCAGTCCAATGCCCAATTCCCAATTCCCAATTCCCAATTCTTTAAAAGAAATCAGCCATCCAAGGCGAAGCACCTGCAAATATTTGCGTAGCTGCTAAAATAGCCGTTTCTGTACCATTCAGTTTTCCCGCTATTTGCAAATGGTAGGGGGTAAACAAGCTTGAATATAATGGTGCTAACTCCCGGATATCTAGCTGCAACTCACCCTTTCCACCTTTTATGACTTCTCCACGTCCGTTAGCGACAGAAAGAATAAATTTACCATTATTTTCAGTTAGCAAATTATCTTGAATTTCTAAGTGCAATTCGGCTTGGATTGCCGGTGGATAACCACGTAATTCCAACGCCTTGACTACATCTATTATCCGCAGCAACCAACGACTCGTAGTCTTAATCTTGGCAGTTTGCTCTGGTAGCAGCAATGTCAGAGAATCAATTGCAGAACTCTTCCACCGCACCTGTTGAATTTGAGAGCGATGACTTGCTAGAAAAGACCAGAAAGTTTGTGCAGCAGCAACTGTATTTAGTACCCAATCTTTGACGAAGAGGATTTCACCATTATTTGTTCGCTCTTGAGTAAAAATGATGTAGCCTTGGGGTTGGTCTTGAGTACCAATCAAATAGGTATAGACTATTTCCTTATCATTTGGTTGAATTATTCGTTCCCAAATTGCTGGATGTCGGTCTAAATATCCATGCGTTTGTCTCGCCTGCTGCTGATATAGCTCATGAAAGACTTCATGATTTATGCTTGCTACTAATTCCAAAGGTAGGGGTTGCTCTCGTACTTGGATATTTTGGGTAGCAATCTCCCAAATACACCAGCTACCCCCCTGCTCATAACCTACTTTCCGGTACAAGCTTTGAACAGCTGGATAAAGAGCGGAAATTGCTATACCTCTATCGTAAAGTTCTTTGAGGGTGTGCTGCATAAGAGCGATCGCAGCCCCCGAACCCCGATATTCTGGAGCAATGCCCACTACGGCAATTCCTGTCATTGGTACACGTTGACCACCCCACCACTGACCCATGTCGAGAGTTGCTAATCCACCAGCTACTTGCTCTAATCTCCGAATAATACGGAAATTTTCTACGCCAATCATGTTGATGTAAGCTTCCTCACCACCAAGGGCGCTGATGAAACACTGTTCAAGGATATGTTCCAACTGCTGGATATCCTGTGGATGGGCGAGAGTGCTGTATTCAAATTGAGCCATCATCTCTTATACCACTAGTATTACAAAACCAGAGCTATACTACAACGGATGTTTTTAAGTGCTTCATCAACTTAGTACGCAATGGTGGAAATAAATATACTATGCGATCGCGCGGTTCGGACAAGATAGAAATACCATATTGAAATTTATTTTGTATAGCTGGGCACTCTAGATTAAAGAAACATACTGGAGGGTTATTCTTATGTCTACGACCTCAATTAGTGCAACACTGGCACAAACACAGAGAGATGCTGTGTTCCAAGCGATCGCTACAATTAAAGAAAACTTACCATTTTTAGTTGATTTGAGTGCAGATGACCGAAAAGCTTTACCTAAGATGGGAGATAAAAGTCGGGCGTTTGTAAGCAAAGCATTAGAGGTGGCGACGCAAAACCCAGAGTTCTTACCGCGATCGTTTGACATAGATGAGATGCGGAAAGATGTGCAGTTGTTTGAAGCGTTGTATCCACTATTGCTCTCGTTGACACAATTGCAAGATTTGGTAGATGATACATCCTTGGCAGTAGGCAGCGAAGCTTATGCAGCCGCCTTGCAAGTATATAACTATGCTAAAGTCAGTGGTCAGGGCACAGGTTTAGATACGATGGTTGAAGAAATGGGGCAACGGTTTTCCCGTAGAAATCGGAAAGTCAAGTCTCAACAGGTAGCACCGTAGGAAATAACTCATCAATTGCACTGTTGAAGTGCAAGTTTAAAGCTCAAAGCTTGAACGTTCGAGCAAAAAGGTCGGGGTTCCGAGTTCAAAGGCTCAACGTTCGAGCAAAAAGGTCGGAGTTCCGAGTTCAAAGGCTCAACGTTTGAGCAAAAAGGTCGAAGTTCCGAGTTCAAAGGCTCAACCTTCGAGCAAAAAGGTCGGAGTTCCGAGTTCAAAGGCTCAACCTTCGAGCAAAAAGGTCGAAGTTCCGAATTCAGAGGCTCAACGTTGAGATTTTGAGAGCGATCGCAAAAGCATTTAAAATACGGTTAGGTTAATATCCCCGATGGATCTGGTTTTTCAAATCATCTATACTTGGTTTTTCCTGTCAACGCATTAGTCCTATAGCAATCCTAAATGAATGGTGAAAATGCGCGATGTCCAGATCCCCGACTTCTTCGATAAGTCGGGGATCTAATTTTAATTGAACTTAAAACTTGGGCTTTAGAACCTGAAACTTCACCTTCTGAACTCAAAGCTTAGATTTAAAAATTTTGCTAATATTTAAATTTCAATTATAATTCCAAATACTTATTTCTAACTCAATCAAATACTCATGAATGTTGTAATCAATTTATTGCTTTTTTTGTTGCCAATTCTGAGTAGCTTTTGGATTGCCCAAACTTTCAACCCTTTATCTTCTTATCAGCCTCTCCATGCTATAGATGGAGCGGCTTTATATAAAAAAGAATTAACCAATGGGAATGAAGCCTATTTACAAGTTATTGACCTCCGCAAAATACACATAGACCAAATTATCGGAGAAGTAGATAATATGGGTATAAAGGAGGGTAAATATTATCAGGGGGAAAGTAAATATTACAGTCCTTTTTTCAATAGAAAATTGTTTTCTGAAGTTGCAGAAAAATATAGACAACTTTACTCAAATAATGTTTTCTCAATAATTAATTGTTCTTTTTTTGAGCAATACGAGTCTAGTACTCAATTATCCTTTCCAATTAAATTAAATGGTGTAGTCATCAGTGGTGGCAATAGCCCTTATGGGCCAATCAAAGAACCAAAAGATAAATACTATAGTAATATTCGTCTCAAAGCTCTAGTCTGGGATAATAAACAGGCATACATTACCGATTACAACCAGGTTAGCGGCGCACCTCTCAACCAAAATGGAGTGAAAAATGCGATCGTTACTTACCGATACAGCGATCATCCAGCAAAAGTCTTAGCTCAAAACCAAGCAAATAAGTATCAAGTCATCGGTACTCTAAACAAAGATAGTGTTAAAGGTGACGAGTTATTGTTGATTATGACGGTGAACAAAGCAACTCTGGATGAGGCAGCCGATTTATTACGTAAATTAGGAGTTAAAGGCGACATCATTACTGTTGACGGCGGCAGATCAACTTATCTGTTCAATTCCCAGAACGGAAATATTATTGTTCCCCAACTTTCTAAACCGCAAGAAAATCCTGCCTTCCGAAACCTTCCTCATTATTTGGGATTCCGTAAGACAACTAAAAATCAGGTTGCACCAAAAATCTCGATCGGTCAGCTAACAGCTAAAGTACTTCCCACGAAGGATCAGCCCTATTTAATATTGTGGCAGGATAATTTTGATAGCGATGTCTCGATTAAGCTGTACGATGGAAACAAACTTATCCAAAATATTTCTTCCCGTACCGCTAGCGATGGTGTTTATGAGTGGATACCACATATTTCTGTAAAAGAAGGCTACTTTATTCGTATTTCTAGCTGGAAAGACCGGAATATCTTCGGGGACTTGCAATTGTAATCAAGATAAACGCTGTTTTTAGCGGTGCGGAATGGGAGATTGGAATGGATAACTAGCTAAACGCAAACCTCTTGACAAGTTTGGCGCTATGGCAGCGATCGGAATTGTTATCGTCTCTCACAGTAAACAACTAGCTCTAGGTGTGCGGGAACTCGCCGCGCAAATGGTTCAGGGCCAAGTTTCCATCGCTGTTGCAGCAGGTATTGAAGATCCTGAAAATCCATTGGGTACAGATCCGATTCAGGTTTATGAAGCGATCGCTTCTGTTTTCTCTGATGATGGTGTTTTGGTATTGATGGACTTGGGTAGTGCTTTGCTGAGTGCAGAAATGGCCATTGAGTTTTTGCCAGAAGCACAGCAACAAAAAGTGTATTTGTGTGAAGCACCTCTAGTAGAAGGTGCTGTAGCTGCTGTTGTTGCGGCGGGGGCTGGTAAAAACATTCACCAAGTCATGGCGGAAGCACGCGGCGCACTCCTAGCAAAAGCAACTCAATTGGGTGTAAGTCCGTTGTCAGTTGTCAGTGACAACATCGAAGCCAGAAATTCAGAATTTCCCGTCAAAGAAATCCGGTTAATTGTCAGCAATCGCTTAGGATTACACGCCCGTCCCGCAGCCCAGTTTGTGGGAACCGTCGCCCGCTTTCAATCCCAAATTCTGGTGCAGAATTTAACGAGGAATACTGGGCTAGTTCGGGGTGACAGTATTAACCAAGTCACCACTTTAGGGGTGCGTCAAGGACACGAACTAGTAATTACTGCCACCGGTTCGGATGCAGATGAAGCGCTGGCGGCATTACAGACGTTATTTACAAATAATTTTGGTGAAGATAATGTTGCCTTGAATTCTCCACCAGTATTTCACCACGAAGTTACGCCAGCAACTCACGGCGAACTTTCGGGAATTGCCGCTTCTAGGGGAGTAGCGATCGCACCCGTTGTTCATTATCAACCCACTCATATTACGATTACGGAATATCATGTAGACGATCCTGAATCAGAGTGGCAAAGAGTACAAGCAGCAATTCAAACTGCTCGACAAGAAATCCAAGCAGTTTTTTCCCAAGCATCTCTGCAAATTGGTGACACTGAAGCCGCCATCTTCGATGCCCAATTATTATTTTTAGAAGATCCAGTATTGTTGGAAGCGGCTCATCAGCGTATTTTAGACCACCATATAAATGCTGAAGCAGCTTGGCAAGCCGTAGTCGAGGAGGTGGTGACTTCCTACCGAAGACTTGAAGATGCTTATCTGCAAGAGCGAGTTGAGGATGTTGTTGACGTAGGGCAAAGGGTACTCCGATTACTAGCTGGGAATGCCCCTGCTAACTTGCATCTTTCGGAACCGGCAATTTTAGTAGCGACTGATTTAACCCCCTCAGATACCGCTAGACTAGATCCGACAATGGTGTTGGGTATTTGTACAACTTTTGGTAGCGCCACCTCCCACAGCGCCATCATCGCCCGGACATTGGGTATTCCCGCAGTTTTGGGAGTAGATTCCCAGGTGTTGCACTTGGCAGATGGTACACTTATGGCGCTTGATGGTGAAAGTGGCAAAGCTTGGGTAGAACCAGAATCACATATCCTGGATTTACTGGAGGCAAAGCGAGAGGCTTGGCAAACTGCCCAACAGGAAGCACGAGCAACGGCACACCAGCCAGCAATTACTCTTGATGGTCGGCAAGTTAGCGTTTTCGCCAATATTGGTAGTATAAATGATGTCCAAGTTGCTGTGGCTAGCGGTGCAGAAGGGGTGGGATTACTCCGCACAGAGTTTCTTTATTTAGATAGAATCAGCGCCCCTACAGAAGAAGAACAACTTGAAGTGTATCAGGCGATCGCCCAAGTTTTAGATAATCGTCCGCTAATTATTCGTACTTTAGATGTCGGTGGTGATAAGCCACTTCCTTATCTGAGAGTTGGGTTTCCAGAAGCAAACCCTTTCTTAGGCTGGCGGGGAATTCGTTTCTGTTTAGATCATCTGGATTTATTCAAAACTCAGTTACGGGCAATTTTGAGAGCCAGTGTAGGACACCAAATTAAGATCATGTTGCCAATGATTGCCACTGTGACAGAGGTACGCGCAGCTAAAGCAATTTTGGGTGAAGTGCAGGCTGAACTAAATCAAGCTGGTATTCCCTTTGATGCAGCCATGAAACTAGGGATTATGGTGGAGGTTCCATCAGCAGTTGCGATCGCAGATCAGTTAGCAGCTGAAGTAGATTTCTTTAGTATAGGGACTAACGATCTGAGTCAGTACGTCATGGCTAGCGATCGCACTAATCCCCGCGTGGCAAATTTGGTTGATGCGCTACATCCAGCCGTGCTGCGAATGGTGCAGCAAACTATCCAGGCTGCTCATGCCGCTGGGATTTCGGTAGGATTATGTGGAGAATTGGCAGCAGATACTATAGCAACACCAATTTTATTAGGTTTAGGGCTGGATGAGTTGAGCGTCAATCCTCAAAGTATACCTGGGGTGAAACAGGCGATCGCTCGATTGAGTATAGTTGAGAGTGAAGCGATCGCGGCATCAGCATTACAACAAGATTCCGCAGTTCATGTTAGAGAACTAATCTCAACTTCAATTATTCCCCCTACGAATTAGTTAAAATCTGATTCCCAATTGCCCGTTAAAACCACGAATAGAATTGTAACCAGCACCAACAAAAACATTATCAGTAGCACCTACCTGAACACCACCGGAAACTGCAACACCTTTATCTTCTGAATAAAGTCCAACTCCTACATAAGGTGAGATGACAGGCAAACTGATAAATTTCAAAACATCTACTCCCGTAGCGCCATCAGGGCCAGTTCCTAGCTCAACCCCAAAATTTAAAGCTCTAGCGCCTACAGCATAAGTTATATCACCATCTTTTCCACCGACTGAAACCCAAGGTTGCGGTACAAGTTGAGCCGATGCTTGACTTGGAGCAAATAAAGCTAATAAACCGATAGATGTAATTAATGTTTTCGCAATAATCGCTATTTTCACGTTTTTTCCTGCACCATCTTAATTGTTTTGTCAAAACAACCCCTACTATTAACTAGGGTTTGTCTATGATGACTAATCGTGACGGATTGAACCTCTTACGAGTGCCCGATAAGTTCAAAGATTATTTTGGTAATATGATGTCCGTAGCCGCAATTTTTAATTATCAAGCATATTTGCTGATTACTTCCTCAAAATACTTAAATGGTTTCAAAAAAGTTCATTTGGCTTACTCAAAAGTAGACACATCTCGCAACAAACTAGGAATTTCCCCTTGAGAGAAAGGAAACTCCAGCAAAGTTTCTCTAAGACCCAAATACCCAGATTCAGCAAAAGATAAAAGCATTCTTGAAAGAGCTAACCAAACCTCCGGTTCGTATTCCCAATCACGATAACGCGAAGCATGAGCGGCAATTGAACGTAACGCCCAGAAATAAGAATTCCGCACCACTGAACCACCTTTCTTAAACTCTGGTAAATCTTCGTGGTGGATAAAAAGTATTTGATTGTCAATTCTAGCTCTCATTGCAATTTTAAATTTTATATTAAAAGTAAATTTTAAGTAGGGTGCGCTACGGCTTTAGCCTAACGCACGATGTTATATCGCGGTGCCTCCTCTTTACCAAAAAACTCGTCTTTTCTCTGTGTTCTCTGCGCCTCTGTGGTTCAATAAATAACTTTTAAACCGCAGAGCCACAGAGAACGCAGAGATTTTAACACCTAAAAATTGGCGCTTAAACCTACACGGAAAGTAAATCCAGGGCTATAAATGCGATTAACTCGCTCATATTGCTCACCGAGGAGATTTTCTAAGTAAACTGTCAATCCTACATTGCTAGTTACAGGTACACGACCACTCAAATCTAAATTTACGAAAGAAGGCGAAAAATCTGTAATCGTGTCACCAGGATTTGTAAAGAAGGCTCTGCGAGTGCCACTGTTGTAGGTAACATACAAATTAGCCTGCCAACCTGAATTTTGATAACCCACACCAGTTTGTAGTACAGAATAGGGAATCAAACCTAACTGTAAACCTCTCTCTGAGCCTGTTTTTATTTGGGCATCTGTATAAGTGTAGTTGAGGAAAGTTGACCAGCCAGCCGCAATTCTGAATTGCAATGCAACCTCTAAACCATTGGTATCTACTAATCCAATGTTTTCCCATCTGCCGGCGACGACTCCCAAGCGATCGCCTATACTACTACCAAAGTAAGTAAACTGTCCAATCAGATTATCTGAAAAATTGACATCTACTCCCGCACTCCAAGTAGAGCCAGTTTCTGGTCTTAAATCAGGGTTTGGTTCCCAACCATGAACTGTATCATAAACATACAACTGATCTAACCCAGGATTGCGTTGTGCCCCTGCCCAACTTCCACGCACTGCTACTATTGGTGTGACGGCATAACGTAACCCAACACTAGGGTTGAGATAATTTCCAAACTGGCTGTCAAAACTTTGCCTTAACCCTAAATCTATCAGAAAATCATCGCTAATATTCCAAGTATTCACAGCAAATAAAGCTGTATTAAACAAACTCCTATCTTCAGTTTCATTAGTGGCAATCCTACTAGGATTCGTACTCAAAACATCACCGTTTAAATCGGTGTTTTTCAAATCTAATCCCCAGCGCAATTTATTATTGGAAGTAACTTTCCACTCATGATCTACCCTGGCTGTCAGTTGTTGTGTATCTAAAGTTCCTGTACGGTAAAATGCTCCTGTAGGGCCATAAGTGCTGAAATAATCTTGGTTATAACCAATTGAGGTGGTAAGATTAGAACTTTCCCCATTACCTAGTCGAGTTTTCCAAGATAAGCCAACGTTTAAACCATCGTGGTCTAATCTATCTCTTTGCAGAGGGAAACCAAAATAAATTAAGCCGCGACGACTGCTAAGTGCAGTAACATCTAAATTCAACGAATTTTTTTTATCTAAATCTAGTCCAATGCTACCAAAGTAGGTACTTGTAGCTGTATCTGCATTTGATAAAAATCCCTGTTCATCACGATTTGCTGCACCTACAGGCACGCGATAACGGTTATCTGTAAAGAATCTTTCAAAGCTAAAGTTATATTTAACATTATTGGATGAACCACCATAAGTCACTTGTTGATTATTTAAACTCAATGAGCCAAATTCTGCACTAGCGCTCAATTGAGGTTTACCATAACCTTCCTTGGTGATGATATTTACAACTCCCCCAAAGGCTGAGGAACCATATAAAGCGGAGGCTGTGCCGCTATATAATTCCACTCGTTCAATGGCCTCTACAGGAATGCTATTTAAGTCAGTTCCACCATGATAAGTGTTGACATTATTGTTAATTGGTCTGCCATTAATTAGAAATACAGACTGATTAATTGAGGCTCCGCGATAGTATGTACCTGTATGAATATCTGCACCATGACCTACATCATTGATTGCAAAACCAGGCATTCTTTTTAAGATATCCGCTAAACTTGTAGCGCCCTGCTTTTGAATTTCTTCTTTATCAATTACGTAAGTTGGTGTAGATTGAGGTAGGTTGTCTGGTTCTGCGATCGCTTCTATGGAAATGTCTGCATCATCTGTATAATCTGGCTGAGTTTCTGGATTAACTTCACTCGGTGCAGATTGTTGAGTTAATAATTCGGCATTAGTGGCGGGTAACTCAACTTCACTCAAACTCTGAATATCGGAAATGACTTCGGTTGATTTATCAGTATTTCTCTGCTCAATTTCACTCTCAGCAGCAAAGCTAGGAAATGCTATCAGTAAACCCGGTAAAGCAACTGTTAGCAACAAAAAATCTTTTTTCACGTTCTCTTTCACACCAAGTAGAAATAGTCACCACGTAGTATTTTTGCTGTAAAAGTAAAATCGTGTCAAAAGACACGCTGTCATATTTCCACAGATTTAGATTCCCGACTTTTCTAAAAAGTTGGGAATATTGTTGTTCAAAGATGAGTCAGTATTGCTATATAATTTGCTATTACATACTAATTATGAATTACGTTAGCATTAATAAAACTGGGCGCTTCATAAACAG
Organism: Nostoc sp. UCD121; assembly: GCF_014222285.1. Lineage (GTDB taxonomy): Bacteria > Cyanobacteriota > Cyanobacteriia > Cyanobacteriales > Nostocaceae > Nostoc. The sequence continues at coordinate 85,625 of NZ_JACKZS010000007.1, forward strand.
AATAAAAGGCAATAATTTATGATTCAAGCCTTACGCAAACTAGTTACATTTGACGAATTCGTTGCTAAATATCCCGACAACACAGGAAAACTTTATGAATTGCATGATGGAGTAGTAGTTGAAATGGCGCAACTGACAGGCGACCATGAAGAGGTAGTTGGATTTTTAGCCTTTGAAATTACTAAAGAGTGTATTCGTTTAAATCTTCCCTACTTCATACCCAAAACAGCATTAGTCAAACCGCCTGAAAATGAATCTGCTTACTCACCAGATGTGCTGATATTAAATCGCCCTAATTTGGTAAATGAACCTCTGTGGAAAAAATAATCTACTGTAAGCCAAGCGGAATCAATACCTTTAGTAATTGAGGTGGTAAGTAGCAATTGGCGTGATGATTATTTAACAAAAGCTGCTGACTATGAGGCTGTAGGCATATCAGAATACTGGATTGTAGACTATGCGGCTTTAGGTGGTAGGCGATTTATTGGCAACCCCAAACAAGCAACTGTCTCGCTTTACACTTTAATTGAGGGAGAATATCAAGTCAACCAGTTTCGAGGTAGCGATGCCTGCGGCAACCCCTCCGGGGAACGCATTATCTCACCTCTTTTCCCAGAGTTAAACTTAACCGCAGAACAGATTTTTCAAGCTGGTGGATACCCTGTATAGTCTTTACAGTCTTACAAAAGAGCGATTTCCGTTGCAGACGAAATTTGTTGTCGCAGATTCTTCAGTAAATCTAAAGTTTTTTCGTAAGCAACTTTTTTTCCTTGCTGTCCATAGTACTCAGATGCTTTTTGTAAATCAGATATAGCTCCTAAATGATATCCTAAGCGATAGTGAGCTACTCCCCGATTAACGTAAGCCTGGGCATTACTGGGGTTGAGTCTGATGACTTGAGAAAAATCACGCACTGCACCAGAGTCATCTCCATTTCGGCCGCAAGTACAACCCCGGTTAAAGTACGCTCTATAATCGTTAGCGTTGAGACGAATTGCTAGATTAAAGTCGAGCATCGCTGCTTGGGTATCTTGTAAGACAAAATGCGCCAAACCTCGGTCATTATAGATATCTGCAAGCAGTAAGCTAGTAGTTCGGGGAATTTGAGTTAAAGCTAAATTAAAGTCAAGAATTGCCTCCGAGTCTTTCCCATCCCCTGCAAAGGCTAACCCTCGGTTGTAGTAAGCTCGAAAATCGTAAGGTTTAAGTGCGATCGCTCGATTATAATCAACGATGGCACCGGAATAATCCCCTTGTCTGTAAAGTGCCAAACCCCGGTTCAGATAAGCCTCAGAGTCATTAGGTGCAAAATTTATAGCTTGGGTACAATCTGCGATCGCTTGATGGTAATCTTGTAATTGAAGATAAGCAAGACAGCGATCGCTGTAAGCTACAGCAAAATCTTTCGCAACTTCAATTACCTGATTAAAACTCTCTATTGCTTCCTGGTAATTACCGCGCCGCATCTTATCTACACCTAATTCCAAAAAATTACTCGCCGTAATTTGGGTAATGGAAACGGGTGCTGAATGTGCAGATAAAGTCAAAAAAGTGAGAGAAAAAGCAATAATTACAGTGGTAAATAATCGCCATAAATTACTCATAGTACTAAATTAGTATAGGTAATAGTGTTTGATGTTCTTGGAACAGTCTTTTTATCAAGACTATTAATCCAAAATTGGTATAAGCATCCTATTTGACAATTTTGGCAAACCTAAAATTAGCAGGACAAAAAGCCCCGCTAATTGTTAATTTTTGAAGTTATAGCAATTCTATGTGAGACTGCACTTTATGCATGTAGGGGCAATTCATAAATTGCTCCTGCAATCTATAGTTTTACATCAGCCTTCTAAGCGCATCTTCATACAGAAATGGTATTAGATATTAATCTACTTCCAGTCCTTATCTGCTTGTGAAAGCACGTAAGCAGCTACATTTTCAATTTGGTCAGCTTTCAAACGTTTGCCGAAGGCAGGCATAGCATTTTTACCATTTGTAACTTGAGAAATTATTGCCTCTGCTGAGTACAAACCATACTTTTCCAAAGCTTCCTTCTTCAGGTTTTTTGCTGCTTGAACTAGATTCTTACCTCCCGCATGACAAGAAGCACAATTAGCACTAAATACTTTAGCTCCACTAACGGCATCTCCTGCCAAAGCTGGGCTACTGAAGGCAAAGGTGAAGATTGCTATGCCTAACAGTATGACTGTAATCATTTTTTTCATTTCGTGTTCCCTCTACAATAACGGCTTATTCAGTACAATATCTTCCATAATTGTCAGTTGAGCCGCTCTTATAGTCAAACGACATACTGTCAAACTTCGCTTTAAAGCTTTGAGTTTTTGAGTGTTTTGGATCGTAACACAAAGTTATATCTAGCTACAAATTATTTTTCATTTTTTTCATAAAACATGAATCAGTTTATCTGTGACTTAATATGTCTTTATTAAAACTAGAAAAACTGATTAATTAGGCACAAAAAACTACTTATCTTGAGCAGTATTTGTGCAAAATTGTCAACTCTAAATTCTTAGGGACTTCCAAGTAAAAAAACATCCCAAAACTGACACAAAAATTCTCTCTATTTTTTCTCTCTCTGTGTTCTCTGTGCGGCAGTCGCTCATGGGGGAAACCCCCTACAGCCCTTCGGGCATCCTACGGCAGGCGCTAGCCTCTCCCTTTGGGAGAAGACCGCGCTGCCTTGTCTCTGTGGTTCGTTTATTTGGATAATTTATTTCTTGGAACGCCTTTGCAGCACTCAATGAGTTGAGTCATTCCTCTAGCTGTTGAGTAACCGAATTTGTGAGTGCGCCTAACTTATCACTGACCGATACAATTTCCAGCTACGCTTGCTTAATGGAACCTAATGCTCTTCCTCTACGCAATGCCATAAAAAAAATGGATGAGCTAGGAGAGCAACCCTTAACTAACTATGTATTTTCTGTTTGATTTCTAGCCAGTTGTGGTGAAGCGGTGACGCTTGCTCTGCTTGTTTACTGCATCCACCATTTAAGGTAGTTTACAGAGCCTGAGCGTCAACAACTGGCCATTGGGTGGGATTTTTGAGACGGGAATCGATCCCTTGTAGAAGTTTCTCAATGTCCCAGTAACCCTGCTGATATATCAATTAAAACTGGAACATAAAAATTTTGGATGCCAAATTGCCAAAAGCACTCAATCAATTTTGATTAGGGTAAACATAGGCGTTTTTATACCATGAAAAACGCCCCAGATTTCCTCTAGAGCGGCTTTGGAGTCATTATTTTGACTCAGAATTATATCAAAAACTGATGCAGAGCTTTATATATAGGAAGTTTAGTACGCCCTCTTGTTCAATTGGGGTTCTGGCAAATCCGGTTAATTTGCATTTTTATAATTTTTCCTGAATGAATGTCCTGTTTTCCCTTTTTACCTGCTGTAGATGTGATTAGAAACGCAAGGATTATTGGGGAGAATTCTTTGAGCATCGAAAACGACGGTCGCGGCAGTGGCAGGAATTGTTATAGCTTTTGTATTAGTTTATAGATAGCGTAGGCGCAGACCGCCTTCGACATCGCTATCGGCTCGTGAAGTTTCCTTATTTAAAGTGGTGTTATGTTGAATGGGGCAAGAGTGATTAAAGATGGTTAATGTCTTTTACCTGCTCCTAGATATAGTTCACCCACTTTAGGATCGTTCAACAGTTCTTGACCAAGGCCCGAGATAGCATCGCGTCCAGACTCCAGTACATAGCCGCGATCAGCCATCTCTAAGGCTTTACGGGCATTTTGTTCTACTAATACGATCGCAGTTCCCGCCTGATTAATTTGTTTAATCTGCTCAAATACTTGTGTCACTAAGATCGGGGATAAAGCAGCAGATGGTTCATCCAAAATCAGCAAACTAGGTTCCAACATCAAAGCTTTGCCCATCGCTAGCATCTGGCGTTCTCCTCCAGAGAGAGTACCAGCCCGTTGACGACGGCGATCGCTCAGTCTGGGGAACATGGTAAATATTTTATCTTTAATTGGTTTCAGGGGAACATTAAGTACAAAAGCACCCATCTCCAAGTTCTCTTCAACACTGAGAGAGGGGAAAACATTGGCGATTTGCGGTACATAGCACATTCCTCGTTGAACAATTTCATTGGACTTTAGCCCCACGATATTTTCACCTTTGAAGGTAATTGTGCCTGTGTGGGGGATCAAAAGCCCAAAAATTGCTTTTGCTAAAGTAGATTTACCAGCACCGTTGGGGCCAATCACTGTCACCAACTCCCCTGGGGCAACCAGGAAATTTACACCTTGCAGGATATCTACATCTTTGATGTATCCAGCATGGACATTTTGAACATCTAGTAAATAGTCATTTGTCATTTGTCATTTGTCATTTGTAATTTGTCATTGGTCAAAAAGAGTAAAAGGGGCAGAGAGTGGGGAGCAGTGGGAGAAACCCATAAATTAAATTTATGGGCTTGAGGCAAGAACGTATTATTTCTTGTGGCACTTTCCGCTCAAAATAAATATTTTTACTTTTGAGAATAAATAAATTTATTTGCTTTGAAACCCTTGTATCAGTATATTTCCAGTATCTTCCCCCTGCCCGCTTCCCTCTGCTCCCATGCCTCTTAAGTCAACAGTCAAGTCCAAAAATAACTATTGACTGTTGACTATGGACTATTACGGAGTTTTTTGCAACTCCGGTCGTTCTTCTGCCAGAATTGCCCCTTCTACTGGGCAAACTTGGAGACATATACCACAGTCGATGCAAGTGGCAAAGTCAATCCAGTACCAATCTGTTCCCTTGGCATTTTTGCCTGGGCCATCATGAATACAAGCTACTGGACAGGCATCTACGCAGTCAGCTACGCCTTCACAGACTTCTGTAACAATTGTGTGCGGCATATTCTCGATTCCCTCTTTTCTGTATCGGCTATTTCTAGCCTAGCAGGGGAGTGGGAAGAGGGGCAGGGGGCAGGGAGCAG
>NZ_JACKZS010000536.1 GCF_014222285.1 Nostoc sp. UCD121
CCGGGCGTGTGCCTTTTGTCCCGGCTGGCCCGGATGCGGCGCTGTATAACAGGCTTATGCAGGTAATTGAGTACGTTGATGGTCGCCAAGCAGTTCCAGTCCAGGTTATTCCGCAACAGCGTATCGATAAGCGTATTTCTTCGCGCTACTTGTCAGTAGAAGAACGCGAACTCATCTTTGATCTTGACCGGCAAGGCAAAGGTGTACGTGAGATAGCTCGGCGTCTTGACCGCTGTGCTGGCACTATCAGCAAGGAGCTTAAACGCAACCGGGATGAGTTTGGGGTGTATCTTCCCACGCATGCGCACCGTAAATCGGTGTTGCGTAGGTTTAGACCGAAAAAGCGCAAGATTGATGCCAATCCACGTTTGCGCACGGTGGTCTGGGCGACGGTGAAAGAT
>NZ_JACKZS010000615.1 GCF_014222285.1 Nostoc sp. UCD121
GCTATACCCGTAAAGATGGACAGTATCTACGTTGGGATAAAAGAGCATTTAGGAAAAGTGGATCAGATAAATTTGATAAAGGTAAAATTCTGGATTTCGGTGAAGCAATTACTGAGCAAATAAAATTAATTTTGAATGATTCCTTTGACTTAATAAGTAATACATTATTTTGTTATGGGACTCAAAGAAGTGGAATTAATTTATTTAATGCTTCATGTCTTAAAATTCTGCCTGAATT
>NZ_JACKZS010000080.1 GCF_014222285.1 Nostoc sp. UCD121
AGTTCATCCACAGTATTCTCTGTGGTTTCCATCTGAATATAGGTTGAGTCCGTAGCTACATCTTCAAATAGCAGTTGTGAATTTTCATCGAAAGAGCCAAACAAATCATCTGCTTGTGCTTGGGCTGAATCTAAAGTTCCTGTAAGAGATAGTTCATCCACAGTATTCTCTGTGGTTTCCATCTGAATATAGGTTGAGTCCGTAGCTACATCTTCAAATAGCAGTTGCGGATTTTCATCGAAAGAACCGAATGAATCAAGTTCCAGATCAACAGCAGATATTTCAGGGGGCTGATGAGTAAATTCTGGAGCAAAATCTAAAGCTTCTGGTTGTTGCGGTCTGAGAGTTTCTTCCCCTAGATGCTGCGTGAAAAAAGGCGTTTCCGGCGTGGAGGTATTGCTGATTACCGAGGAAATAGTTGAGTCACTCTGTGCTAATTCATCAAATAAATCATTTTCAGAATCTGATGAGAATATCAAATCTAGCTGCTCTTCGTGCTGGAAATTGGTATCCAATTCTTCCAAGCCAAAACTATCTCTGTCAGAAGGTATGGGCTGCTGACTGTCGGTAAAAATATCATCAGTCGTAGCAAACAAACTCTCCTCTAATGCTCTTTCTACATTCTGCTCAATTAAGGAATTGAAATCGTCCTGTTCCTCTGTGATTTCCTGATTCCAGAAGCTACTCAGATCATTTTCTGATTGAGAGAATTCAGGTGTTGTTACTGTAGATATGTCAAACAAATCAACTATTTCTGATTCACTTGTAGGCAGTAGTGTCTCTTCTTCCATTTCAGCGAACAGATTATCTGAAGAGAAGCCTGTTTCCTGGGGTAATTCTATATAGTCACTAGGGGTAATTTCTTCTACCCAATTTGCATTTCTATTTTCTGAGAATAAGTTATCAAAACTATTTGGTTGATTGGTCGAGAGTTCCACACTGGCGAATGCCTCAGTTTCTGGTTGAGTCACTTCGTCTTTAGGCAATATTTCTTTATCATCATCTAGTCCTAGTGTCAACAAATCTTCAACTACATCGTTTTTGTTAACACCAGCAAGCTGGTTTGTCTCACTAGGAATATCAATAAATTCTTGTAAATCTTCGGAAGAAGAGTCTAAATTTATATCAAGTACGTTAATAGAACTTAACTCTGGAATCGTAGCAGATGTTTGTTGATGTTGCGGTTCTGAATTCTCTTTTTCTAAGAAATTGTCGCCAAATAACAGGGATAAATCTTCCGTCGTGGCTGTAGTTGCGACTTGATCCAAGGAGAGTAAATCAGATAAATCGCTATGAGCATCCTCAGCGTCAGTGTTACTAAAATCAATACCAAAATCATCGCTGGCAACAATATCTAAAGTTTCTTCTTGATGCCAACTTTCATCTAGTTCGGGAGTCTCACCTGCAAATAAATCGGCAAGGGTATTTAACTCAGCTATTCCTACCTCTGGCCCATTAGGGTCAAGATTGTTACTGATTGGATGTGCTTCGTCATGTGTGGTGAAAGAAAAACTAGTGTGAGTTGCAGCGTTAAGTGGTGTCCCTTGTTGAACATAGGGGCGGGGGCGTTCGTCAGAGACATTGGCGTAGCCAGACGCTCGCGGACTCACTAATGCTGTACTATCGCTAGTATCCTTATCTAGATCAAGTTCCTCGGTTGTTTGGGCTAGGTCTAACTGCTCGGTGTTAGCCTCAAAAATTGCCTCTGACGTAGTTGATGATTCTGTCAAAGCCGCAGACTGTTCATCAAATAAATCAGGAGTAACTTCTAACAGATCAATTTCTGCCAAGCTCAAAAGTGCTTCTAGTTGCTGACTAATTGCAATTTCGGCTTCTCTACCTTGCAGGACTAATTCTTGAGCTTGCTTGATTTCGGTAATGACAATTTTAGCTAAAGTCAGATAACTATTTTCAGGATTGCCGATCGCACTGGCTGCTGCTTTACATAAACCACACCACTTGGACAAATTCCAAGTCTCACCAAGTTTGACTAACTGGTAACAGCATTGTTGAAGGTTTTGCCGAGTTGAGGGTGTTGTAGTTTGCTTAAACAGTTGCAACATTTCTCGCAGTGTTTGCAGCACTTGGGCTTGAAACTCGCCCCAATTATTATGTTCTTTAGTGGTGACTGGCGATCGCGCAGCATTAGCGTCTCGTACCTGCTGAGGTGCTACTGAGACAGATATTTCTGGAGATTCCTGATGGGTGTCTTCTGCCAAGCTAGGAATATCCCGCCGCAGGAAAAGTTCTGTAAGTGTGGAGACATTCTCTACAGAGGTTGTGTGTAGTTCTGTTGCGTCAGGATTGCTAGATACCCCACTTTTTCCTTGTTGTACAAGTAGTTCTAGATGTTCATATAGCCATTGAAAGACTGGCTCCGTTTCTGACATCAAAGTATTCGCTGCATCTTCAGAAAGACCGTAAGGCCCGCTCAAATGCTCTAACAGCGATTTCAGGGTATCAGATACACCAAGAAATAAAGACTCTAACTTTTGGTCAATCTGAACCGGATTATCTTTAAGAACTTTAAAACAATCTTCCAGACGGTGGGAGGTATGCTGGATGCTAGTCAATCCAAGCATCGCCGCTCCTCCTTTGATGGAGTGAGCCGCCCGGAAGACTTCACTGATCATTTCCGGGTCGTTCAAGGTACCTTCTAGATTCAGTAACCCCTGCTCAATGGTATTCAGGTGATCCCTGGCTTCTTCGATAAAGTAACCCAAAATCCGCTGTTGTTGTTCCGGCAGCATAGCAAAAGTTATGAGTTATGAGTTGTTAGTTGTTAGTTGTGAGTTATGAGTTATGAGTTGTGAGTTATGAATTATGAGTTATGAGTTGTAATTTTTATTGCTAACTTTTTACTCCTAACTCTTAACTTTATTTCAAGTAGTGAGTTGTGATTTTTAGTTCTAACTCCTCACTCCTAACTCCTAACTTTTTTATCTGGTTTCCATCGTTTCCACTCGGAAACGTTCAACGGAGGCGATCAAGTCACGGGATACACCTACTAAGTGTTGTAGGGCACCTGAAACTCGCTGTGCTTCCTGGGAAGTTTCTTGTGCAGTTAGTTCTACTGATTGCATTACATGAGCGACAGCGCGGGAGGTTTCAGTCTGTTCCACAGTGTCGCTAGTAATAGATCGCACAAGAATATCAATACGATTCGCTACTTGAATAATATTTTCGAGCGATCGCTTGGCTTCTTCTGCCAATTTTGTCCCTTTAATTACTTGTTGTGTGCCTTCTTCCATCGCGGTCATTACAGAGCCTGTTTCGCTTTGGATTTGCATCACAATTTGTTCAATTTCCTTGAGGGATTTGGCAGATTTATCTGCTAACTGGCGCACTTCGTCTGCTACAATCGCAAACCCGCGTCCAGCTTCTCCCGCTCTTGCCGCCTCAATACTAGCATTGAGTGCTAATAAGTTGGTTCTGGAAGCAATCTGCGAAATCAACGCCACAATTTTCGAAATTTCTTGAGAAGATTCCGCCAACCGCTTCACTTTGCGAGTGGTTTCGGCAACGGTTTCTCGAATTTCCAAAATCCCTGCGACGGTATTTTCTACCGCTTCACCACCTTGGAGAGCGATCGTACTAGCATCACGAGCAACGGTTTCAGCTTCCCGCGCTGCCTCTGCGACTCGCTGAATCGAGTCGGTCATTACCTGTACAGAATTCAGTGTTACTGCTAACTCTTCTGCTTGACGCAAAGCATCACTAGATAAGGCTCTAGCAAAGGTTTCAGAGTTGGTTGCACCTTTTGTTACATCCTTCGCTGCCACTTTTACCTGTTGCACAATATCTCGCAGGTTTTGAATTGTCAGGTTAAAAGCATCGGCTACGGCTCCTAGTACGTCGGCTGTCACTTCAGCTTGGACTGTTAAATCGCCTCTAGCAGCTCCTTCCACATCATCCAAAAGGCGAATCACCTGACGTTGCAGGTTTTCCTTGGCTTCCTCTTGTTCATCGGCTTTCCGTTGGGCTTCACTTGTCGTTGTGAAAATTACCCGCGCCATTTCATTAAAGCCAGTGGATAAATGCCCCAATTCATCTTCAGAAAACACTGTGGCTTGAGCATTCAAATTTCCTTGGCGTACAGCCTCAAACTGAGCTTGCAGATCATTGGTTGTGCGCCGAATTTGTTTGAGTGCAAGATTTCCCATGAAGCCTGCGGTGGTAAAACCGGCAATCCCGGCTGCTAGGGACATTGCCCAACCTGTGTTTCGTACTGATTCACGTTGTTGGGCTGGTGAAAATGTGGTGGCGACAAAGCTAACTGTGGCTACAACTAGCGCTGAGACAATGCCCACACTTCCAGCAATCAACCATTGTTTCCGTTCTATGGAAGCATTTTCTAATGGTGCTAACCAGCCTTGCTCGACGCTAACGTTGGGTTCTAGTTTCGAGACATCTGTTTGGCTAAAGACTGGCACTCCTTCATGTGAACCAGTCATCGAAAATAGTTCCTCTTCGCGATCGGCTGCATTGCTTCCAGAAGTATCCGTGCTTTGACGTACACTGCCACTAGTTCCTGCTGGAGCAGAATACATTGCTGCATCACCGAAGTTAGAATCTTCTTCGATCAGGTCAAACCCTGGAATGTTTCCTAAATCGTCAAATTCCTCAAAGTCATCTAAAAAGTCAATATTGCTCTTAGAATTTTCTCCATTCAGTATATTGCTTGAATCTTCATAAGAACTTAAACCATCTGAGCCAAAGGCAGACTCAAATGCTTCCATATCAAAATTTTCATCATCAAAGCTATTTTTGCTGATGATTTCACTTGATTTCATCTGCTTTTCTTTCAGAGGGATATCGCTCTTAAAAGATGAATAATTATCAGATGATTCTGGTTGAAACTCTTGCTCTGCTTCCAAATCTTGTGACTTCAACCAATCATGTGCTTCGGTTTCAGGCAAATCATATCTACTATTGTTATTTGTAGTTGTCGAACTATTTATAGGTTGTTCTTCAACAAGAATAAGTAAAGTCTCGTCTCCAAAATTAGATTTATTATATTCTAAATTACCAATCCTAGAATCTGAAGACTTTGGCTCACTCAACAAATCAGAGAAATTATTTTCGCTACTACTAGTTTGGGAATTAAAAGATGAGGAATTATTATTGTCAATAGCTGAATTTCCACCATCGAGATTTATCTCATTCTCTGAAAACTGACTATTTACTAATGATTCTTCATGGCCTTCTTCTGAAATATCTTCCTGCCAAAAAGCAGGCAAATCTAATTCTGCTTTTTCCTCATAACTACTGCTATTTAAATTTTGTTCCTCTGATTCTTCATCCAAAGCAAAAGGGTCGTCACCAAAAGCTATAGAAGAATCTGATATTTTTCCCATTCCAATACTATCTTCTGTGGGGATGTCAAATGGACTATTTGAAGATAGTTCTGTAACCCCATCCACAGTTTCTTGATGCTCTCCAAAAAAGTTCAAATCAAGGTTATTACTGTCAAACTCCTCACTAGCGCCCAAATCTTCTAATTCTGGTTCGCTATATGCCAGTGGATCGGACATCTCTGAGGAATTTATCTGCTCTTGACTTCCTGATGTATCAATCTGTCCACCGAATGACTGTAAATATTGATTGATATTCTCAATTCCATTATTGGCAAAACCAATAATTTCTTGTTCGTTAGTCAAGCTTAATACCTGTTGATATTCTTCTTTTGCGACATCGTACTGTTGCAAAACATAGTAGATGTGACCCCTTAACAAATGAGTGTTGGGGTCATTTGGTAGATTTTGCACCACTTGATCAACTAAAGTGGCGGCAACCTCATAATTCCTTTGAACATAGGCGGTCATCGCCTGTTGATATGTTGGTTCGTAATTATCAATACTTGCTGCCATTTCCTCCTCCAATTTCATCCTGCCCACCTAGCACTCCGTACAATTGCCATTTGATCGAGCAGTCGTAGACACTGGTTGTTTTTAGCACTTAGTAGCCACTCTCCACGTAGAAAGGGAACCATCGTATCTGGAACACCAGTTGGTGGCATAAGATTCTGGACATCCAACCAGTCCATACCACCGATTTCCTCTACTGCTAAACCCACTATTGTGTCTTGCTCCTCGATGGCAATCACCGAAATTTCCGCTCTATCCGTGTTTAATGCACTTGCTTCCCCCAGAAATTGACCCAAATCAGCCACCCAAATAACTCGACCTCGTAAATTTAGAGTACCCAAAAGTAAAGGAGAAGCATTAGGAATCGGGGTGATTCTATCAGGACTTAGTTCAATTACCTCCCGGATGCCAGTTGCTTGTAGTGCAAACTCCTGATGCGAGGGAATGTAAAATCTCAAATGTAACTCACCTTCAGGACTTTCCACTTGTAATTCTGGTCGGAAGTGGTCTTGACCGCTACCACTTAAAAAGTCCGGTTTGCTGACCATATTGCTTTTATCCTTATCCTCGCAGCAGTTGTTTGACTGTTCCTACCAACTCGGTTGGTTGAAACGGTTTGGCTATGTAGGCATCTGCACCCTGTTTCATACCCCAGTAGCGATCAAATTCTTCGCCTTTAGAAGAACACATCACCACTGGGACATTTTGGGTTTTGGGATCGGATTTTAACCGCCGACAAACTTCGTAGCCATTCATCCGGGGCATGACAATATCTAACACCACTAAATCGGGAGGTGCTATTTGGATTGCCTCCAATGCTTCTAATCCATCACTGGCATGGGTAACTGTTAGGCCAGTTGCTTTTAGGAGGTCTGTAATCATCTCCCTTTGCGCGATACTGTCTTCCACAATCAGAACTGTACTCATAAATGTCTATTTACCTCCTGATGTAGACGTTCCTATTTGGAACATTCCCTGATTCCTCCGCAATTATTAACTGTATAAATTAATTGTATGTTCTCACTATTTTCCTGGATATTGAGGTTTCACTGAGTTAGCTGACTCTGTGATAACATCTTTTAACTGATCTTTTAATAGATCAACAAGTTATGTTTTCCCCCAGCCCTTACTCCCTATTCCTTACTCCCCATTTTCATAGAATTCTATTTTGAGATATTTCTCTACAATCATGAGTAATTCAGTGTCTGTAAATGGTTTTGTTAAATAATCTGTTGCCCCGACCATACTAGCTTTGACTCGATCAATAAATCCATCTTTACCAGTAAGCATGATAATCGGTGTGAGCCGAAATGCTGTGGAATGTCGCAACATGGCGCAAACCTCGTACCCTTCCAATTCCAACATGGCTATATCGCACAAAATTAAATCGGGTTTGAGTTGAAAAACCAGACTCAGTGCTTCTAAGGGATTGGTGAGAGCGATCGCTTCATAGCCTTGTGGTTGTAAGATCGAATTTATAGTCTCACCGATGGCGATCGCATCGTCAATACATACTATCCGCCCCCTGTGTTTTCCCTTCAATTCCCAGTTGTCATTGTGGGTATCTGGTTTAGTTGTGGCTGAATATACTAGTTGGAGCCAACTCTGTTGCACATAAGGATATATTGCCTTGGCAACTGTCAAAATATCTCGGTTGAGATAGCGAGCCAGTTGACGCAAGGATGTTTTACCATCAGCCCAATGTTGTAATTTCTCTACAGTTGCTTCTGGTAGCGATGATTGTAGCTGAACTTTGTCAGATAGCACTGGCAATTGTTCGGGAGACTGAATGTGCGGATAGAGTTCCTTCCACTCTTGCACCTGCTTCGTAATTTTTGTAACAAATGGAGCAATCTCGAAAGTGTTTAATTGTGGGGCAAGTGCCGCACCCTGATGGAAAATGAAGTTCCCTTGGTGTAAACTCAGCAGATCAAAGAGAGTTTCATGCACCAAGCCGTGAATGATACTACCAGCTATCTTGGGGTTGATAATATTCCGCTCCAAAAGTGCCCACAGATAGGCATACTCTGGTGAGTCGGTTGATGGTAGAGAGGCAATCTGTTTGTCGGTGAGTCGCATCTCGACTCGATAATGACGTAAATAATCGTTAATTCTGGATAAATTACTCTCACCTTCTCGGCAATAGATAATTTGACCATTGAGGAAAAAGACGAACCAAGACTGTTGTTTGGGGCGATAAATGTTTGCTCCCTCTCCACTCAGCTTGTTGTTATGGTGAGAGCTATGAGCTTCTACCCATAGTTGCCCAGTTCGCTGTCCCAACGCAATCAATTGCAGGATACTGCAAATATCAATTTCACTTAAATTTCCCTGCATTTACCTAAAAAGTACTCCTTGTAATGCCGTTAAATATTATTTTTGAATTGTGTCCTGCAATTTTTCCATTTTTAGAGCAGGTAGTTTAAGTATTGATTATGGAGTATTGGCAAGATTTTTACCCTTCTCCTTGTTGGCATTAGGGAATAGATTCAACTATAAACCTTAATCTTTCGTAATACACTTTGACAAAGCTAGTGTTAACACGGAAGTCATCATCACTGTCATCAGTACAAAATATAAAGGCGTGACCAAATCGCTTTTATTAATATCAAGGCGTAATATATTGCGTCTATAGTTTTGTCTGTCTTGTTTTCCTAAACATGGGTTCAGGGAGACAAGTTAACAGAATTATTTAAGGTATATCTCAAAACATGAACTTTAAGTGCATCAATAAAGGACTAACGGTGTGCTGTATTTAGCAGAAGTACAAAAACAGAAAGGTGGTTTACTCAGTGGCAGCGGCAAAACTGAATTGAAACTGCTAGCTTGTCAGCGAACTGACCAGAATTGGAGTACTGTGTCGGAAGAAGTGATTGCTGCTGAGGAAGCAAGCAAATTAAATGATGGCGCTTTGGTACTGGTTGAACTGAATCCGAATCGTCAAGTGCAGCGAATTCAAGAAGCAGGGCGGCCACTAGTCAATATTTTGCAGAATTTTTCCCGCCAATTGGAGAAATTTAAGCTCAAGGAAGATGAAATCGATCAGTGGAAACAGTCGTTAACGTTTCAGGCGCAAGAGTTGAATCGCCGTGAAATGGACATGGAAGTACGCTCTGAACAGTTGCAAAACATGGAAGAGGAGTTGCAACAACTAGAGCAGCAAAAACAAGAAGTTGACACATCCCGTCAGGAAATTGAACGGTTACAAACAGAAGTTGAACGCAACCGCCTAGAATTGGAAGGCGCTTGGGAACATTTGCGGGGTGAGCAGCGCCGTCTAGAGGAACGTCAAGCAGATTTTAAACAAGGGACGGTTTTGGATGAAGAGCAAAGTCGGGTAATGAGTGAGTTACTCGATCGCTTATCTAGTCGCGTAGCTCCCACGGAAACAGTCAGGGAACACCTGCATCTGGCTTTTGAATTGGTGGAAAAGCAGCAAGCGACTCTAAACCCGCACTGGCAAAAACTAGAAGAACAAAAAACTGCGATCGCACAGCAGCAAGAAGAAGTGGAGCGATTGTCACAAACATTTAGCGATCGCCAAAATGCATTGCAAGAAGCACAAAATACTCTAGTTCAGCAAACAGCCCAGTTGCAAATAAATACAGCTGACCTGACTAGCAAGCAAGAGTATGCGCGGATAATCAAAGAGCAGTTACGAAATGCTGAAGAGTTATATCAACAAATTCACTCTTTAGCTGCAACGTCTAGTGATGTAGTTCTCGGCCAGCAAGCGAATGTGGAAGCTTTGGATAAAATGCCTTTAGAAGAACTACAAAAGATAGTCCAAGACTTGCAGCATAAACTGGAAATAGATGCTACCTTTGTTCACGATCAAGAACAAGAACTGGAATATAAACAAGAAGCTATAGAAGAACTGCAAAATAAATTAAGCCAAGCATCTGACCAGGATCACATCAATTTGGAACTGGAATTAACAGATGAAAAAGACCTCTATCAGATGCTAAATTCCAGTTTGGTGGGACAACGCCGCAATATGCTACAGCATCAGAAGTTTCTCAAGCAACACCAAGCTGTATTGCTACGGCGACAAGGACATACTGTTGTTGAGGAAGATGAGGGTAATAAAGTTAATTTAGAACCAGTTCTATTACAAATAGAAACCCAGCGACAACAATATTCGCAGGAAATCCAAAAGCTAGAACGTGAAATTGATCAAATCCGTTCTGGTGTTGAGCTAAATCAGGGAATGATTGACAATCAAACCCACGATTTGGATGAAAAGCGCCAAGAACTAAAAGCGCTCGAAGAAAATTTGCTTTCCCTGCGAAGAACAACTGCTGAATGTTGTGGTCGAGTAAATCTTTATCAGGAAGCACTACAACCAATTCAGGATTCTCTTGATGGCTTACGGCAAAAGCTGCAAGGAATTGCAGAATCTTTGGATAAATTCCAGGAAACTGGCGATCATCAAGTCCAAGCGATCGCCCAGTTGCGTCACACTCTCCAAGGTTTAATGCCTCAGCCAGAATTATTAGCATCTTAATAAGTTAGGAGTTAGGAGTGATGAATTAAAGATTTTTAACTCATAACTTTTAACTCCTAACTATTTTAAATAAATCCAGTCACCTTCTACTTGAGCGATCGCACCACCAGGAAATGGATCGGTTTGTGAACGGTTTGGCGCTGTAATTAAAGCCGTTAATTTCTCAATGTGTTCAAAACTCGCTCCATCAGTAAGTATTTGCTGCAACACCTGACGCATCACGCGACGTTGCAGTGCCAATGGTGCTTTCTGTAATACCCGACGATTTAACCGTAAGGGAATAAGGGAATCTTCATCATCCCCAATGCCCAAAGCCTTTTCCCGCAACTGCTGGGCAGCTTTTTCGAGATATTCTACTTCTGCTTGGAGAAGTTCTGCTGTTTGAGCTAAGACTGATTCTACTTGGGGATTGAAATTTTCCCGTAAATATGGTATCAGCTCTTGGCGAATGCGGTTGCGGGCATATTGCAAATCTTGATTGGTGGAATCTTCCCAAATTGGCAATTTAAACTCTTGACAAAATTGCTCTGTTTGTATTCGAGTGACTTCTAAAAGTGGGCGCACTAGCATAATGCCTGTGGTGAGAGGGCGTTGCCAAGTCAGGGCTTGTAAACCATCAGCACCAGTACCCCGAATTAAGTTGTAGAGAAGAGTTTCGGCGCGATCGCTGGCGGTGTGTCCTGTAACTATATACTGATAATTATTTGCTTGGGCGATCGCACTTAAAGCTTGATAGCGCCAATCGCGTGCAGCCGCTTCACTATTTATAGGTTCGTTCGCTGTTTCTAAATAAAAGGATGTACCCCAAGTTTCAGCTAGGTTTTCAACGTGATGAGCATTAGCTTGGGAGTCAGAACGCCAGCGATGATCGCAGTGAGCAATACCTAAATACCATCCCCATTTGGATTGTAAATCTAAAAGTAATTTTATTAAACACAAAGAATCTTGTCCGCCGGAGACAGCGATTAATAGTCGCTGGTTGCGCTCCAACAGGTGGCGCGATCGGATGGTGCGATGTATTTTTGCGTGTAGAGGAGTCCATACCATTTTGGATTTTTTAGCGCCGACGGACACAGATAATTGTCTCTTATATCACGTGCATCGACAATTACGATTTGGGTATTAATTTTCACCTTCCTTGAGTTGCTGACGAAGGTCATCGAGCGGAGAACTTTCTGTATTGATATCTAAGCGATTATTTTCTTGTTTTTCTTCAATTTCAGCTTCATCAGGGCAAAATTCTAGGCGGACTCTAATTTTACCTGTCCGCCATTGTTGACCAGGTATTAAAACATAACATTCAAATCCTTCGTCAAAGACTCTTGAACCTGATGAGGTACAGTGTTTTGCCCAAAATTTTTTTACTTCTTTTAAAAGCTGAAAGACTATTTGAGTGCGGGGTAAATTTTCAAACGCTTCTTGGTGAAAATGCACAACATCTTTTTCAGGATTTAGAGGTTCCCATTCATCATTCATAAATCTTGCTCCTGTAACTAAATCTATAGTTCCCAGGAGAGACAAATTAATTATAAATCCTCATAGTTTTGGGATTTTGCTGGCAGCTACAACTTCTTTAAGAGCTAGTTCTAGTTCGGGGAAATTCGTAGAGATAATTCGGTCATTGCGCGTAAATTTTTGGACTTAGTATCGGTTTTCAAGCAATAGTTAGTTTTTTAACTGGAGTCTGAACCATATTGTTCATCTTCTAAAAAAGGACTTATAACTATTTGTAATTGATAATTTAATTATCAATTACAACAAATAATTTTATTTTTCTACTTGTTTGAGCTTTTGAAAAATCTCATCAAGCGGGGACTCAGATTCATCAGGACAAAATTCTAAAGCAAGTCTAACTTTTCCTTTTTTCCATCCCTGAGTACTAAATTGCAAAACTTCACAATTTAATCCTTGGGTATACAAATTTACTTCGTCTGTTTCTTCCGCTCCAATATATTCCTTAATTGCGGTAATCAAATCACGGACTTTAAAAGTTTTAGCAATATTTAATTTATTAAAGGTGTCTGGTTCTATAGACACAACTTCATCGTGATTAAGTCTCTCAAATCCATCTTCCATAAAAATGTCCTATCACTAAATCTATCTTTTCCAGTGATATAACAGTTCATCCGAAATAATTCCCAAGAGATAATAGTAAATTTAAATCTCCTCCTTTCTCCCTCTCCGTTGCTGGAGAGGGTTAGGGGTGAGGTTATTAAAAAAACCAGCCGTAAGAATGCAAACCTTTACCCAAAAGATTCACACCGAGATAGCAAATCCAAACAACAACAAAGCCAGTGGCAGCTAAAATTGCGGGACGGCGGCCTTGCCAACCGCGAGTGATTCGGGCGTGGAGATAGGCGGCGAACACCAACCAGGTGATTAATGCCCAAGTTTCTTTAGGGTCCCAACTCCAGTAAGAACCCCAAGCTTCGTTAGCCCAAACGCCACCGGCAATAATGCCAATTGTCAACAAGGGAAATCCAAGTCCGATGATGCGATAGCTGATGTTGTCGAGGGTTTCGGCAAGGCTAAGGCGCTGAGGTGAAAGGGGTTCGGCAGATGCTACGGTTTGAGGTTCAGAAGTAGTTAATAAATTCAAAACGGCTGTGTTAGCGTTACCGTTGCCGTTGCTACTACTTTCAAAACGAGCAAAGCCGTTATTTTCAGCAGAAGGGGCTGGTGGTTGAGAAATTAGTTCAGCTGCTTTGTGCAAGCGGTAGCCGTTGCTGCGATAGCCACCAGTACCGACAGAACTACCTTGTAGTTGGATGTTTTGACCGCGAGTGACAATCAGAAAAGCGATCGCTAATAACGCACCCACCATCAAAGCAGAATAACTCAACATCATGACGCTGACATGCATCATCAGCCAATTTGACTTCAAGGCAGGTACTAGGGGTTCTGATGCTTGCATCTGGGATGGTAATGTCATCGTCGCAAAAGCAGCGATCAACATTGCCACCGGAGCTGTAACAACTCCTACTAAGCGGCTACGGCTACTACTTTCAGCAATTAGATGGACAGTGGTAATTCCCCAAGTTAAGAAAAACAGGGATTCATAGAGATTACTTAGGGGAAAGTAACCAGCTTCTATCCATCTTGCCCCTAGTAGAGTCGCCATACACAAATTAGCGATCGCCATCCCAGCTGTCCCCAAAGCGGCTAGATAAGGCAGATTCGGAAAAGCCGCTCCTCCCCAATACACCAGCATTGTTAGGAATAATATGGCAAAGGAGGCATTGTCCAGCCAGTTCTGGAGTACAACCAGATTCATAAAGTGTTCTCTCCGTGGATGATTTAAAATATGGATTCTGACTGTTCTGATCCTATATGCTTACAGGGTTATGAAACAGGAGAAATTGGAAATAAGGCATTGGGCATCGGTTATTCTCCTTGTCTCTCCACTCCCTATTTTTCACTCTCCTATCTAGTAGAGTTATTCTTATTGCTTTCTGGACTAGGCAAGGAAGTCGTATTACTAACTTTTTTGAGTGCTATAAAAATGTCGTAGAGGTTACTACGATTGTCGCTGACAGCAGATGTCATACCAATCGAGCGTGTTGCAGCTAGCAAAGTTTGTTGATTGGGAATTAGAGTTGGTAAAGGGAAATTGTTCACAGTTCGTTCCACATCCAGAAAAAATTGACCATTTGTTGGATT
This sequence comes from Nostoc sp. UCD121, assembly GCF_014222285.1. Taxonomy (GTDB): domain Bacteria; phylum Cyanobacteriota; class Cyanobacteriia; order Cyanobacteriales; family Nostocaceae; genus Nostoc. The sequence continues at coordinate 14,035 of NZ_JACKZS010000080.1, forward strand.
TGGTTCTGTAGGAACTGTTTGTTGGAATGGGATCGTGCTAGCTAGTGTGTTATTGGGCTTGGGAACAATTTTATCAGTGATGGGAGCGCCCACTACTAAAAAAGCCACATCTCCATCTAACCAACCGTGGGTGGCAGTTAAAGTACCATAAGGTGAAACCCAGTTGACAACAGGTTGCCCTGCAACTTTTGCAGGTTGCACTTGGAATTGGTATTGATTTCTCATCACATCATCCAATTGTTTTATGGATGCTTCGGCTGAATTGCGTAGGCTTTTCCCGCCGGCATTGCTAGCTTGTACCATGAACACCAAACCCGCACGAAAATCGTTTGATGAACCTTCTTTGGGAGTATTAGGAATCACTGATAAGGAAAACTCGCCTTTCATCCAACTGAGCAAATCCTTATCTAAATCTAGAGTGGTAAGAGATTTTATCCCACCTCTGAGTTGTTCTGGTGCGATCGGTGAGAGGGGATTTCTTTGAGATGTTAAAACGTAATCTCCCCACAACCTCTGTAAGTTTCCTCCCGAAAGCATCATTAAGGTTTCTGCTGGTACGCGGCTTTGCATTTTCCCAGCTTTATTTTCCACCGCTAGCACACGTTGACTATTAGGATTTAGCCAAGAAACACCCTTGAAGCGGATTCCTTCTGTCTCTAAAGTCATTGTCCCTGCTAAACCTTGGTTATTTTGCAGTTGAGCTAAAACTTGAGCAGGTAAAGGGCGGTTTGGAGAAGCAGCGGCTATTTTAGCCGCTGTTGGCACATTGACGTAAAACTGGCCAAAGCGTTGGTAATTGGAAATTTTCGGAAAATTCTCAGCAAAGCCCCCTGTTGTTGCTAGAGATGTTTGATTTTTGTAGGCATCGATCGCTCGTTCTGTGGCTTTGGGACTATCAGTTATGACTAAAAAACGCCCATCTAGCAATGCTGCTGATAAGTTTTCCCCTGTTTGCCCCTCACTTTGTTTAATGGCGATCCCTTGATAAATACGGTCAATCCATTTGCCTTGTTTAAGGGTTTTGGGTTGTGCCCAAATATTTTTGGCGATTTCTGGATTTTTTACTGGTAATACCATTACCATCGACTGCTGATCGCTGGCAGCATCTTCATTAGTGGTAACCGGTTTGGGTACAGCTTTGCTTGCTGTTGCTGGGGCAAGAATTGCGATTGTAACGTCATTGCCTACCCAAGGGGCAATATCTTTCTGGAAGTCGTAACCATTATTAGTGAGAAAGCGATCGCGCAATTCTACTAAATTTCTGTCCAGTTCTGCTTGGGTTTCTCTTGTCCCAAACTCCCGCAATTTCTGCCATTGCTGGGGATCTGTGGTTAGAGAAACCGCAAACAGTGCATCACCAGGAATAATATTTGCACCTACGAGCAAATCACTGGAAGATATTTGTCTCTGGCTTAACAACCAGTATGCGACACTCCCTGCACCAATTAATAGCCCAGCAGCCGAGAGCGTCAGCACCAGAGAGGGTTTCTTATTTTTCTTCATTGGAACAGACACAAGAGGCGGTGCCATCGAAACCTATACCTTATACTTGCAAACTTATTACTTGCTTGATTAGTTAAGTACACCAACTGGTTTAACCATTCTTTAGGACAGCTAATTAGATTAAATTTTCCACCCTAAATGTTGATGATACTTCGGTAATCAATCTTCCCTAGTCTTTCAAAAGCTGTGTTTTTGATTCAGTTATCATTTTTAACACGCTTTGTTGAATTTCGTAGGACGTTTCCCTAAGATTAATGCCTCATTCGGAGATTTCCGCAAGTAAATCTGTGATTCCAAGCAATTAGAGAATATAACTAACTGGACAAAGCTGCAAGTGAATTTAAGCTATTTGGCTTTGCTCGGTAGCGATCGCCTATGATGGCCTGGTACGCCATCGCACTACATAATGACTGCAATATTTTTTGGGACAACCTATAATTGCAACTCAAATCCAGGTAATATATCCTCTCCAGAAACAATCACCGGCATTTGCACAACTTCTACAGCTTTCAAAAGTCGGTAAATTTCAACTTGACGATCTTGAGGATTAATCAGCCAACCCAAACGCAGGCCATTTTTGATATATTCCTGCATTTTCTCTTGAATCTGTGACAGTCGGTCTGTCTCCGATCGCAGTTCAATCACAAAGTCGGGTACAAGTGGCGGAAATTTTTTTCGTTGTTCTGGTGTTAAAGCTTCCCAGCGCTCCAATTTTACCCAAGCAGCATCAGGAGAACGTTTTGCACCATTTGGAAGTATAAAGATAGTTGAAGAACTAAAAACTTTCCCTAATTTAGCTTGACGATTCCAATTATTTAAGTCTGTAATTAAATCTGCTTCTTGATTTCCGCTTTCTCCTCCAACTGGTGGCATAATTATTAATTCTCCAGCTGCATTCATTTCCAGGCTTAAATCACGATTGGCAATACATAATTGATAAAATTGCTCATCGCTTAAATGAGCAATTGGTTCTAGATTTAGCACAACAGTATTCATTAAACCTTTCCTCGTGTCTTTGTTGCTAACATCAGTAGGAAATTCTTGCTTGTTGGAAAATTTCTTGAGGTGTAATTTGCAACCCTTCAAATAAGGAATCTTCTAAACTCTCAGTACCACGTTTGGTTTGAGGGAGAATATCAGGATAAAAAATAGTAATAGTTTTTGCTCTAGAATCAATAATCCAAACTCGTTGAACTTTAGCTTTTAGATAATCAGTGGCTTTTTCGGTCATTTCTCCGAAAGTTTGACCAGGGGAGATAATTTCAATGACTAATTCGGGTGCAACGGGACAAGCCTCATCTTGCAACCAATCAGCAGAAAAACGGTTATAAGAAATATAAGTCAAATCTGCTACAGGAACCCAGTCTTGTTGATTTCGTTTTAGCTTAATTGCCCATTCAATTACAACCCGCCCCTTTCCTTGGGCCCATGCAGACAATAGTATAAATAATGCACCTGTTATAGAACTATGAAAAAATTTTGTTGCTATCTCATCGTTTTTGAATTTGGGAACAGCTTCTCCATCAATGAGTTCGTAGGTAATATCTCCTTCGGGAAGTGCGAGAAATTCTTCGAGGGTGAGTTGGGTTTTAAGTTGAATCATGGTTGATCTTGGGGAATTTACTACCAGATGCGATCGCTACAATATTCAACCATCCTTTGATAACCTCATTGTATTTCTCAATAGCGATCGCAGGCTTTTTACCGATTTTGGGAATTCAATTGCATAGCTCCCAAATATTTAGTTAAATAAGGCGAAAAAACTTCATAAATTAACGTTAGTGGCTGTCCATGATGCCAAAACAAGTAGTGGCGACCCCAAAAAGGCCCAGTTACGTCAAAACCCGACTCTAGCGCCGATGAGTCACCATAATAAATCCCTCGAACATCCCGATACAACTCTGTGCGGAGACGAGCTAAACTCGCCCAAATTGGTAATGAGCGATTTTGCAAATACTCATCTACATGACTAGCTTCCCACCACGAGGTAGCATAAGCTAATCGTTGACCAGAAGCAGTCCGCAGCCACACTTGTCGCCGTAGTCGCGAACCTGGAACAGCTTGGATTAAATCAGGTGCAGCATCCAAATCCATGCCAATCAATGACATATCAATGACATCTACTTCTACAGGCTCACCTGTAAGCAATTCTAGGTGACGTGTTGGAGAGCCGTCACCCAAAAGCATGAGTTGCCAAGCAGGTGCTAGCTGAGTGTGAGGTAAACTTTTTTGAATTACTTCCTCCCCTCCTTGCCAAATTGGAGTGAGGCGATGCCAAGCTGCTGGCTGTGTTAAGTTGTTTGTCGGCGTAAAAGTAATACTCAATGCTTTTTACAAAACTTCACGTATCTCTATAAAAGCATAAAAAACCAGAGCTATACCAAGATTTAAGGGTCAACAGTCTCAGGTCTATTGACCATTGACTATTGACCCTTGACTAATCAACAAAATATGCGGATGGTGAGACTCGAACTCGCAAGGGCATAGCCCACACGCACCTCAAGCGTGCGCGTATACCAATTCCGCCACATCCGCACGGCTTGTCTAAAGATAGACTATAGCATAAGAAAATAATTATAGTAAGGTGATATCTAAAGTTATATTTCTCAAAAATATAAATTTCTTCAAGGCGGTATCAGACTGACAGAAATTTGGCATCTGCACAAGTGATATTAAAAAGGGTAGAGCGACTGTGGGAGGAACGGTGCGATGGCGTATCGCAAAAACCCAGTTTGGTAAGCTAGCCAAGACTTACAGCAGCAATGTTGTTAGTCTAGTAAAACCCGTAGAGGCAGCAAACCTACAATATGCGAGTTTGCTTAGAGTCAGGGTGGCGAATCTCCTGTGATAATTTGAAATAATGCGGAAGCCTCGTTTCAAGTTGGATCAGAGAAAATGTGAATCTACTGGTAATGATATCGAAACTAAAAAATGAAGTTTGACAAAATATTAATTGCCAATCGGGGAGAAATCGCCCTTCGCATTCTCCGCGCCTGTGAAGAAATGGGAATTGCGACAGTTGCGGTTCACTCCACCGTTGACCGGAATGCTCTCCACGTCCAACTTGCTGATGAAGCGGTTTGCATTGGCGAACCTGCTAGCAGTAAAAGTTATTTGAATATTCCCAATATTATTGCTGCTGCATTGACGCGCAATGCGACTGCTATTCACCCAGGTTATGGCTTTTTGGCAGAAAATGCCCGGTTTGCGGAAATCTGTGCCGATCATCATATTGCTTTTATCGGCCCAACTCCAGAAGCTATCAAGCTGATGGGCGATAAATCCACTGCCAAAGAAACCATGCAAAAAGCTGGAGTCCCCACAGTACCAGGTAGTGAGGGGTTAGTAGAATCCGAGGAAGAAGGATTAAAATTCGCCAAGGAAATCGGCTATCCAGTGATGATTAAAGCCACAGCAGGTGGCGGTGGGCGAGGTATGCGCCTAGTTCGTTCTGAAGATGAATTTGTCAAACTTTTCTTGGCAGCGCAAGGAGAAGCAGGAGCAGCTTTTGGGAATTCTGGCGTTTACATCGAAAAATTTATTGAACGTCCTCGCCACATCGAATTCCAAATTTTGGCGGATAACTACGGTAATGTTATCCACTTGGGTGAACGGGATTGCTCAATTCAGCGCCGGAACCAAAAACTACTAGAAGAAGCTCCCAGTCCGGCTCTCGACCAAGACCTACGTGAGAAAATGGGGCACGCTGCTGTCAAAGCTGCCCAATTCATTAATTACAGTGGGGCGGGTACTATCGAGTTTCTTTTGGATAGATCCGGTAAATTCTACTTTATGGAAATGAACACCCGGATTCAAGTGGAACATCCTGTAACGGAGATGATTACTGGAATAGACTTAGTTGCCGAACAAATTCGGATTGCTCAAGGAGAAAGACTTAAGCTTACCCAGGAACAAGTAGTTTTGCGGGGTCATTCAATTGAGTGCCGCATCAACGCTGAAGACCCAGATCATGACTTTCGCCCTTCTCCTGGAAGGATTAGTGGCTATCTCCCCCCTGGAGGCCCTGGTGTTAGGATTGATTCTCACGTTTACACAGATTACCAAATCCCGCCTTATTACGATTCCTTAATTGGCAAGTTAATTGTTTGGGCCCCAGACCGACCCACTGCTATTAACCGCATGAAACGCGCACTCCGGGAATGTGCAATTACTGGACTGCCTACCACTATTGGGTTTCATCAAAAAATCATGGAAACTCCACAATTTTTGCAGGGTAATGTCTATACAAATTTTGTCCAGGAGATGAACGGGTAAGGGATTGGGAACTGGGGGCTGGGAACTAGGACTGGGGAAGAGTTTTCCCAATTCCCAATTCCCAATTCCCTAATTCACACGAGATGCCATAGTCAGCAATCCTTGCTGACCTAGTAATATTTCTCTTAGCAGGCTGAAGATACCAACCCAAATAATAGGTGTAATGTCCACTCCGCCTATAGGTTGTACCAGTTTTCGCAATGGCACTAAAAATGGTTCGGTAGGCCAAGCTATTAAGTTAAAGGGCAAACGATTCAGATTCACTTGCGGATACCAAGTGAGAATTATCCGAAATATAAATAAAAATGTCATCACCCCTAACACAGGGCCAAGAATCCAAGCAGTCAGGTCAACACCAGTCATCGGTTTAAGGTACTATCTATACTGTAAAGAAAGAAAACTTCGGCGAACGGCAAGCCGCGCTTTGCGAACGCCACAAAAACTTTAAGCTTTGTAAAGCACTCTCATGATCATTTTAACCAAATGCTGTGACTTTCTTCTGGAATAAAAAAGTAAACTCGCTCACAGCAGTTACCAAGTTTAGCAGTTCGAGTTAGAGGCTTCTCAAGAAAGTAATACACTATTAAAATTAGGATGAAGTGTGTAAAAAAAGGTTTAGAAGTATGACGCCTTCTTTAGCAAATTTTCTTTGGAGCCTGCTATGGGGTACTGCAATTGTTGTGATTCCCGTTACAGTTGGTCTAATTTTCATTAGCCAAAAAGATAAAATTCAGCGTTCATAATGCTTATGAGAGTTAATTGAACTCTCACAACCGATTGTCTGTCAGCTATTTATAATTGCACTACAAGCAGCAGTATTTGCCGCTAGAAGCAGTTGTAGCTTACAGACATAGGGTTTTTTAATTTTTCGGTGAACAGCTTCAGAGCTTCTTTGCCAGAGGCTTTGAAGCTTCAATATTTATCGTGCCTAATTACAGTAGTGATTTTAATTGTGACTCGCTAACATAGATTTGATATTGGGAAAACAGCAATGATAAATTTTGGGCTGAACTCAGCCAGTTTTCTGGCTCAGGTAAATTTTGGGGCAAATTCAGCCAGTATTCTAGGGATTTTCCTGGCTGTGGCTGGGGCAGCACTGTATTTTCTCCGCACTGTGCGTCCAGAATTGTCACGGGATCAAGATATCTTTTTTGCGGCAGTTGGTTTGCTCTGCGGCTTTATTCTTGTGTTTCAAGGATGGCGGCTAGACCCGATTCTGCAATTTGGTCAACTGCTTTTAGTTGGCACAACTGTATTTTTTGCAGTTGAAAGTATTCGCCTGCGGAGTATAGCTACCCAGCAAGCAAAGCGTAACACTCCCATTGTGGATGAAGATCGACCGGTTAGCGATCGCTATTCCTACAACGATCGCAGAAAGTATCAAGCTGAAATGGATGCAGACTTAGATCCATTGCCTTATGAAGACGAGGAAGAACGCCCCCCGCGTCGCCGGATTCAGGGTAGCAGGGATGAAATTTCCACTCGTGATAACTACTACGAAGAGCAACCACCCCGTCGTTCAGAACGCCGCAACAGCAGCAGTAGTGAAAGACAAGCTCCAACTGACAAAACGCGGCGGCGGACTTCTGGCCGTCCTGTGAATCGCCCTTCTGAAACCTCTGAAGATGAAAATTGGGGTTCATCTAGGCAAGTTGATGATTGGGAAAGTTCGGGAGGGGAAGTCAGAAAACCTTCTCGCCGTAATAATAACGGTTCTCAACGTCCAGAAAGCCGGGAAGATGATGTTGCTCCTAGACCAAGAAGGCGTCGTCCACCCACAGACTCAGCTTCTCGAAGACCGCGCGAAGATGATGAGGCGATCCCAACTGATTATGTACCGTACAACCCGATTGAAAAGCCAAATCAGGGGCCAGATAATTCGACTGATTTTGATGACGATGTTTAAAACAGTTGGCGTGGAAATAGGTTTAAAGGCAACGGAAAACAGTTGAGGTGGAAAAATTTACGCCTATATTTTGGCTCCAAAGACCAATTCATTGGAGCCTGGTTTTTGGTTTAACAGGTTTGCTTGCATCTTGTGGTTCTAACAATATTCCCATAGGGCCTACTTCCCTCAACAGTCGCTACACCGAGGAGCAACCTGCTTTGAGTGGAAATGGGCGCTTTTTAGCGTTTGTATCTAATCGAAATGGTAATCAACAGCTATTAGTTTTCGATTTAGAGAGGCAACAGTTTATTGGCACACCGGGCATAAACCGAGCAGAGACAATTGCCGAAAGTCCTAGCTTGAGCTACACCGGGCGTTATATTGCTTATCTTACTAGTGACCAAGGTAGACCGGTGGTGGCGCTTTACGATCGCGCTACGCAACAGTCGCAAATCGTTACACCAACATATCGCGGCTGGATCAGAAAACCAAATATCAGCCCAGATGGACGTTATGTTGTTTTTGAAACCGCCAGCCGTGGTCAGTGGGATATTGAAGTCCTAGACCGAGGGCCAAATATTGAGTTAGATATTCCTAATGGTGCAACCGTAGGTTCACCTCCGTAGGAGTTAGAGACGCGATTAATCGCATCTGTACAAGAGTTAGGAGTTAGTAGTTGTGAGACTATTGACTAATAACTAATAACTAATTATATGAAACGTGTTTTTTTTATACCTGTATTTTTCTGCTTAAGTTTATTAACTGGGTGTTTTGGCTACCCTCGCCTTTTGAGTTATCCCTTTGATCCGGGGGGTCGGAGTCTCAATAGTTTAGCGTCAGAATTAAACCCCCAAATTTCTGGAAGATACATTGTTTTTATTACTGACCGACGCGGTAGCCAAGATGTTTATATGTTTGATACAGTGACTCGTGATTTGGTTGATTTGCCGGGTTTAAACTCCCTTGATGCGATCGCAAATCATCCTAGCGTTTCACAAGATGGTCGTTATATTGTGTTTGTGGCTAGCCGCCAGGGGCGATCGGCTATTTTTCTCTACGAGCGGGAAACACGCCAATCACGAAATTTAACTAGTAACCTACAAGCTGAAGTCCGCAACCCTACAATTAGCGCTGATGGTAGCAGGATTGCTTTTGAGTCGAGTAACAACGGGCAGTGGGATGTTTTAGTCTATGACCGTTATGGGCGACCGTTGAATATACCTCAAGAACCACGTTGAAAAATAGGGAATGGGGAATTGGGAATTGGGAATGGGGAATAGGACATTTAGACGAAATAAGGGAAAGACTCCTTCAATAATTCCCTCTTGTTCTCTTGTCCCTTTATCTCCACTTCCTATTCCCTATTCCCTATTCCCTACTCCCTATCCCCTTCAACTTGTTGCACAGATTCAATGAGCGATCGCACTTGTTCTGTCCCTTCAGAAGGTTCAAAGGATAAGGGAAATTTACCTCGCAGGAGCATCCGCAAACCGAGGGGTGCAAGACTGAGTAATCCTTTTAAATCCTGAAAGTAATTACCGACTACTTGTAAACCAAATTGACGTTCATCAATCCAACCACCTTCTTTAACTAAATCTATCAAAACTTTCCGGTGACGAATTGAGCGACTATCGCTGGCTTCTTTGTGGGTAAGAATTTCTTGTTTAATTTTGGTGATTTGTTCTAATGGTGCAACTTCCATTGGACAAACTGAATCGCAGTATAAACAACGAGTACAACCCCATACGCCTTTAGTACCTTCGTTGTAGCTTTCTAAGCGATTCTCGGTATCGCTATCGCGGGAGTCTTCTACCATCCGGTAAGCTTTGGCAAGGGCATGAGGCCCAACAAAATCTGGATTAACTTCACGGGCGTTGCATTCTGAGTAACAAGCACCGCACATAATACAGTTACCAGTTTGATCGAGACGCGATCGCTCTTGTGGTGTTTGCAAAAACTCTCTTTCTGGTACTTGTCGTGCTGCTGTACTCACATAAGGAGCAACTGCCTCTAAATTATTCCAGAAACTGCTCATATCTACAACCAAATCTTTAATCACGGGCATATTGCCGAGGGGTGCGATCGTGATTTCAGGAATGACATTTACTTTACTTTGGGATGATGGTATTTGTTGTAATCTAGCAAGTTCACTACCAACATTTTCCTTACAAGCTAAAGCCGAACGCCCATTAATTCGCATAGCACAGCTACCACAAATCGTATTACGGCAATTTTTGCGAAATGCCAACGTTCCATCTTGCTCCCACTTAATATGATTGAGGCAATCCAGGATTGTATTACCTGGTTCTGCCTCTACAAGATAGGTTTGCACAATAGGGGAGGAATTTTGTTGCTGCCGAATGACCTTAAAAATAACTTCCATGACTACTAACCAAAATTTTAAAATTGCTTCACCAGCCTTAACAATCATGAGTCAAGGCTGGTAGTTACGAAAAGTGAGCTATACTTTTTTTGCCCTCAATTCAAAGCCTGGTGTTAATAGGCTGACGATTAAAGAGAAACTGATTCTAGTTTAAGGATAACCATTAAAATTTTACTTTTAGCAGCGCTGTAGGCAAAATTTGTGTCAAATTCTGACATAAAACGCCAAAAATGTAATGGTCGCTTGACATTGAATTTAGTCGTTTGAGAATGTAAAGGAAAGGGCTTTACTTAGAAAGGGACTCAGGTTTATCTTTGGTCTAGCGATCATATCCAAGGTAAATGCAGTTACCGTTAGCAACAGGTCTTCATATCAACTTGAGTCAAGCAATCCTAGCTGAAAAATTCCGCCTTCGCTAACGCTTGACAAAATTTTTTGATTATATAGAAGTGTAAAAGCACATCTTCAATATATAGTAGTGGCAATTAAGTGCTAGGCGGATGTTAAGAGATTTATTCTTCCCATAGACAGACGTAGAAAATCCTCTGAGTGCTTTTGAGCTTACCGTAATAAACCGAAGAAAAATCCTCACCACTTTCAAATAAAAGTCTCGCGCATCGAAGAATCCCGGATAGGCGAGACTTTGAGATTTTTGCAGCCTCTCAATCAAGAAAATCTTGGATTTAACTAATTGGTCAAAACTGCTCATCTAAATTAGATAAATTTTTATAATGCAATAAAGGGTTAGGAAAATCGTCACGGCTTTTTCCAACCTTTAAGTCCAGAAATTTAAATAAAAATTTACCAGCAACTTTAATTCAAAATTAAACAACTATTTTGCTATTATTAGTCCATGCTAGTATTTAATATAAAATTACGAACTCACAAAACCAGAATCAATAGCCGTATCAGCGCGGCTACTACTGCTTTGTTGATTCGTAATGTAGAGACAAGAAAATTCGCGTCTCTACTGGCAGGACAAAGGGCATAAGCCCGTAGGACTCTATTGAAATACTATGCTGTCCTAAGCTTGAGAGGATGAGTAGAGAAAACTCTACCTACTCATTAGCGAGAAGGGCAAGCACTGAAAGTGAAAAACCTGCAATTTATTGGGTCTACGACTTATTTGGAGTAGAGCCAACCCCATTTGTAAAGGTGGCTGAAAGTTACACCGCTACAGTAGCGCCAAAAGAGAAAATAATTTCATTTCTGATGGCGAATAATGGTTAAAAGTGCCGTGAAATCAGCAAAATTAATTTCTATGGCAACTATGACCTCTAATTGGTTGTAGACAACCATAATATGAAGTGCTTTTGTCTCCTATCGGCAGTGATTCACCCGTAACACTAGAGTCCTAAGTAGCTCTATGCACATGCTAAAAAGCCAAATGCTGGCATGAGACTACATCATTTATCAGCTTGGAGAGAGTAAGGAAAATTTGAGCATAATGACTGAAACTGCAACCGCGCCATTAACTGGAAAAGCACTACTTGCGAAAGTAAAAGAACTTTCCACTTTGCCACGCCGAGAAAGAGCTAAACAGTGTGGCTATTACACTGTTACTAAGAATAACCAGGTTCGTGTCAATCTCACCGATTTTTATGACGCTTTGCTATCGGCTAGAGGAATTCCTCTAAGTCCAGAAGCACCTAAAGATGGTCGTGGTCGTGAACCGACATATCGGGTTAGTGTCCATCAAAATGGTCAGATTGTGATTGGTGCCACATATACCAAAGCAATGGGCTTAAAGTCTGGAGATGAGTTTGAAATTAGGTTGGGATACAAGCATATTCACTTGATTCAACTTGGTGAAAGTGATAAAAAACTGACCTCACCAGATATAGACTCCGACGAATCGGACGAAGATTTGGAAGACGAAGAGTAAATTTGCTGATGGTAAGGATAAGTATCAGGTATGATAACTTGTCCTTACCTCAATAGCAAACTGCTAACTCTATTGAAAAAATTTTGTTCCAGATAAAAAATACGATTAGACCCCTTGCAGAATTTGCCAAATTTAGTAGATTCTTGATAAATCAGCAAGAAATCTATAGTGCAAGAAGTCTATCGTGTTTTTTTTGATAACTTTTTTTGAGCCTTCGGTCAACGCCTTACTAGCATTTATGCAAAATGCACCAGCACTAGTTATAGTAATGGCATTTTTTGTTTGCTGGATAGTTTGTTGGTTGCCAGTCGCAGCAGTATCAGCAATATTGCTCAATTGGCAACCCCCTAAACCTTTGCAGCCACAGCAAAAAATGCCATTATTGCTGTCACTTTACCTATTAGCTCCCCTGATTCTGTGGGGAGTTAGTTGGCTTACCAATAAATCTTTTTCGGATTACGGCTTTGTTGGGAATCTTTCAAATTTTGGTTCTTTAGCATTAGGTTTCGCTTTGGGAGTGGTAAGCCTAGGGATTGTATTTAGTGGGCAATTCGGATTAGGTTGGTGTTCTTTTGAAAAAACGAATTTCAAGTTACTATTACCCATCTTGCTACCGATTTTCTTGATAGCATTGTTAGTCGGTGGGATAGAAGAGTTAGTTTTTCGGGGTTTTCTGTTCACTGAATTAGCACAAGATTATCCAGTTTGGGTAGCAGCAGCAATTTCTAGCTTGATTTTTGCCTTGCTACATCTAGTTTGGGAGCAACGTGAAACTGCACCACAACTCCCTGGATTGTGGCTGATGGGAATGGTGTTGGTGTTGGCACGTTTTGCCGATCGCAACAATTTGGGTTTAGCCTGGGGACTACACGCAGGATGGGTATGGGCGATCGCAACCCTAGATACAGCAGAATTAATTACTTACACAGGTAAAGTCTCTGATTTGTTCACAGGTAAGAATAAAAAACCCCTAGCGGGTTTGGCGGGAATTAGTTGTGTACTGGGAACTGGAATAAGTATTTGGCTTTTATCTAGGTATTTTTAATTTGGTGTTAAATGTCTTATGGGTCTTGGTTAAGTCATGCACAATCTAGTCTGTCAATGAATAATTGACGAGTACATTCTCTCAGAAGGGCGATTTATCGCTTCTCTCTAACGTATCAGTCTTTTAGACGCTATAAATCGCGTCTCTACATGAGGCCTTTTTGGCTTATGCCAAGCGTATTGGGATAAAACTAAAACTGGATCTGACTTGTGTGTACACCGTAGCCCCGGCTTGTAGAGGGATAGACTATAACTAAAAGTTCAAGGCAGCAAAGAGATCCGTTGAATTCACGTTTCGTCAAAAAGGTGAGAGCATCAAGGAACCCACCTACAACTATTTACTAACTTCCAAAGCTAGGAATTAAACGCTTGAGGGCGCGATCGGTAACATCGCTATAGCGCAGTTCCCCACACATAATTTGACCCATGATTTTGGCAGCAGAGGGATGCTTAACACCAACTTTGTAGCCAATACCAGGAAAGCGATAGAATGCTCCAGCTAATTTTTGTGCCCAAGCCATCTCAGTACCCCATTCTTCATTAATAGCTTCACTATATTTTTCTAAAGCGTTGATGTCACCAGAAAGGGCCTCATTAATGGCTCCTGCTGCAATCAAGCCACTAAAAATTGAAGGACGAATGCCTTCTGCTGTCATAGGATAAACTACACAAGCAGCTTCGCCAGCCAAAACAGCATTTTGGGTATGTAACTTTTGCTTTCCATCCCACAAGCAAAGGGGATAACCATACTTCTTGCTGGTTGTGATATCTAGATTAAACGATCGCGCATATTCATCTAAAATCTTCTTAAAATCCTGGGGTTCGCCACCGCCAAACGTACCAATACCAATGGAATAACCATCCGCTTTCGGGAAGTTCCAAATGTAGCCATTTTTCACCAAGCCCAACTCAATGTGAATTGTGGATTTGTCTTTCACAGTGGTGGAAACCTCTGCTTCCAAAGCTGCTGCTAAACGGCGTTTACGTTCTTTGAAGCCTAACCATTTTGCCATTAGCCCTTTAGCACCATCAGCCGCGATTAAGTAGCGACCTGTAATTGGCTCATTGGCTGTGTTAACTTGCCAGTAATCACCTTTAAATTCAATACCTGTTACTTCAGTATTATCCCGCAGTTCAGCCCCTTGCTTCTGTGCTTGCTGCACTAGGAAATGGTCAAAAATATCTCGTCGCACCATCCAGACTGGTTCTTCTGTGCCTATTTTTGCTTCCACTGGGTCGCCTAATTTCCAGGTAAAGCGAAAGGAGTCAGCTTTTACAGAGATTGCTGGGCTAAAATCAAAGTCAAACCATTGAGCGATCGCTGGAGATACACCACCACCACAAGGTTTATATCTTGGTAAGGATTCTTTTTCTAAGACTAATACTGAGCGACCTTGCTTGGCTAAATGATATGCAGCTGTTCCACCAGCTGGCCCAGCGCCGACGATGATGCAGTCATACATAAGGCTGAATTTTGGCTCCTGAATTAGTTGATTTTCTCTTGATTCGGGGCACAATTCATTAATTGCCCCTACTTTAATTATTTATGTCTACTTACTTGTTTAATTTTTGTGAGATACCTAAAAAATGATAAAGGCTGAAGAATTTTACCATCATCCTTCAGCCTTTATGCTTCAGACTTTAGACTTTAAACAGTCGTAATGTCTTTTTCTTTTTCTGCCAAAAGTGCGTCTATTTTGGCAGTATACTCATTTGTTAGTTTTTGCAAATTGTCTTGTTGGTCTTTTGATTCATCTTTGGAGATTTCAGAGGCTTTCTCCTGCTTGCGAATCGAGTCTATGGCATCGCGGCGGATGTTGCGAATAGCAACACGGCCCTCTTCAGCGTACTTGGTAGCCATTTTGACGAATTCTTTTCGGCGATCGCTTGTCAAAGGCGGAATATTCAGCCGAATTACAGAACCATCATTGCTGGGGGTTAAACCCACATCTGAAAGAGAAATCGCCTTCTCAATAATGTTTAGGGTGTTGCGCTCGTAGGGCTGAATCAGAATTGTCGAGGCATCTGGCGTACTAATATTTGCCAGTGATTTTAAAGATGTAGGCGAACCGTAATAGTCCACTAATACCTTATCTAATAGACTCGCATTGGCGCGGCCAGTGCGAATCGTGTTAAAAGCTCGTTGAGTTGACTCAACAGAACTTTGCATTTTACTTTTAGCGTCAGCTAATATTTCAGCTAATATCACAAGAACCTCCCACAAGGGTACCGATGGATTCTCCCAAGACTGCTCGGTGGATGTTACCTCGCACCGTTAGGTCAAATACCAGAATTGGGATATTATTTTCTTTACACAAGGCGATCGCAGTACTATCCATCACCCGCAAATCTTTGGCTAAAACATGCGCGTAGGTAAGGCTATTGTAACGCTTGGCGTTAGGATAAATCTCAGGATCAGCATCATATACCCCGTCTACTTTGGTGGCTTTAAAAATCACTTCCGCATCAATTTCTGCTGCTCTAAGTGCCGCAGTAGTATCAGTAGTAAAGAAGGGATTTCCAGAACCAGCCCCAAAAATTACCACCCGCCCTTTTTCAAGATGACGGATGGCACGACGACGGATATATGGTTCTGCTAATTCTTGCATAGCGATCGCAGTTTGCACCCGCGTCTGCACCCCTATGTGTTCTAGCGAATCTTGCAACGTCATGGCGTTCATTACCGTGGCAATCATCCCAATATAGTCAGCGGTTGCCCTGTCCATCCCCGCCGACGCTGCTTTCACGCCACGAAAAATATTGCCGCCGCCAACAACGATGGCCATTTGAACGCCAGTGGCTATCACCTCTGCTACCTCTTGCGCTATTCCTTTGACCACTTCTGGATCAATGCCATAGCCCATGTTGCCCATTAAGGCTTCACCGCTCAGTTTGAGTAAAACCCGTCGGTAATTCGTTCCCATGAAGTTACGCTTTATCAAAAAAGTTGCAATTGCCTCCAATTTAAGATAGCAGTTACAGGGACTATCTATGTCTAGTTACGCCAAATCAATGTAGTACCTACTGGTTCTGTTTGTGGTACATCTATTGCCTGACCAAGAAATAGAGAGGCGATCGCAGTTCTTAAATATTCTTCTCCCTCTGCTGATGCATCTTGGGGATGATTGTCAATTTTGCCTTTGTAGCGGACTATACCATTGGCATCTATTAAAAAGGCCATTGGTGTTTTCGTAGCACCAAAACTTTGGGTTACATCTTGCGTCGAGTCCCACAGGTAAGGAAAGTTCAAATTGTGACGCTGGGCAAAAGCTTTCATATTTTCAAAGCTTGCCCTAGTTTCATGATTACCATCACTACCATTCATCCCAATTAGTGTGAAGCCTTTGGGGGCAAATTTGGCTTGAATGTTTTTTAACCTGCCTATATAGGACTCTACATAAGGACAGTGGTTACATAAGGAAATAACGCCCACTGCTCGGAACTTCTCAAGATAACGCCTAAGATGGTGTACTTGACCGTCAATTCCTGGCAGTTCAAAATCGGGTGCATAGCTCCCGATGGGAGTATCGATTGTTTCTAGTATATTCATATTGTCTGGCTCGCAGAACTAGGAACAAGAAAAATGTTGTTAAATTCAGCGTCAGTTTCCAGTTGCAAACCACCCCTTAGCCGATGCCTCATATTCTGACAATGTTATAGACCAAAATAGCGATCGTAAATTGTGAATCTACTGAATCTAGCACTGATGCTAATTCACTCACATCTAAAAAAATGGCAAAAATATTTTCCTAATGCTGACATAATCTAAGTTGTGAGAAAATTACCTCCATCAACAAGATGAAAACTCTCTACCTGGATAAAACTATCAGCCTAGAAGCTTTTCTAGTGTATGTCTAAGTTATCACTAGACCAAAGGATTTTATTTGAAAATCTGATAAATTTTATTCAAATTCAAAAGAATTTTACTTACGCCTTACTGCTGACGGGCTTTTACTCTTGTATTCCTGAAATTTCCCATGACAACCTCAAGTTCAAAAACAGCATTTACCTCTACAAAAACCTGGATTTGGCAAGATTTCCCTATCTGCTATCAAACCCAAGGAACCACTGGGCCGCCTGTTGTCCTCGTGCATGGATTTGGCGCTTCTTGGTGGCATTGGCGGAAAAATATTCCCGTGTTGGCACAAAATTGCCGAGTTTATGCTATTGATTTGATTGGTTTTGGCGCTTCTGCGAAACCTCAACCTGGTGAAAAAATTACCTACACTCTAGAAACATGGGGACAACAAGTAGCAGATTTTTGCCGTGAAGTTGTTGGCGAACCTGCTTTTTTAGTTGGAAATTCTATTGGCTGTATTGTAGCCATGCAAGCAGCTGTTAGCAACCCAGATATTGCCTTGGGAGTTGCATTGCTCAACTGTTCTTTACGGCTGTTGCACGATCGCAAACGTATAACTTTACCTTTGTCTCGTCGTTACGGAGCGCCTCTACTGCAACGCCTGTTATCTATCAAACCAGTTGGTGATTTCTTTTTCAATCAACTCGCCAAACCGAAAACAGTACGAAAGATTTTGCTGCAAGCTTATGCAAATGCTGAGATGGTGACAGATGAGTTGGTGGATATTCTGACTTCACCAGCAAGCGATCCGGGGGCTGTTGCTGTGTTCCTTGCTTTTACTTCTTATTCTACAGGGCCATTACCAGAAGACCTTTTACCACTGTTACAGTGTCCGGTGATTATCTTGTGGGGAACGGCTGATCCGTGGGAACCAATTAAGTTAGGTAGAGAATTAGCTAATTTCCCACAGGTGCAAAAGTTTATTCCTTTAGAAGGAGTTGGGCATTGTCCCCAAGATGAAGCACCAGAGTTAGTCAATCCGATTTTACTTGATTGGATTTGGGAGCGATCGGCAGTGTGAGATTCAGTTGAAAGCTTTTATTGCTTGCCACAGACACAAACTATGTAGAGAATACATCTGGTAGCGGTAAAAGAGTAATTATTAAGTGCAAGTTTACAGAGAATTGGTATAAGATAAAAGCCCGTTGAAACGGGCTTCTTCATCTTTCAAGCTTGGTCTAAAACGCGGAATACAGAGATAGGAACTTGTTCTGCCCTAACTTGCAAACTTCGGCATAAGTAGAACATCTGGAAAAAACCAAACTATGTTGATAAAGGTTAAGTGAACTAAAACCCTCTTCCCTTCTGCCTCCTGCCTGAACCTGATGATAAATATTCACACCGACCTACTTATTTCTTATCATCTGTTGGTTTTTTAGCATTGGGAGTGGAAAGCCTTGTTGCAAGTATTCCAGACGGCAAAAAGTGCAAGTTAAATAGGCTCACTACCAGGGTCTGGGGC
>NZ_JACKZS010000081.1 GCF_014222285.1 Nostoc sp. UCD121
GGGGAAAAATAACTCCAAACTCCAAACTCCAAACTCCTAATTTTTAACTCTTAACTCTGCACTGTTTTGCCCAATTCCCTAAACAGGTACTTCTATTCGCATTGCCCGCGCTAACTCAGCTGCTACCTCTGGACGGGAAAACTCTGGTGGAGGTAACTCACCACGCCGCAGCATTTCTCGGACTTTTGTCCCTGATAGGTGAATGCGTTCTTCTGGCTTGCTGGGACTGGTTTTAGATGTTGCCATCTGCTTAGTGCGCGTGCAGTAGAAAGCATGTTCAAATTTCATCGGCACAATGCCCAATTCGCCTGGGGCAAATTCATCAAAGATATATTGTGCATCGTAAGTACCGTAATAGTCACCAACGCCAGCATGATCCCGTCCGACGATAAAGTGAGTACAGCCGTAGTTTTTGCGGACTAAAGCATGGAATATTGCCTCACGAGGCCCGGCATAGCGCATTGCGGCTGGATTAATTGCCAAAGTTACCCGGTCTAAGGGGTAGTAATGTTCTAGCAAAATTTCATAGCAGCGCATCCGCACATCGGCGGCAATATCGTCTTCTTTTGTCGCCCCGACTAATGGGTGCAAAAATAGACCATCAACAATTTCTAAAGCGCACTTTTGAATATATTCGTGGGCGCGGTGGATAGGGTTGCGAGTTTGGAAACCAACGATTGTTTTCCAACCCTTATCTTTAAATAGTTGCCGTGAGGCAGCTGGATCTATTTGGTAAGTGGGAAACTGGGGATGAGGTTCGCGCTGCAACAGCCAAATATCACCCGCCAGATGTATAGTACCTTGGTTATAGACTACCTGCACGCCTGGATGTTTGACATCATCAGTGCGGTAGACATTAATGGCTTCGTGGGTTTTGTCGTAGTTATATTTTTGCGTGAGTTGCAAAACTGCAATAAATTCACCTCTGGAGTTATCCAGACGAATTAAGCCACCTTCTTGCAATGGGGAAGCTACTTCTTCGCTGACTGATAGTGTAATCGGGATTGACCATACAAGACCATTAGCTAGTCGCATTTCTGTAACAGTGCGATCGTAGTCTTCTTGGTTCATAAAACCCGTCAGTGGACTAAAAGCACCGATCGCAATCATTTCTACATCCGAAACGGCGCGATCGTCAAGTTGCACTCGTGGTAAAAAGTCAGCTTTTGAAAGAAACTCTGCTCTTTGTTCTGGTGTAGCGATACGGTTAACCAACTGCCCACCGTGGGGAGCTATGGCATCTGGATTGTGACTCAACGTAATCCCCTCTTTGTATTAACTGTTATTGTTTCAGATTATGTACTAACTTATCAAAATGCTGGTACTGAGAAAAAAAGAGTTTAAAGAATGGAGGAAAATTGTTGTAACTAGCCTCTAAGCGATCTGATTAAGTTACGCTAAAGCTAGTCCAGCCTCAAGTTTCAGAATAGTTCCTTTATAAGGAAAATGCTTATGACTGCTGTATCTCCCGTCGTTAAACCTGTTAGCCAAATGCGGCTAGCACCTGGTAGTACAGTGTCTATTCAAGATGTCAGATGGGAAGAATTTGGGTCTATCTTGTAAGAAATGGGGGAAAAGCGATCGCTACGAGTTGCTTACAGCAAGTCTACGTTAGAAATTATGGTTCCTCTACCCGAACACGAAAAATCAAAGGACTTAATTTCGCATATTGTCAAAATCTTGCTGAAGATCGTAGGGAAAAGTTATGAACCCTTTGGTTTAACCACCTTCAAGCGGGAAAATATAGCAGGGGTAGAACCAGATGCTTGCTTCTACATCCAAAAATTACCAAAGAATGATTGGTCGTCGCAAGCTGGAACCAAATGATCCGCCTCCTGATTTGGCAATTGAAACAGATGTAACATCAAAAACAACTCTTGATGCATACGTTGCGATCGCAGTTCCAGAACTATGGATTTACGATGGTGAAAAGCTGAGGATTTATTTACTCAGGGATGGACATTACATCGAATCGGATAATAGTCCTAACTTTCCAAATATCCCTCTCACTCAAATTATTGCCGCTACAGTTGAACTAGCTTGGCAAGCATCCCTCTAATGGAATTTTACTTCGGGTAGATATACACAGACTTTTTGAGAAATACTTACTATCTATTCATCCAAAAAACTATGAGGTAATAATTTCTCCTAGTTTATGCGGGACTGATTATGAAGGACTTGGCGGAAAAAAATTACTACTTCCTGATAAAGACAGATTTAAACCTAATCCAATTGCATTGGAACAGCATTATCAAACTTTTTTACAAAAATGTGATAAATAAAAATACCCCTCCACAAGTGAGGAGGGGCGCAAAAGCGGGGTAAGATTTAACTAAACTGTTCAATTATTCCGCCACCTAACACTTTCTCCCCGTCGTACCATACCGCCGCTTGTCCGGGGGTGATGCTGATTTGGGGTTCATCAAATACCAAACGTACACGGGAGTTTTCTAACGGAATCACCGTTACTGGTGTAGGGGTTGAACGATAGCGAATTTGCACTTCGGCATGAATTGGGGTGGATGGTTCGGCAATGGAAACCCAATTTACCCGATTTACAGTGCATTCTGGTTGAGTTACCTTGGTGCGATCGCCAACTACTACTTTATTATTTTCCGCATCTAATTCAATCACATAGAGAGGTTCAGCAGCAGCAATCCCCAAACCTTTGCGCTGGCCAATGGTGTAGTGATGGACACCATCATGCTGCCCCAAAATTTTGCCTGTGGTATCGACAATATCGCCTGTTTTGGGAGCTAAATATTTATCTAAAAATGCGCGCATGGAACCATTACTTTCCACTAAGCATAAGTCTTGACTTTCTGGCTTATCAGCAGTTTTCAGTCCGTATTCAGTTGCAATCCGGCGGGTGTCGGTTTTTTCTAGTTCGCCCAGAGGAAATATAGTTGCTGCAAGTAAATCTTGAGACAAATCATAGAGAAAATATGACTGGTCTTTGTTGCGGTCAATAGCCCTTAATAATTGATAACGTCCAGTTGCTTCGTCATGGCTAATTCGAGCATAATGACCGGTGGCAATGCGATCGCAGCCCAATTCTTCACGAGCATACTGCACCATCGGCCCAAACTTCACCGTTTTATTGCATTGTGAGCAAGGTAAAGGTGTAATCCCAGCACTGTAACCAGTCACTAGGTAATCGACAATATGCGTCTGAAAGAGATCCCGAATATCTACAATTTGATGGGGAACGCCCAGTTGTTCACAGAGATCAGCCGCGTCGATCATACCTTCAGAGCAACATTGACCTTTGCCTTTCATTAGCCAAAGAGTCAAACCAATCACTTCATAGCCCTGATGGTGCAGGATAGCTGCGGCGGTGGAACTGTCAACGCCACCAGAAAGACCAACGACGACTTTTTTCATACAAAGCACGACACGATAGCTGCGTGGTTGTCCAATTGTAGCACACACTCTTCCAAAGCCTTGCTACCAAAGCACTTCGGTTTTAAAGGAAGCAAATAGAGGCGATCATAGTAAAAGTGAAATCAGTTTATGCACGTATTGGAAATAGTACCCCAGAGGGTACTATTAAGCATTCAGAAATACTTTTATATTCGGAATACAAACCCTGGTAGAGTCTAGTGCAAAAAGGCAAAAGGTGAGCTATTTGATTGGGTGGTGTTGGCGAATTATTGAGCATCACCCGGATGCCGACGGGGAAGCGTCAAGCTATGCAGAGTTTAGGGAAGATTAGAAGGTGAGAAAGCTTGTAAAGTAAACTTTTAAGATTTACTAAACTGGTTAGTTATTTCCGCTACCTGCCCTAGTAGAGGTTGGCGTAGATAAGCCACCCTTATCAAATATATAAAACCCCTACACAACAGTAATTACAAATTAAGAATTATGCGTTCGCGTAGCGTCTCTTAGAGAAGGGGTATTAGTTTACTTCTGTCTTGAAAATTAGATCCGCAACCAGGTTAAAGGCAAGATTAAGCAAAGGAATATTTATGACAGACCAAGTTATTAATTGGAACAATGTATATTTACAAACAATTCGTCTGAACGGTGGCGCACCTGGGCCAATTTCCCGTACTGGTGCTATATTACATACTGCCATATACGATGCTGTCAATTCCATTGATCAAGACTACAAACCATATTTAGAAATTCTTCCGGTAAAATTAGGAGCTTCTAAAGAAGCAGCAGCAGTTTATGCTGCATTTACTGTATTGAGTAGCGACACCGTTTATCCTAATGCCAATTTTCCCAAGTCCAAAAATAAAAACCAGAGCTTTTTTGACGCAGAACGAGAGAAAGCCATCCATGAAATAAAAAGTAGTGGTGTGTCGCAACAGAGCATTGATGATGGTAAAGAACTTGGAATCGCCGCAGCTAAAGCAATCCTCAAACATCGAGAAGGGGACGGTTTTGATGACAAGACCGATTACAAATCAGGACATCAGCCTGGTGATTGGCGACCAACTGGTTCTGGCCCTGCAACTACCCCAAATTGGGGCAAAGTAAAACCTTTTTCGCCAACCTTAATTAAGAAGTTTCGTCCGACTAAACCAGCAGGCTTCAGCAGTAAACAGGATCTACTGGCCAGTGTTGAATATGCTGCTCAAGTAAATGAAGTAAAACGGCTTGGTGCTGCTAACTCTACTGAACGGACTCAAGAACAAACTGATATTGCTCTTTTCTGGGCAAATGATCTTGATGGAACATATAAGCCACCTGGACAACTTTATACCATAACCCAGATTGTCTCTAAATTGAGATGTCTGAGCTTTTCCGAAAATGCACGGTTGTTTGCTTTGGTGGGTTTAGGTTTAGGCGATGCGGCAATCTTGGCATGGGATGCGAAGTACGACACCGATTTGGATTTGTGGAGACCAGAAACGGCAATTCAAAGAGCATTTGAAGACAACAACCCTGGAACAACTGCTGATCCCACTTGGAAACCTCTATCACCCAATGCTGATGGCACCCGATTTTCTCCTTCATTTCCAGCCTATATCTCTGGTCATGCGACTTTCGGAGCAGTCCATGCCGGTATTTTGCGGAACTTCTTTGGCACGGATAATGTTACTTTTACGGCAACATCTGAAGATCCAAGTGCGAGGGGCAATAATGGCATTAGAATCACACGGACATTTAATAGTTTCTCTTCCGCAGCTTTAGAAAATGGGCGCAGTCGTGTTTATCTGGGTGTCCATTTTCAATGGGATGCAGACGCAGCTTATGTGTCTGGCACCAAATTGGCAGACTTTCTGTTTGAAAGCTTACTGACACAAAATTGTAGTTAAGTAGGCACAGCGCTAATATTTTCCTCATTCCTCATCGTATGGGAGTGTATTCATTTGGGCTGTTGACTTAATTTCTGATTGGATTAGGACTTACGCAAAACTACACATGGTAGGGGCAATTCATGAATTGCCCCTACCATGTGTATTTAAAGAGCCTTTAATTAGCCATTCATTAACAGAGCAGATGAACCAGTTTTGGGGCGGTCAAAAACGAATGCAGATGGCTATCTAAGAATGGTTATAGATGTATTTTTTGCCACGCAGATGAGCTAATTTTACGTTAACGCTATATAGTAGTTGCTACAACGGTGAACTAATTAGTTCCTCATGGAAATTGCTTAAAAATACTTTGACTACTTTCTAAGTACTATGTCGAGAGGAATACCAAGTAAATTTACCCCATTTCAGATGCTGCGCCGAAGTTCTGAGGGTTGGAAGCCTACTATCCGATTTCTCCCCCTGTTAGTAGGAGGATGGTTAGTGCTGATTCCTGACTATGCCCCAGCACAAGCGCAAATCCACAACAGTATGCTACTGGCTCAACAAGGAGGTGAAGCTTTACCACCACCGCCAATTCCCTTTGGTCAACAGCCATCACCGCAGTTACAACCAGCAGAACTAGTGGAGGATAATCAATCTGATCTCAACTTTCAACCCCCGCAACCATTACAAAATAATCAATCTGATCTCAACTTTCAACCTCCGCAACCATTACAAAATAATCAATCCGGTCAGAATTTTCAGCCCTCGCAACCATTACAAAATAATCAATCCGGTCAGAATTTTCAGCCCCCCCAACCTACACAGTTTAGTCAATATAACCAGAACTTTGAGCGCTACTTAGTTTACGTAGATAGTAGTGATTTTCAGACGCTACAAGCAATCCGCCAGATTGAACCCAGTGCTTACATTCGTGAGTACCAAGGAAGGAATGTTATTCAGTCAGGTGTTTTTAACAGAGTATCTAACGCCCAACAACGGGTGAATGAGTTACAGTCACGGGGAATATATAGCGCTCGGATTATCAGCTTTGGTAACGGACAGGAAATAGATGTAGGTAATAGAGGTTTTGTAGGGGAACGCAGCAATATAAATCCTCCCAAGCAAGCTTCTAGATATTATGTCGTTATTCCGACTACTCAAGAACAGTTATCTGCGACAGCAGAACAAATTAGGCAGAATCTAGCCCGATTTAGTCAAGATTTAGGACGATCTGGCGCAGTCCTCGAAAGGACGCAACCACGAGGGCCACACGTAGCAGTAGGGCCTTTCGCCGATCGATTCCAAGCTGAGGAATGGAATAAGTATCTACGAAATATAGGATACCGAAATACCAGGGTTTTCTACGGTAAATGAAGAAGTTAGGAGTCCATCGATTTTAGATTTTGAATTTTGAATTGAAGAACAAATCTAAAATTTAAAATCCAGAATTGATAGACTCTCCACTTCCAAGATTTTTAACGCAGGGATTCAATAATTACCGCTACTGTAATTAAACACAAGAGGATAATTCCCACAGGAAGCAAAAACTGTTGTAACAGGTACAGCAGTATAGGTATGATTTGTAAGATACCTAAACCAATGGATAGGACGTAAGCGATCGCAATTCCAAACAGCACTAACAAGAAATATTTCAAAGACTTAGAAACAAAGCGAAAGAGAAGTGTATCCTGGTTGGTGTCCATAATTTTACTCACGAAAGTAGCTGATTTTTAGCAGTGAATATTTTTTTTGATTTCCCATTTCTGATTTTGTAAATGAGAAATGGGAAATCATACTCAGCACGAAGATTAGTTTTACACGTGGATATTTCCCTGATTGGGTGAATTATTCAAAGACTGTTGTTGCCTTTGTGGATTCCTTGGCTTTTCGTAATTAACTAATAGTTGGAACGAAATAAACAAGCCCAACAACAGCAGCAAAAACGAGCCGAAACTAGAAGAATACTTATTTATTTCTCGCTCAACACCACATTTGAGGCAAACATATCTATTGGGATTACGTGTATCTTGGGCAAAAGGGCACTGATTCTGATTGCAATCATGATGACAATCTCTGTCTAACATCATTGAACCTCCTGTAGGATAAAGACTTACATACTTAGTTGTAAATATGCTCTACAGAATCTAATTAGTTAATACCCACTGCTGTTTAGTAGACACCACTTTCATGAGTCATTGATATAGGACGGTGATAAATAACATCTGTGATTTACTAAGGTTGCAGTAGTAGCGCTGGTAAAATCTGTCCTCAACCACCTTATTATTGGCGCTTAACTTAACTTCGCCTGTATTACCTACAAGAGTAATACAGCCCATAAGGCTTTGCAGTCGGATAAAGTAAGCTTCCTACCGAGTAGGAAAAAGTATTTTGTAGTATTGTGGGTAGGAAGAAGTAGTAAAAATATCGTTATAATGAATTACAAATGATACATCAAGTTAGCAAATGGGTGTAGAAGAGGCCTTAGAGTTTGTAGATAACTTGGTTTTTCTCCAGACGGGAGAACATCTAGATAAAACTCAAAGGATTATCTTGCGTAATTTGTGGGAGGATGAAAAGCGGACTTACCAGCATATCGCCAACAGCCGTGGTTATACAGAAGCGCATTTAAAAGCAGTTGGTGCAGAACTTTGGCATTTACTCTCCAAAGTGCTAGGAGCGAAAGTCTCAAAATCTACCTTTCAAGGCGTAATTCAGGGATTTAGAACAAACCAACAGTCGCAAAAAGCTTCTCAGATTCCAAATCTAGCGACGAATGGGACTAAACCCCAAGATTTAGATTCTAACTTTGTCGGGCGCGATCGCCAAATAGCCGAACTCCACACCTTATTCAGTCGGGGAGAAAAAGTTATCCTCATCCAGGGTGAAGGTGGTGTTGGCAAAACAAGATTAGCACGCAAATATTTTAAAAGTCAAAAATTTAATTTTGTCCTAGAACTGTGGATGGCCACAGAAATCCAAAACCTGACTCCTGTAGAGAGTGTAGTTGAAGAATGGCTACGGCGATACTTTAACGAAGAACCAGGAGGAGACTTTGGGATCAGCTTAGAACGACTACGGCGTAAACTCCGAGAACAAACTTCTAAAATTGGGGTATTTATCGATAATCTAGAAACTGCTCTCGATAAAAATGGTAAGTTCCTAGAATATCGTCGCCCTTATGTTGAGCTATTGAGAGTATTAGCAGACTCGGATGTACATTCAGTTACTCTAGTCACAAGTCGTGAGCGTTTGCGGGAGTCTAGCCTAGAGGTTTATCTTTACCCACTCGAAGGTTTAGATGATGAAGCATGGCGAGAATTTTTCAGCAGTTGCCACATCAATTGTGATTGTACTATTCTCAGTGAAATGTGCAGCGCTTATGGAGGTAACGCCAAAGCAATGCAAATTCTCCGAGGAGCAATATTGACGGATTTTTCTGGTGATATCCATTCATATTGGCAGGAAAACTCTACAGATTTATTAATAGAAAGAGAATTAAAAGATTTAGTCGCCAGTCAATTTACCCGTCTCCAACAAATTGACTTAGAAGCCTATCGCCTTCTGTGTCGTTTAGGATGCTATCGTTATCAAGATATTCCTTCACTACCTATCGAGGGAGTTTTATGTTTGCTTTGGGATATACCCGAAAAAAAACGTAGAGGTGTAATTAAAGCCTTGCACGATTTATCTTTAATAGAATCGAAAAAAGGGCAATACTGGTTACACCCTGTAATTCGTGATGAAGCAGTTAGTCGGTTAAGGTTAGTCGGTGAAGAATGGGAACTAGTAAACCGAAATGCCGCAGAATTTTGGACAAAGCGAGTTGCGGTAGTAAAAAATATTACAGATGCCTTGACCGCTTTAGAAGCTTATTATCACTATGTAGAAATTAGCGATTTTGATCGAGCTGGTGATGTAATCTTACAAGGAAGAGGTAAAAAATGGGGTACAGGTTTACCTTTAGGTTCCTCATTTTACCAATTAGGATTACTTCAAAAAAATTTTTCTGTAATTAAGCGGATAATAGACAATATAGAATCACCAGAAAGACTGATTAAACTTTACAATATACTAGGATATACATATCGAATTATTGGTTGCATTCGAGAAGCTATAGATTGCTATAAAAAATCAGAAGAAATATTAGACAATTTAGATATAAAACTAATAAAAATTTCTGTATTGTTCAATACAGGACTTTGCAAACTTGATTTATTGGAAATGGAAGCAGCCGAAGATTGTTTTATATCAGTTTGTAAATTGGCGGAACAAGATAGCAATCTTGATGATTACATGGCATACGCTCAGTGCTGCCTGGCTTTTGTTAAATCATGTTCCGACTTTAAAGAAGATGCTTTTTATATTGCAGAAAAGGCATTTTATGCAATATCTTCATCAACTAGAGTGACTTTATGGGGGATTGGGCATAGCTTAATCAGCCTATGTTTAACTTACAAAAATTTAGGTAATATTAAAAAGTCTTTTGAACTGTGCCAAAGAGCTATATTTTCTTCCGAAGAGAATAACTTTACTCAGCTTAAAGCTAAAGCTATAAGTTGTCTAGCCGGATTATATAGAGAACAAGGAGAATTTGCTAGGGCGCTTTTCCATCATGCAGAAGCGATAGAAATTTTGGATAAAATAGGCGCTAAATCTAATTTAGCGGAGGCTTACTATCAATTGGCATTGACTCATCAAGAAATGGGTGAAATTGACAATAGTATGAAAAATTTTATGCAGGCGATCGCACTCTTTAACGAAATGCAAGCACCAAGGCAAGTTGAGAAAGTCCAAATAGCAATGGATTGTTTTGAAAAATAGGCAATAATACTCGATTTTACTGTTAATTCCTGTTTTTTCATTTAGATATGAAGTCTTTGGAGTGACAGTTTGGCGGTAACTGGGGAATTTATGCAGTGATCGCTTCTAAAGAGGGCTGTTGTCTCCATAATATAGATACAGGGAGTGTGATAATTAGAGGTTTTTATGTCCCTAACGCTTGAAGACTTTGAAAAAATGCAGCAACAGCACCCTGATTATCGTATGGAACTAGTCAAGGGTAATATTATTGTCATGAGTCCATCAGGATATGAATCAGATGAAGTAGCAGCCGAAATGGTGGCGCAGTTACGTAACTGGGTTAGACCGCGTAAATTAGGACGAACAGCAGCTTCTAGCGCTGGTTTCAGATTGCCAAATTCAGATTTACGCGCACCGGATGCTTCATTTGTTTTAGCTGAACGCTTGCGTCGCAGTCCCAAGTCTTTTGCTCAATTAGCTCCTGATTTGACTGTCGAGGTGAAGTCCCCTAGTGATAATTTAGAGGATTTGAGAGCCAAAATTCAAGAATTTCTGAGTTTGGGAACTAAGGTAGGAATTTTACTCAATCCAGATGAGCGGCTTGTTGAAGTTTACAACCCTGGACAAGAAGCAATAATACTTCGTGATGGCGATATTTTAACAGTTCCCAATTTGCTCCCAGGGTGGGAAGTACCCATTGCCGATTTGTGGCCTTTAGAGTTTGATTAGGATAGTGGTAAAAGATCCTACAGATGTAGATGGATAAAACTAAATGTTATGGATTACTATGTAATCCTTTAACCTTTAGAAGTTTAAAAACTACCGAATAGGGACGTGTTTTAGAATTGAAGAGCTTCCGCTCATTTCCGGCAAGATGATATCGCTCTGGGGTAATTCTTGGTTCTTCAAATTCGTCCACAGAAAAACCTGCTGCCTTGAAGACTTTCCAGTAATCGGAAAGAGGGCGGTGGAACCAGATAAATGGTGTTGTAAAATGATTCCAGGGTTCGTCGTTGTGTTGTGTTCTTTCAAAGTAAGAAGAAGCCCAACTATAAGAAACTGCCCCATCTTCATTTACAGTCGTCGAGTTGCCTTGGGGAAAGCAAGGATGTGAAAACACAAGGATTGCAATACCAGTAGGCTTAAGAACACGATTGAATGCCCTTATAGCTCCTTCGAAATCGAGCAAATCCATGAGAACATAATTTGAGACGATCATATCAAATTGCTCATCTGCAAGCGACTTTAGTTCAGTGCATGAATCCAAATGAAAATCTATATCTAGATTATTTTGGCTAGCTCTGAATTTGGCAATTTCTATCATCTGAGGTGAAAAATCTATACCAGTTACACTGGCCCCTTTCAGACAAAGCTGGCGTGCTAGATATCCTGTACCACAACCAGCATCGAGGACAGACAATCCTGCAACGTTACCAGCGAAACTCCATAGTACTGGATCTGAGTTCAAAATTCGATTGCTGTCACCATCATCCCCAACTTGAATATCCCAGTCTTTAGCTCTATGATCCCAGAGTTGAAGTATTTCTTGCTCGTCAAAGTTTGGCATGATTTCTTCAGTCATATCTTCCTCCTGAAAAGAATTACTTAACAGAACTAAATTATTTTTACATAGATATCTGCTGAACTTTATGCTTTATGGTAGTGTTGTGCAACATTTAATACCTAGAGTGAATTGGGAGAGTAAACTTTTGATAGGCAAAATTTGGTTGGTGGCGGTAAAGGATAAAACTATAAAAATTTGGCAACTGCCATAGTGATTTAGTTCCTCATCAACTGAGTGACGGTAGAATATACCTAATTTATAATTTTCATAGCTTCAAAAGCCTAACCATGACGATGCATCCTACACTCCAACGTGCATTTACTAGCCGCCGCGTTCTGAAAGTGATTAGCGGCTTGAATAACTTCGACGCTGCTAGCGTTGCTGCGACTGTCAAAGCTGCTGAATTTGGCGGTGCTACTTTTGTTGATATTGCCGCCGATCGCGCTTTGGTACAGTTAGCTAAAAGTTTTACAAAATTACCAATTTGTGTTTCAGCAGTAGAACCAGAAAAATTTGTGCAAGCTGTAGCAGCTGGTGCTGATTTAATTGAAATCGGAAATTTCGATTCCTTCTATGCTCAAGGTCGCCGCTTTGAGGCTCCAGAAGTGCTAGCGCTGACTAAACAAACCCGCGCTCTTTTCCCAGAAATCACCTTATCTGTCACCGTTCCCCACATTTTGGAACTAGATCAACAGGTGCAGTTAGCAGAAGAGCTGGTGAAAGCTGGAGCAGATATTATCCAAACCGAAGGCGGTACTAGCAGTAACCCAGTTCACCCTGGAACTTTAGGATTAATTGAAAAAGCTGCTCCCACCTTGGCAGCAGCTTTTGAGATTTCTCGTGTGGTGTCAGTGCCAGTATTGTGTGCTTCAGGCATTTCTAACGTTACAGCACCATTAGCGATCGCTGCTGGTGCAGCTGGTGTTGGTGTTGGTTCCGCCATCAACCAACTCAATAGTGAAATAGCAATGATTGCTGCTGTGCGTGGCTTAGTAGAAGCTTTGACGACTGCAAGAGTGCTAACTCAGAAGTAAGAAGTAGGGAGTGGGTGTTGGGCATTGAAAAGAGGCAGAGGTGCAGGGGGCAGAGGGGAAAACTCTTCTCCCTTTCTCCCTGCTCCCTTTCCCCCCTCTCCTCCTCCACTCCCCTCACCCCAAACAATCCTTCAACGCATAAATAACTTGGTCTTGCTGGTGCTGTGTCAATTCTGGGAACATGGGCAAAGCTATGACTTCATGACAAGCTTGCTCTGCTATTGGTAAGTCCCCAATTTGATAGCCCAGATTTTGATAAACTGGCTGCAAATGTAAAGGGTAGGGGTAATAAATCATTGAACTTACGCCCTGGTCTTGTAATTGATTACGCACCCAATCTCGATATTTGGCACTAGAACCATTTCGCCCTTCACCTGAGATGCGAACAGTGTATTGATTCCATACCCCAATACCTCCAGGTAATTCTTGAGGCGGGACAATTCCCGGAATTTGGCTAAGGAACTGATAGTAATAGTTGGCGATATCTCGGCGGCGATCGTTCCAAGTATCTAAATAACGCAGCTTAATCTGCAATATGGCTGCTTGGAGAGCATCCAAGCGGCTATTTACACCGATTTCCTCGTGTAAATATCTAACTTTACTACCATGCTCCCGGAGTATTCGCAGTTTAGTAGCGATCGCAGGATCATTAGTCGTTATAGCTCCGCCATCGCCGCAACCACCAAGATTTTTGGTAGGGTAGAAACTAAAGCAACCAATATGTCCAATACTTCCTACTTTTTCATTGGCCCACATTGCGCCTGTAGACTGAGCGCAATCTTCAATTATTGACAAATTGTGGGATTGAGCGATCGCCATCAATGATGTCATATCCACAGGTTGTCCAAATAGGTGAACCGGGATAATCGCTTTAGTTTTAGGTGTAATCGCTGCTGCTACTTGCTCCACATCCAAATTAAACGTAGTAGCGTCAATGTCAACGAAAACAGGTTTTGCACCCACGGCGCTAATTACTTCAGATGTAGCAATAAAGGTGAAAGGCGTTGTAATCACTTCATCGCCTGCACCAATTTCCAAGACTCGTAACGCTAAGTAGAGCGCATCAGTACCAGAATTACAAGCCACACATTGAGTAACAGTATTATAAGCAGCAAATTGTTGCTCAAAGCTTTCAACTAGGGGGCCGCCAATATAGCGGCCAGAAGCCAGAACCTCTAAAACGGCTGCACTTACTTCTGCTTCGATGGTGGTGTATTGCTGCTTGATATCAAAGGCAGGGATGGGATTTACACTTTGGATCATGAGTTCTCATTTTATCGGGAGATACAAAGGATGCACTTCGAGAGTCAATTTTTGCTGATTGAATTGTTAATCAAAAAGGAGCAACTAAGAGACTATCGCCTAAGATACGCATCTATTAGGGTTTTTACTTAAATTGTGGCGCGGTAGACTACCGCACATTTAATTTACAGATAGTAGACATACTAGGAGTTTGCCATGTTAAGGTTGTACCATTTTTTAATTTTGAATTGATGAAGGTGATATATATCAACCAAGATCCAACACATCGGATCAAAGTTCCAGGTGTGTGAACTGCTTTGAGAAGAAAATACTAGGAGATAGAAAACCCATGCAGGATATGATAAAGCTGGATTTCGTGGATTTAGCTATTGCTATGGGATTGATGGCGATCGCCATTGGTTTATCTGCCTGGGAAAAATTAGGATTAGAGTTGAACCTAGCCCTAGCTACTGGGAGAACCATCTTACAACTTCTTGTATTGGGATACATTTTAGATTTCATCTTAGCTTTAGACAATGCTTGGGCAGTTTTGGTGCTATTAGCAATAATGCTGACAATTACGGCGATTGTCGCACGAAATCGCATCAGCCAAAAAATTCCTCATTTGCTGCCTTTGGTGTGGGGTGCAATTTTAATTAGTACCGTCCTGACAGTGTTTTACACCAACTTCTTGATTATTCAACCAGACAGATGGTATGAACCACAGTATATAATCCCCTTAGTAGGGATAGTTTTAGGTAATGCGACCAATGCAGCTGCGATCGCAGGTGAGCGTCTTGTCAGCACCATTAATTCCAGCCATCTCGAAATAGAAACCCACTTGAGCTTAGGTGCAACGCCCCAGCAAGCAGTTAGCCAGTATCGCAAAGATGCCATCAGAGCCGGATTGCTCCCTACTCTCAATCAAATGATTCTCATCGGGATGGTGGCAATACCAGGAATAACCACCGGACAGTTACTAGCTGGTGTGAAACCTCTCGATGCTGTATCTTACGAAATTTTGATTATCTTTATGGTTGCTTTCGCTAACTTGTTGACAACAATTTTGCTTACCAGGGGGTTGTGTCGTCAGTTTTTCAATTCCGCCGCACAGTTAGTCAGTTAAACAAGTCTTCAATTACGAGCCAAGGAAGCTGATACCCAAATCAATAATAGGACTAGTACTCTGTCAAGGTGATTAGTAAAATCTTTTTTTTCTCTCTGCGCTACGCCAGTTGCTACAAGTCGGAGAACCCGCCCAACGCACTGGCTTCTCTGTGCCTCTGCGGTTTAAAAATGATTTTTCGGCGTTGCTTGCGGTGTCCAAGCACTTGTAATCTCTACTAAAAAACTTGTAATTTTAATCCCATCGGACTAATTTACACAAGAATATCTAATCTCATAGAAATTATATATTCCTCCGATCGCATGAGTACAGAATTCAGTAATCTTGGCACACTGGTATCCTAGAAGTTAAAAATTTAATGACTTCTAGAAGTGTCGGAGGTAAATATGAAACGAATTTTTTTGACGGCAGCAGCCTTACTCAGCACGCTATCTTTAGCTGCTCCCCTTTCCGTCAAAGCAGAAAACTCCGCCCCTGTCCGGCGCTTGCTGGAAACTAGAGAATGTTTTGGATGTAATTTAGCGGGAGCAAACCTCAAAGGCGCTCATTTGATAGGAGTTGACCTCAGAAATGCAAATTTAAAAGGAGCTAATCTTGAAAGTGCTAACCTAGAAGGTGCTGATTTAACTGGTGCAAATTTAAAGTCTGCTAATCTCACAGATGCTTTTGTCAGTGGTACTAGCCTAAATAATGCTAATCTCACCAATGTTGATTTGAGTAATGCTCATTTATATAATACTGACGTAGATGGCGCAGTTTTGGCTAATATTGATTTA
The DNA here is from genome assembly GCF_014222285.1 of Nostoc sp. UCD121. Classification (GTDB taxonomy): domain Bacteria; phylum Cyanobacteriota; class Cyanobacteriia; order Cyanobacteriales; family Nostocaceae; genus Nostoc. Next base: position 15,792 of record NZ_JACKZS010000081.1, read on the forward strand.
ACTGGTGCAGATGTATTCAATACTGCCATTAGCGTCGGTGGTGAATATTAATGGTGATTCATGATTTTAAAGTGATGAGTTAAGAGTTAAATTCAACTCCTAACTCTGCACTTTTCAAGCTTTATTCACCAGTAATTGACAGTTCATTAACCCAAATTTTCGGGCAAACTCCCCCTGGTGTTAACTCTGCCTCTTTTTCTACATAAATAATTGACTTTAAGAGTTCCAAGAAATCACCAGCAACTGTTGCTGACTCAATACTTGTCCTAACGCCCTTATTAACTAGCCAACCATCAAACGGCAGAGAAAAAGAACCTTGCAAAGATTTAACCCCTGCATGGAGAGCTTGTAAATCATCGATAAAAATCACATTTTCAGCAGTTTCTAAACTTAACTCTTCTTCAGAAGTCACTGTTGTAAAAACGTGATAAAAATTGGGACTAACACTGACTTTTGCACCAATACTGGCGTTACCTGTTGGCTGGGCATTTAACCTTTTAGCTGTGCCTGCACTGTGGAGAAAGCTTGTTAAAACGCCATTTTCAATCAGCGAAATCTGACGAGTTGGAGTTCCTTCACCATCAAAACTTTCTGCTCCTACGTTAGCTGGGTGCAGTGCATCGTCAAAAACTGAAAGTAGAGGAGAAGCAATTTGCTTACCTAAATCATCAGGAGTAGATAGGCTTTGATTGTCCAAAATGCTTTGAGCGTTGAACAAGTTAGAAAAAGCACCCAACAGACTTAAGAAAGCTTCCGCCGAGAAAACAACTCGATATTTACCAGTCTTGATTTTTTCATAATTCAAGTGACTGATAGTTTTATCGGCGGTTTCTTTGATGCAACCATTGATGTCTAGATTATCTAAACTTTGGTTGATTCTAAAAGCACCTGCACTGCGAGGTTTTTTTCCTTCTTCTTCAGTTTTGCTATAAAGATAAACTGATGTTAAGGAATGAGATTCAGTTCTGACTGCGCCATCGCTATTTAGATAAAATCTGTCAATATCTCTTTGTGATAAACCGTTATAAGGCACACCTTTGATTGCTGGATGAGCTGCGAGTAATTCTTTTTCAGCTACCAACAATCTTTCTATCAGTTCAGCAACAGGTGCTTGGGGTGTCTTATCTTGAGCTTTATTTGGAATAGGAACAGTAGCTTCGGGACTAAAATCAGGAACATTTTCTTTAACACCAAAAAAACTGGCTTCATAAGCAGTTTTCAAAGCTAATTCCAGTCCTTTGGAATCTACATCTGTGGTGCTGGTGACACCCATTGTATTATCTTCATTCCAGACACGAACAGTAACACCAGAGCGATTTGAAGCTTTAACTTGTTTTGGCTCACCTTGGTCTACTTGCACGCTGGTATCATCTACTGTTGAGCCATAAATGTCAAATTTTTTAATGCCAAGCTTCTCGGCATTGTCCTTGGCAGAGTTTGCAATTTCATTGATATTTGGCATAGTCAATTCTGGATTTTAGATTTTAGATTGGCAGCGATTCTATTTTTAAGATTAGATTTTGGATGTTATTGCTTAATATTTCTCTCGAATAATTCTGACTGAAGTCACAGTCCAACAATTTGTTCTTTTAGATTTTAGATTGAACCTACGGAATTATCCGAGAACTTGAGCATTTTGGATTTTGAATGTTACAATCCAAAATCCAAAATCGTTAGACTGAGCAGAGTCGAAGTCCAAAATCTAAAATTATTATCGTCCACCGACGGTAATAGAATCAACCTTGATGTGGGGTTGTCCGACTGTGGTGTAAATGCTGCCACTGACAGAGCCACAAAAACCTGGTGCAATTTCCAAATCTTGGGAACACATAGAAATTTTATTCATGATTTCTTTGGCTTCACCAATTAAAATTGCTCCCTTTAGCGGTTTAGTGATTTTGCCATTTTCAATCAAATAAGCTTCATCAACACTAAAGTTAAATTGACCTGTAGCACCAACACTACCACCACCCATTTTCTTACAGTAAATACCTTTATTAACCGAGGCAAATAAATCATCAGTGCTATATTCGCCAGAATCAATATAAGTATTACGCATCCGGCTAGCAGCAGCAAAGGTATAATTTTGGCGGCGGCCACTTCCAGTTCTGGGGTGTCCGGTGCGTGCAGAACCTGTTCTATCTGCTAAGAAGTTTTTGAGAACGCCTTTTTCAATTAATAAGGTTCTTTGAGCAGGCATACCTTCGTCATCCATGTCAATTGTGCCGAAGGCATTTTCAGAGCGCCCTTCGTCCCAGGCTGTCAAACTTTCGTGGGCAATTTTTTCGCCTTTTTTGTCAGCAAAGGGAGTGGTATTGCGTTCAATTTGAGTTGTTTCCAGCAGGTGTCCGCAGGCTTCATGGAAGATTACGCCGCCAAAGTGATTGGCCATAATAATCGGGTAAGTGCCTGACTCGACGTAATCGGCGTAGAGCATTTTGCCGGCAGATTCTGCTATTTTTTCGGCGGCTTGTTGAGAATCCCAAGTTCTCAAGAAATTGGCATCGCTAGTATTACCCGCGCGATCGCCAATTGAGGTACGATTAGCACCATCAGCACACAATAGGTTAAATCCTACTGACTGAGTGAGGCGAATATCACGGGCAAAAGTTCCGTCACTGGCGGCGATTAAGACTTCTTGCCAATCCCGAAAATAGGTAGCACGGCGTGATTGAACGTGGCTAGCTTTTTGCTTCAGGTGAGCAGTCCCATCAAGGAGGACTTCTCCCATTTCGCGGATGGAGCTACACACTGGTAGCCAAGAATCTTTACCTCTTTTGGTGGCGTAATCTCTCAGTAGTTCCAGGTTAATTTCGGGGATGAAAGCTTTAGGAGCAGGTAATTGCAATCCCAGGATAGACAGACCTTTTTCTAAAGCTGCTTTCAAACCGGAAAAGGAAAGGTCATTAGTGCTAACGTAGCAATCGGCTTTGCCGCGAAATACTCTAACTCCCGCACCTGTAGACAGACTTGGTGAAATACTAGTGATGGAATCCTCTTCTGCAAGACAACTAATATAGTTGCGACGTTCTAAAAATAATTCGATGAAGTCAGCGCCTGCGGCGCGTCCTAATCCCAGGAGGGTAGCCAGGGGGGCTTCCCAGGTTTCATCGAAACGCTCTGGTGTAGAGGAATATTGTAAGGTGGGAAGTTGATTCGAGAGAAGTAGCGTACTTGTAAGCATGGGTAGCCTCGTCTGCTGGCGTAATTCAGAGATTTGACTGAAAAATCCTGGTGTGTTCACTCTAGCAAATTTACTCAACTGTCATCTTGACCAATTCTTTGAAAAGCGGTGTGGATTTCCCTAACCCTCTTTCAAAAAACTTGTCAATAAAAAAGCCCGCAAAGACGGGCTGAGATTTTGTAAATTCGCAGTATTGAGAGTATCCGTGTAAAATCAGATGCATTTATATGTATTTAACTAGTACTCTTCTCAAAGAAGGGAATCACCAACTAGGAGATACTCTAACTTTGGTAAGAATACAGAAACTTCCTGATGAATAACTCTTACTAAATATCCAATCTTGTTTCCTAGAAAGGCTTGATTTAATCTAGACTATCACTACTTAAATTTATTTACGATTTCCCATTTTCAGGGGAATTCTTCCTGTTTCTCGCTCATTAAAAGTCTGACCTAGATTGGAAATTTGTCCTGTAGATAATAGATTTTTATACAGAAGCTTCAATGTTCGAGTAATAGTTTTCAAAATTTTCATTTTGCTGGCGCTTGGCTTTTGGTCATATCTCAAAACCATTGGAATTTCTGCAATTTTTGGTCTAAGTGCTTTGGCTTTCAATAGTAAATCTATCATGCAAGCAAATCCACTTTCAGTAAATAGATTGTCGCCATAATACATATCTAATTTACTGACGAAAGTACGGTTATATAGCCGATATCCACAAGTATAATCTCTTACGCCTGGTACACGGGCTGCAATTCTAAATAGCCAGCTAGCTCCGTAACTCATTATCTCTCTAAATTTTGATAAACCTATGACTTTAGAGCCTTTCCGGTATCTAGATGCGATCGCAATATCATAGCTACCAGCTATCATAGTGTCATACATCTTGATTAAGAGTTCTGGTGGTTGAGTGTTGTCGCAATCCATTGCGGCTAAAAAATCGCCTTCTTGAGAAATCTCTAAAAAAGTCCTGAAACCTGTTTTAATTGCTTCACCTAAACCAGCATTCTTGGGATGTTGGACTAAGTTAAGTAATATTCCCAGTGATTGAGATTCTTTTAAAGCAGTCTGAGCAGTTGCATCACTACTACCATCATCAACAAGAATCAGTTTTATCTCCATATTAGAGATTTGCTGCAATGTCTGAAACCTTTTGAACAAGGGGCGAATTGATTCTTGCTCGTTGTATGCGGGTAAAAGAACAAAAAGACTCATAAATACCTCCTGTGATTTTTAAAATAAAATCCAATTACTCAAATTTCAAGAATTCAGCAATGTTGATTTCTTGAGAAATTCATCGACCTGTCGCACAACTGCGTTGTTGTTGACGCTATCATTGACCAACTGCGAGGTATTGACGACGAAAAAATCTTCATTTTCGGTACTCACTTTTGGAACAAGGCTGGAATAATCTAAAACTTGTAGTGGCTGCACTTTAATAGCTCGATTTATATGTGCTGCTACAATGTCATCTGATTTGAGTTCTGGGAACATCAAACGTATACCTTGAAAAAATACTTGGCGCAATTCATCATCAGGCTGTTTTAGCAACGGGTCAGTGGAAAGGATATATTTTGGTAAAAATGTGATATGATATCCTGCTGTTTCTTGCAAAGAAACTAAGTTGCTCATACCGATGACTCCGGTAAAAGGAATAGTTCTATCGGCAATATTTACGACGTAATAAGGAACTAAAGCTTTGCGAGTAATTAATACCATGCAGATTACACCCAGGTATTCTACTGTTTCACCAGTGTCGGAAACTTTTATCAGTTCATCAGCAGCAACTTGTTGCAAAATATTAACTGGGCCAGTAAAAATTACCTTATCAAAATGCTCTTTTTTCCCCTGAAATTCTACCCACATTCCACCACCTGAATGAGGTGCGATATATTCTACTGCAACCCCTGTGTGAATATGACCTCCAGCCGCATAAATTAACTTTTCTATATGGTCAAAAACAGTTTTATAACCGCCTGAGACATAACCAAGTTGTTCTTTATTTAATGAAGAATCACGCGCTGAAAAGAGTCGTTTGATATAAGCCCAAATAAAAACTGCTGATATTCTCTTATAGTTCTCTCCTAATTTGGATAGAAGTAAAGGTTTCCAGAGCTTTTCGTATGTGCTTTTACCACCGAGTTTTAATAGCCAATCTTCCACTAAAATCTTCTCTAAGCGCCGCCAGTTATTAAGGCGTGAGCCATAAAGCAGAGTAAAGGCTAATCTGAGTTTACCTATAAGTCCAAATAGAGGAAAGCGGAGAAATTCTATAGTGTTACTGATAGAATAGAATTTTTTATTGTCATAGAACCCTGTTAAACTTCGATGCCAACGCAGTTTATCTCCAAGCCCAATATCTCTGAGAAAATTTATTAAATGAGTGTCAGAAGGTAGGATAACGTGATAAAAGCGATCCCAAGTAAACAACCCATAATCATGATATGTGGTTAGCCCACCAAGCTGTTTGTTACTATCAAAGACAGTTACTATATGTCCTTGATGTGCAAGACGTTGGGCTAATACTAGACCAGTTATGCCTCCGCCAATAATACCTATATTCATAAATTTAATTTATATTTTTATAGCTATGTTTTTGATATTGATCTTCAAAATCTGTTAATAACATTAATACCCTCAACATTTGGCCCTTTATCTATCAGTTTACAACAAGAACTACACCAGCTATAATAATAGATATTCCTAACCACTGGCTAAATACAACTCGCTCTTTTAAAAGATAGTGAGAAGCAATTGGGATTAGTGCATACATTAGTCCTAAAACTGGAAATGCTTGGCTTAGAGGAATTGTCCGTAATACATAAAGCCACAATACAGTCATAAATGTATAGCAGATAAACCAAATCCAAAAATAACGAGACAATAAAAGATTTAAAATAGATGTGTTAGCTTCCTTAGTAGGGCTAGAAATATGAAGTCCATATTTTAGTGATACGTTAGCTGTGGTTCCGAATAAAACTACAACTATTAAAAGTAGCCAAGTAATAATGTTCATGTTCCAATAGTAGGTTTTGTAAAATTTACTATAGAGAAATTTATATAGGCTTTTTCAGAGGAATAACTACTAAAAGAATACCTAGAAAAATAGTAATTACCCCTGCAATTCGAGTTAGTGTTATTACCTCATTAAAAAAGTAGTATGAGCCGAAAAGTATACCGACATAATTTAAACTAGTTAATGGGTAAGCAATACTCAATTTTACCGATCGCAAAGCCAGTATCCAATTTACTATCCCCAAGCAATAAACACTAACAGCTAATACTAATTTTTGAAGAAATACCCAATCCAATAGTCCACCATCTGTATGGCTCATGGTATATTTCATGAGCAATTGCCCAGAAATACTAAATAAAATACTGACAAACAAGATAATATAGGGAATTATTTTAAAGTTTGAAATTTCCAATATAGATTTCATCGTACATTTCCCTGAATCGAGATAGTAGCTATGAACCGGCCAGTAAACAGCCTATTGTTTTGGACGTTTCTGATTTCGTTCATAACTTTCTGTGCAATTCAACTTCCACTCATAAAATAGACAACAACATTAAGAAGGCTATTTTGAAGGAACTGATATCAAAATGACCACCGAAAGCTGTGTCCAAGAGTTAGCAACTAAATACTATACAGCTTGTAGAAAGGTTGTTGTATGCAGCATCCGGTATTATTGAAGTCAAGTGTTTATGGTTGTATTTCGAGTTTGGCTTTACCCAACTGTGAATTGCAGAAGTTTTCCGTATCAGCCAGCTATGCTTCCAGAGTACTTTATAGTGCGATCGCAACATCTATGTCATAAATGATGCAGATATGCGAAAATTGAGGGCTTTGTCAGTCTCCAAGCTTACATAGATATCTGTAACCTCGGCTGGTAACTAAGCCGACTAATAAAAACTTGTACTCAGCTTAAGTGTGTATACTTAGTCTTTTTGGACATAGAAACACAATGAGTAATAGAAGTCTGCTTGGCTCCGGAAAATAGAGAGATGAATTAATCTCAAGTAATGCGTTTTACAGGCCTGTGGGGATTTTACTTAATGTCCAAAGGGAGTTTTTCACGAAACTAAAGGCTAATGTAAACTAGCGTTTGGCCATTAACTCACAGCTTACGTTAATTTAAGCAGATTTGAGATATTTTACATTTAGTCTTAGGCTTGCTTAGATTGTTCTTAATTATATGTAATTTTAACTAGAGCTTTACTCAAAATTTATTGTTACATATAATCACTTACTAGAATACCACGAGAAAAGGGTGTTGCAAATTTATCGGCACACTTCATCAAAAATTCATTTACCGAAAATATACTTAAACAAAAACTTCATAAAATCAAAATTTTCCCATATATATTAAGAATTTTTATTTGTACATTTATAAAGCACTTTCTGGCTAATAAACTCACAGAAGTAGCGATTTCATTTCAGACTTTAGAAGTGTAAAGCTAAAAGTTTGAGAAAACAGAATTAACCCTGGGCAATAGTATGTATATTTTATTACATAAGGCCATTGGTTAAATACAGCACACACCATAGATGAAAATCGATAGTCTGAATTGTTTTTTATATTATCCACAAAGATATGAAATTTTATACATCTCAGAAAATTTTAAGTCACTTATGATACAAAGTAAGATGGAAAACTCGATTTCTGGATTTTACGATCAAACTTTATTTGATACTAAGGCGTTGTGCTTTTAATTTGTACTAATATTCTTTTCAATATGATTGTGGTGCGGGCATCTTGCCTGCTCTGATAGCGCAAGCTATATACGTAAAAGCTAATTGATTATCAATATATTTTTAAAAGTTTGCATCGCCTTGCAAATGAAAAAGTTCAACAATATTCAACCTAAACATAAAGGTGATGGGCTGAAGCAGGAGATAAAGCCTACCATTATTAGTAAATAATAAATACACTAGAGTGTAAAAAAGTGGTCAAGATCATATATCTATCAAGGGTCTTTCCATCCAAGAGTTGCCAAGTGTTGCTTTTAAAGACATTACTGGGTTAAGTGTCTTATGGTTTTTAGCAGTTTAAAGTCGAGAAAAAATATTTTGTCCTGGTTGAGATTATTTAATTGCTCTCGGTTGTTTTCCTGGAGCTTCAGTTTGTTTGAACTCATTTTTCTGCAAAAGCTTGTTCGTAATGATTAAGACAGTGATTAACAAGCCAAACTGAATCTGCCAGGGTGCCAATACTAGACTTAAAATCAAGCTAATAGCTGCAAATACACCTGCAAGATATGCAATTTCATCAGTACTCTTTTTAAATAAGTAGCCTGTAGCTAAAGCAGTACACAGTGGTATCAAGAAAAACAAAGGCATTTTAGCAAACCTCTGAACGAAAAGTTATTGTGTTGATAAAACAAATTGTCTTGGTAATTGTGGCTAATCTTACATCCAATCACCTTTTAGACACAACAGTCGAACGAAATAAATATTATAGAAAATCAAGATTACGCAATATTGCATCTTACACCAATTGGAATAATTATTGCGACAGATAAAGCATCCAATAGCTTGGCGAATAACTCCCAATACTTTTCAGATAAACCCAATAATCTCTCTATTTGTCTGGAGAAAGGCTACTGGGCTTAGGGTAAGAGTAAATTCAAACCCTTTCCCTTTATTTCCCCTTTCCCCCTTAACCGAAAAGTATTGGAATAGCTTCTTCATTTGTGGTAAATACTGCATGTAACAAGCTTTCAAATTAGGGATATTAAAACCCTATACTTAGTACGACATAAGTGTGTAATTATATAAGTATTTTAGTGATGTTTGTTCTAACACGTTCCCGACTCAAGATAGCTGCGCTATGCTGTACAAACTCTCCTTCATCTACGCGGATTAATAGGGTTAAAACTTACTTGCTTCGGTGGGTTTTGTCTCTTCGGCTTGTACTCTTGTGAGCAATCATCTGGTAAATTAGCCTAAAACTTTGGCCTTGCGCCAGGATAAGGATCTCGCATATTACCTTTAGAAGTAGCATTTTTATTTTTTTGCATTTTACACACCTAATGCTGAACATTCCTCAACTACTGGCGACTGAAATAAATCTCAAACCTCATCAGGTGCAAAACGCGCTGGAACTTTTGGCGGAGGGTGCAACAATTCCCTTTATTGCACGTTATCGTAAAGAGCGCACCGATGAAATGAATGAAGTGCAACTACGTGAACTGGCTGATCGATATACTTATTTAACAGAACTGGAAGAAAGAAAATCGGTGATTTTAAGTGCGATCGCGCAACAAGGTAAACTCACAGATGAACTCAAAGCCAAAATCTCATCCTGCTTACAAAAAACCGAACTTGAGGATTTATACTTACCCTATCGGCCAAAGCGCCGCACCCGCGCCACTATCGCCAGAGAAAAAGGACTCGAACCACTGGCAGAATTCATCAAATCTTTAAATATCAAAAATGCTGCAACGGCTTCCTTGGAAGAAGAAGCGGCTAAGTATATTTCGGAAACCACGGGAGTCAAAACAGCAGAAGAGGCGCTTAAAGGTGCTGCTGATATTTTAGCGGAAGAAGTCGCTGAAAAGGCTGAACTACGGTCATATATTCGCGATTATCTTTTAGAAGAAGGGGTATTTGTCTCCCGCATTAAAGATGATTATCCCGAAGGTACAACCAAATTTGAGATGTACCGTAACTATCAAATTAGGGTAAAAAATATTGCACCCCATAATATGCTGGCATTGTGTCGGGGTGAAACCGAAAAAATATTAAGCTTTGAAATCGCTTTCGATGAAGATACGGTACTTTACTATCTGGAGTCGAAAGAAATTAAAACCAAAGTTCGGCCAATTCGTGATTTTTATCAGGCGATGTTGAAGGATGCGTTCAACCGTTTGATGAAAGTCTCTCTAATGGGAGAGGTAATTTCTGAGAAAAAAATCTATGCAGACATAGAGTCAATCAAGACATTTGAAACTAATCTGCGAGAGTTGTTGCTGTCTGCACCAGCCGGAATGAAACCAACCTTGGCTATAGACCCTGGATTTAGAACTGGGTGTAAAGTTGCTGTCCTCGACCAAACAGGGAAATTTTTGGAATATCAAGCGGTTTTTCCCCACCAAGCGGCTGAACAACGCGCGAAAGCAGCACAAACAGTCAAAAATCTGATTGAAAAGTATAAAATTGAATTAATCGCCATCGGTAACGGTACAGCATCCCGCGAGACAGAAGAATTTGTGACGCAAGTATTGCAAACAATAGAACGTAAACCCGTTAAGGTAATGGTGAATGAGTCTGGTGCATCTATATATTCTGCGAGTACTGTAGCGCTAGAAGAGTTTCCCGATTTAGATATTACCGTGCGCGGTGCCATTAGCATCGGCCGCCGTTTGCAAGACCCTTTGGCGGAACTAGTAAAAATCGATCCCAAATCCATTGGTGTTGGACAATATCAACACGATGTCGATCAGAAGTTGTTGAAAAAGAAATTGGATGATACTGTAGAAAGCTGCGTTAACTACGTTGGGGTAGATTTGAATACTGCCTCCAAAGAACTTCTGACTTCCGTCTCTGGGATTACAGCAGCAGTTGCCAATAATATTGTCGCCTATCGCAACCAGAATGGAGCCTTTAAAAATCGCCGCCAATTATTGAAAGTCCCGAAGCTGGGGCCGAAGGCTTTTGAACAAGCAGCAGGTTTTCTACGGATTCGCGGCGGTGACAACCCATTAGATAATACAGCAGTGCATCCAGAGAGTTATTCTGTAGTAGAAGCGATCGCATCTGATCTAAATGTGCCATTAAATCAGGTAACACAAATTGCCGAAAAACTCAAAAAGACTAACCTGAAGAAATACGTTACTGATAACGTCGGCGAACCCACACTGCGCGACATCCTCAGCGAACTAGAAAAACCAGGTAGAGATCCCCGTGCTGAGTTTAAGTATGCCACCTTCAAAGAAGGAATTAAGGAAATCAGAGACTTAAAGGTGGGAATGGAACTAGAAGGAATCGTGACAAATGTCGCCAACTTTGGGGCTTTTGTTGATATCGGCGTACATCAAGATGGCTTAGTGCATATATCCCAACTTACTGATAGATTTGTAGACGATCCCAACAAAGTTGTCAAAGTCGGACAAGTAGTTAAAGTGCAGGTGTTAGAAATCAACGAGAAGCTGAAGCGGATTAGTTTGTCGATGAAAACAGTTAAACAATAATTAGAAACAGCAGATGGTAGTTTATCAAGTTCGATTCATCAATCCTACACTTGGGTTAGATCGCACCATTCAAGTACCAGACGATCAATATATTCTGGATATAGCAGAAGAAGCTGGTATCCGTCTACCATCTGGGTGTAAACAAGGCGAATGTTCTGCTTGTATTGCTAAACTCATTAGCGGTGAAGTTAATCAAAGCGAGCAGAAATTTCTGCGCCCAAATGAAATACAAGCTGGTTATGTTGTTACTTGTGTAACTTACCCCTTGTCTCATTGCACTTTAGAAACCCATCAAGAACAAGTCTTATATAAGTCAGCCCTTTACTATAAGCCTGAGTCTGGAAAATCTGATTAAATTAATCTTAAATTCGTAGGGTGCATTAAACAAAAAAATTAACGCACCCTTGAAAATATGGTATCACAGTAGGGGCGCATCAATATGATAACCACTAACTATAGTTTTCTCAATAATAGACCTAATGGTAGAAGGAAATTCTATCTTGCAAGAGAGGTGAAAGCCTGGCACATAGTTAAAGATGAGATAAGAAGTTACAAACAAAAAAGATTAGGTCAGAAAAATGTTGACACCATTATTAACCGCCCTAGCTACAGCTTTGAGCCTGTTGATTGTTGATTTAGTTGTTCCAGGCGTTAATATTGCTAATTTCCCCGCAGCTTTGATTGCCGCTTTAGTAATTGGTCTAATTAACGGTTCAGTTAAACCAGTACTGTCTGCTCTCTCCCTACCACTTAACTTTCTATCATTTGGAGCATTTTCGCTCGTCGTCAACGGTTTATGTTTTTGGTTAGCAGCAGTGCTAGTTCCTGGTTTCTCAGTCAGTGGGATTATTGGTTTCCTTCTTGGGCCAGTGATTCTAACCTTTGCTAACACTTTCATTAATAACTACTTTGTTGAAAGAAACCTTTTAACCAGCAGTGGTGATGTAAAAAGCCAAAATGAATTACCTTCTAGATAAATATTAAAAGGGGTAGAAATAGTAATTTCATCAATTTTCTACTCCATAAAAAATATCTGAAGGTGGATTTACTAAATCTGTATCTTCAAAGAATGTAACTAAAGAAAATCACAAAAATACAGCAAAATCATGAAATTAGTTCGTTATCTTCTAGGTTTGTTAGTGCCTCCTTTAGGCGTTTTCCTGACAGTTGGAATTGGCCCTACATTGTTTATCAATATTTTGCTCACAGTTCTAGGCTGGCTACCCGGCAGTATTCATGCAATTTGGGTCATAGCCAAGCATGATGAACAACTAAATCGAGAAAGTGGTATTTACTAATACGCAAGAGAAAATTGGTAAATATTAAATATTAAGTATGGTGCGTTACGCTTAAAACCGTAACGCACCATTTCATTTTGTACCAATTCCAAATTTAACTTGTATAATTAGTGGACAATTAGTTGTGTGTAGAATTCAAAAATTAGTCCATACAAGCTAGAAAAGCAGAGTGCTAAATCGAATTGTTAGTACTACATACAGCATTATATAATAAGTTTTGCGGCGTGGAACCTAGTGTGACTCAAACACTAGTACGAGAAATTACTAATGATTTGCGTCCTGCTACAACATAAAGGGAACTTGCGGTTTGAGTCCGTCACTTACTGACCCCGGCGTTAAATGTAGGTAGTTCGCTTGTGTTGTATCCGTTATTCAAAGTTTTTGAGAGGTGAATTGTAATGTCTAATCTTCGAGAAGGAATGCCCGTACTTGCCCGTCATGAGGGAGATTGGGTAGGAACTTATACATTAATTGATACAACAGGAAAAATCCTCGACAGTTATGAGTCTTACTTAAGCTGTCAATTTCCAGAAAATGGCCCTCATCCCTACTATCAAATCAATCGCTACAAGTGGTCTGATGGGAAAGAAGAAAAGCATGAATTTCCAGGAAGCTATAAAGATAATAAACTCTGGTTTGACACCGAGCGCATCCAAGGAAAAGCCTGGGAAATTGATGATTCTGTTGTGATTTTGTGGTTTAGTTATAAAACTAACCCAGAAATAAGTTTATACGAAATGATCTACATTAGTCCCGACAGCAATAATCGTGCCCGTACTTGGCATTGGTTTAAGAATAATAAAATCTTTCAACGCACCTTAATTCAAGAAGAACGGCTAAGATAGTAATTTCTGTTTTCCGAGATCATCAATCATTATTCTCTAGTCCGCGCAGGCGGACTTTGTTTGTGTAGCCACAGCTTCAAATGCTTAGGCTTTCATCTCAAATTTCAACTTAGTAAGGTACAAGTATGGCAAAAGGTGACAAAATAAACTTTTCTACTCCTAGTGGTTTCCCAGAATTTCTGCCTAATGAAAAGCGTCTAGAATTATATTTGCTAGATATCATCCGTAGAGTTTTTGAAAGCTATGGATTTACGCCCATAGAAACACCTGCTGTAGAACGTTTAGAAGTGCTGCAAGCTAAAGGAAATCAAGGCGATAATATCATTTATGGCATTGACCCCATTCTGCCACCAAATCGACAAGCCGAGAGAGATAAATCGGGCGAAACGGGTTCGGAAGCAAGAGCATTAAAGTTTGATCAAACAGTTCCTTTAGCAGCTTATATTGCCCGTCACCTGAATGAGTTAACCTTTCCCTTTGCCCGCTACCAAATGGATGTGGTTTTTCGAGGAGAACGCGCGAAAGATGGGCGTTTTCGTCAGTTCCGCCAGTGTGATATTGATGTAGTTGCTCGTCGTGAACTGAGCTTGCTCTATGATGCTCAAATGCCTGCAATTATCACTGAGATATTTGAATCAATAAATATTGGTAATTTTTTGATTCGCATCAATAATCGTAAAGTTCTTACAGGTTTTTTTAAGTCAGTAGGAATTACTGAAAATAAAATTAAATCGTGTATTAGTATTGTTGATAATTTAGAAAAAATTGGTGAAAGTAAGGTAAAACAAGAGTTAGAAAAAGAGGAAGTTTCAGGAGAACAGACTCAAAAAATTATTGATTTTATTAAAATTGATGGTTCTGTTGATGAAGTATTAAATAAACTTAAGAATCTCACCCAAAACTTGCCAGAAACCGAGCAATTAAGCCTGGGAATTAGCGAATTAGAAACGGTAATTACAGGCGTGCGTAATCTCGGAGTGGCCGAGAATCGTTTCTGTATTGATTTATCCATTGCCCGTGGTCTTGATTACTATACTGGCACAGTTTACGAAACAACCTTATTAGGACATGAAGCTTTAGGTAGCATCTGTTCTGGCGGGAGATATGAAGAATTAGTTGGGATATTCTTGGGTGAAAAAATGCCTGGTGTAGGCATTTCTATTGGTTTAACTCGCTTAATTAGTCGATTGTTAAAAGCTGGTATTCTTAGTACTTTATCTGCTACACCAGCCCAGGTTATGGTAGTGAATATGCAAGAAGATTTAATGCCAACTTATTTAAAAGTTTCGCAACATCTGCGTCAGTGTGGGATTAATGTTATCACTAACTTTGATAAGCGTCCCTTGGGTAAACAATTTCAGCTAGCCGATAAACAAGGAATTCAATTTTGTGTAATTATTGGTTCTGAGGAAGCAGCAACACAAAAGTCTTCCCTGAAAGATTTGAAAACAGGTGAGCAAGTAGAAGTGTTATTGGTAGATTTGGCTGAGGAAGTTAAAAAAAGGCTTGCTTTATAAGATACAAAAATTCTAAGGCTAGGTTGGGTTTAATTCCTGATGCTATTGGCGAATTATTTATTAATATTGTAATTCAACGATAAACTTGTCGTTTATAAAAATATTGATTTTCCCTTAGCAAACCAAGCTACAAAAAAATCAAGTTTTTTAGTGCTTTAAAGTATAAAGTTATATTTTGCCAACAGTATCAGGAACAAGAACTAACCTTGTATCTTATAAGAAGTGGTAGACCCTCACAACTTGGTCAACAAAGACCGCTTTATAGCAGGATTCACCACAACAATCTCCTAAACAGAACTCGAACAATCCCCGGGTTCAAAACTTTCAACACTCTTATTTTTTAGTGAAATTTTATCCTTCAAAAACCCAAGACTATACAAACTTTGTAATAAAATAATTCACCTTACTTATCTAAAGTGCAATCCTCATACTCAAATCTAACCACTTCGACTGAGTAATCGGCGCACTGCTAGAAATATAATCAACACCAGTCTCTGCCACACTGCGAATCGTCTCTAAAGTCACATTCCCTGAAGCCTCTATTTTCACCCGGCTATTCCGCTCGCGAATCAACTGCACCGCCTCACGCATCATATTCACAGGCATATTGTCTAACATAATAATGTCAATATTGTGCTTCAAAGCTTCTTTCACCTGCTCTAAACTTTCAGTCTCTACCTCTATTGTCAAGGGATAAGGTATTTGAGAACGAATACGGCTAACTGCTTTTTCAATTCCACCTGCCGCCGCAATGTGATTATCCTTAATCATCACTGCATCATCCAATCCCATACGGTGATTAATCGCTCCACCCACAGCAGTCGCATACTTTTCTAACAGTCTCAATCCTGGTGTAGTTTTACGCGTATCCACCAACTGAGCAGGTAAATCAGCAATTTTCTCTATATATATATTAGTGAGCGTAGCAATCCCACTCAACCGCATAGCCAAATTGAGAGCAACTCGTTCCCCCATCAGTAGCGCATCCAGCGAACCATGAATTTCAGCTACCACCTGTCCCGACTCACACCATGTACCTTCAGGCGCAACCGCCGCAAAGCTGACTTTTTCATTCAAAATCTGAAACACCCTAGCTGCAACCGATAAGCCAGCAATTATCCCTGAAGCTTTAGCTATCCATTTAGCCGAGCCTAGCGTCACATCTTCTACTAATAACGTATTTGTTGTGCGATCGCCCCGGCCAATATCCTCCAACAACCAGCCACGCAAAAGAGGATCTAAAACCAGCCAAGGCGGTAAAACACCAGAACTGCTCACAAATATATTGCTTCCTTAGTAACTTCCAGGAATACTATAGCTTAAAACTCTTACACTATAAGGCTTTGATGGCGATAGAAAAACGATCCAAAAGAATTTTGGAAAAAATGGTTGACACAAGGAGGTGTGTTCGCTATATTGAATAAGTGCCTGAAGCGGAGAGCTTAAAAGCGACTCGCGAAAAGGGATACTGAACCTTGAA
>NZ_JACKZS010000616.1 GCF_014222285.1 Nostoc sp. UCD121
TAGCCGTAGTTGCTACCGGTATTCCACCTGGCATTTGTACAATAGATAATAGAGAATCTAACCCCTTTAAACTTTTTGACTCTATTGGTACACCTATTACAGGTAAAGTAGTCATTGATGCTACCATACCAGGTAAATGTGCTGCGCCACCTGCTCCAGCAATAATGATGTCATAGCCGTTTTGCTTTGCTTGACTAGCGAATTCAAACATAAGTTGAGGCGTACGATGAGCAGAAA
>NZ_JACKZS010000617.1 GCF_014222285.1 Nostoc sp. UCD121
CCTAAGGCAAGCTCAGAGCGTTATTCCGTACCACGCACCTGGATATCGCCAATCGCAACTGGCAGCAACGAATCCGGGGATTGCTCAGCCAGATTGCGGTCGCCGACAAGTGGGTTGTCCGCATCGGAATCCTGCGACTCAGCGTCAGCATTCGTATCAGCATCAGTGTCTGAGTTGCTGTCGGCTACCGCTTCCGCAGCCGTCGGCAAGCCGGAGATCCAGACAACAATGTTCTTC
>NZ_JACKZS010000618.1 GCF_014222285.1 Nostoc sp. UCD121
CCATTATATTGTACTTTAGCTGACCCAAAAACTTCTTGAGCAATATGTCTGACCATATTTTCAGTTAAATCCATTATATCATGATAATCAGCATAAGCTTCATACAATTCAATCATTGTAAATTCAGGGTTATGTCTTGTAGACACACCTTCATTACGAAAGACTCTGCCTATCTCGTAGACTTTTTCAAGACCTCCGACAATTAATCTTTTCAAATGTAGTTCTATAGCTATACGC
>NZ_JACKZS010000619.1 GCF_014222285.1 Nostoc sp. UCD121
TGTTAGGTGTCTGGAGTCAAATCTGGGTGCCGCAGCTAACGCATTAAACACTCCGCCTGGGGAGTACGCACGCAAGTGTGAAACTCAAAGGAATTGACGGGGACCCGCACAAGCAGCGGAGCATGTGGTTTAATTCGACGCAACGCGAAGAACCTTACCAAGTCTTGACATATTACGGAAGAAGTTAGAGATAACTTCCTACATCTTCGGATGACTGTAATACAGGTGGTGCATGGT
>NZ_JACKZS010000082.1 GCF_014222285.1 Nostoc sp. UCD121
AGTTTTGTAGGTTGGGTGCAGCGATCGCGTAACCCAACATAAATAAGGTGGTAATGTTGGGTTGCGTTTCACTCCACCCAACCTACATCAATATATATTTTAAAAAACTCTAGGCTTCAACATAGATGATGTTTAAGTTTCTTATTTTAAAGCAAAACCTACATAATCCTACGTCTATGTAGATATTCTTTGTATTTATGACCTAATCCTACATTTACCTACATCCTACGTATAACTATGGACTACAGGCGAATATAGAGACATCGAAACAACAGAGGAGTGCAAAACGATGTCTGCTTACTATCCTGTAAATGAAAATTTAGCTGCACAGCAACAGCCAATAGTTCAATCTCTAGATGTTCTCAGTCAGTCAAACAATACAGAACAACTTCTCGATATCGCTGAAAATATTACTGCTGCTTTAAGCAAATCAGATACAGTGGAATTAGTTCAAGCTGGGGGTCAGACAGCAGAAAATATTTTTAAGGTTTTAGTCCAATATGGCGGTAAACCAGTTGCAATTATTCTGGCTACTGCTGTTCTGATTGCAGCTACTGCTATACCCATATTAGCCGTCAAAGTATCTCTGGGTCAGATAACTCAAATCGATAATATTTCACAGACAAAATGATGGTTTTGTGTTGGGTTGCGCTTTGCTTAACCCAACCTATATTTCACTGCTTCATCTAATACAAAAGGGCGGGCAAGATGCCCACCCTGCAAGAAGGTTAGAAAGAATTAAGGACTTTTTGCTAATATCGAATTCGTGGGTCTACATAAGCATTTAAAATATCAATTAAAATGCTGGCACTCACAACGATCGCACCAAAAAAGACTAGCACCCCTTGAACAGTGGGATAATCACGATCTGCGATCGCTTGATACAGTCGATTAGCTAACCCAGGCCAAGAAAATGTTACTTCTGTCAAAATCGCCCCACCTAACAGAGAAGCAAAAGTTAATCCCAACACTGTAATTACAGGGATTAGAGCATTCTTTAAGGCATGGGAGGCTAAAATCTTATTTTCACCAATACCTCTGGCTCTAGCGGCTTCTACATAATCGGCTTGCAAGGTTTGTTTTAAATTCACTCGCACAATCCGTTCAAAAATCCCACTCAGCAAAATTCCCAAAGTGAGACTCGGTAGGGCGAGATGGTGCAAAGATGTGAAAAACTGGGTGAGATTTCCACCGAGTAAGCTATCAATTGTATACAATCCAGTCACAGGAGTGGGAGCCGGAAGATTAGGCGGAAAGCGGTTGGAATTGGGAAACCAACCCAGTTGGACTGAGAAAATCAACTGTAAAAGCATTCCCGCCCAAAACATGGGGAGTGCGTAGGTGATAATCCCAAATAAGCGCCCACCAACATCAAAATATGTCCCAGGACGAGAAGCTGAAAGAGTCCCAACGGCAATCCCAACGATGAGTGCAACCGCCATACTACATACTGCTAACTCCACTGTCGCCGGGAAATATTGCCCAATTATGTCCCAAACATTCTGTCCGCGACTCATTAAAGACGTTCCCAAGTCAAAGCGCAGTATGCTTCCCAAATAATTTAGGTACTGTAGCCACAAAGGAAAGTTTAAACCTAGTTGTTTTCGTAATTCTTCTTTAGCAGCTTCCGGCGCACGTCCACCAAGAATTGCATCTGCGGGATCTCCTGGGGTTGCTCTTAGTAAGAGAAAGACAATGGTGATAATTGTTAATAGCTGAAGTGGCGCAAGAAGCAACCGAGAAACTATGTAATATTGTAAAGCTTTAGAGCGAGACATATTTTAGTTATTTGTTATTTGTCATTTGCCATTTATTTTTAAAAATGACAAATGACAGAGGACTAATGACTACTTTTTAATTGTCTGGTAAACCAGAATTTGGGTTGGGTTAAGTTGTACGCTGTTCACACCTTTTTGGGCAAATACATAGTCTTTGCTTTGCCATAAGGGAACGTAAGGTACATCAGCAGTTACTTGCTTTTGAATCTCTGCAAAAATTTTCTGACGCGCATCGGGATTCAGTTCTTTGCGTTGTTGATCGATCAGTTTATTCATCGCTTCGTTATAGTAGAACGAACCCTGAGTTTGACTGCCTCCATCTTCACATCCTTTAGCAACTGAACCTTTGTCACAAGACAAAAATGGCTGGACGTAATTATCTGGATCTAAAAAGTCTGGATACCAATCAAGTAAAGCTCCTGGATATAATCCTTTGGCAATGTCTTTAAAAAATGTCGGGCCTTCAGCAGGAGTGACTTCAAATTGCAGAATTCCATCCAACTTGGCATCCACAAGAGATTTGAGCGTCTGTGCTGCCAAACTACGAGTAGGCGAACTAGAAGGATACCAAATTTGGACTTTTGCCGGATTTTCTTTGGAGAAACCAGCAGTAGTTAACAATTTTTTAGCTTGATCAAAGTTAGCATCGCCATAAGCATCTTTGAATAATGGCACAGAAACATTAAATGTTGTAGGAATCATGCTATAAAGCGGATCTGCTTGACCAAGTAAGGCCCGCTCATTTAAGAGTGGACGGTCAATTATTGACGCGATCGCTTGTCTAACTTCTAATTTATCTAAAGGCTTTTGATTCCGGTTCAATACCAGATAGCTTACTACACTACCTTCAGCTGCGATCGCTTGCCAATCCCCTTTTTTACCACCTTCTTCTAAGCTCCGATTTTGATCAGGCTGTAGCGACAGATAAGCTACATCTACAGCGCCTGTACGGAAAGCATTAAACAAATTAACCGGACTAGTTTGAATTTGGAGGTTAACACCTTTGTTAGCTGGTTTTTCTCCCCAATATTTATCAAACGTATCAAATCTTATTGAATCAGTACCATACTGAGCTAACTTATAAGGGCCAGTTCCTACAAAAATATTCGGCTTAAATTTACCAGCACCGAGTTCGTAAGCTTTTGGCGAAACTGCACATACCCCAGGAAACGCTAGCAGTGAAGGAAAGGCTGCAAAGGGCTTTTTCAGCTTAATGGTTAACTCATACTCACTTGTACTTTTTACCGAATCTACTATATCACCTAGTAAGAATGAAGGTTTTCCTTTATTTTGAATAAAGCGGTTGATGGTAAACGCCATTGCTTGGGCGTTGAAGGGAGTCCCATCGTGAAAAACCACTCCCTGACGTAAGGGGATGGTATAAGTTAAGGCATCTTGACTGACTTTAGGTAATGCTGTCGCAAGCTGGGGCTTAATTTCCGTGCTTCCTGGTTCGTAGGTGTAGAGGCGATCGCTCATATTAAACACCAAACCCAAGGATGCTAACTCATAAGCATCAGCCGGATCAAGGGTTCTCGGCTTTGCTGTTGTACCTATAGTAATACGACCATCACCTGTAGGGCTATTTACAGAACCCGATGGTGGCGTAGAAGGCTGTGGACGAGGAGCGCAACTAACAACTAAAAATAAACATAGACAGAACAAAGATAGGAATTGTGTAATCCGACCCCACCGTTGCACGGACAAGGAAAACCAGGTCATACAGTTAAATTTCATGTAATGAGAAGTCAGTGATCATACTATATATTTGCTACTTTTATAGAAAATTTTACAATTAATTACTACTCTAGATACTTTTTATAGAAGATTTTGCTCGAATAGATAAATTTATGTGTATTCAGGATGATTAAGTAAAAATAATTAAATGCTTACTATAATATGTAGAACTTTACCTCATCATAATAATTCAAAGTTCTAAATTAACTGTTCCGAATTGGGAGAAGTAGAGTCAAGAGAAGAGTAGTTTAATATAAAAATTTCCTTCCCCTTATATCGTTCGCCTTTAAAGTTGTCTTGCTTACTTTTCCCATTTTTTTGATCATCACTTCTACTAATTGTATAATTCCATTCTTTATCGTGTATCTCCAGCGCCCATTCATATAGGTTTCTAATTGTGTCGCTATTATCGTAAGTTATAAGAAACTTTATTTTTTCCTTGTATCTATTTAATATTTTGCATAATCTGTAATGATCGTCTTTAGAAAATGAATGAGCATAAAGTTTATCTTGATCTGCATTGAAATAAGGAGGATCAATAAATAAAAAAGATCCATTAGGTACAGATTCGATAACTTCTTCAAAATCGAGATTAGTAATTTTAACGTTTTGAAGTTTCTCTGAACTTCGACGTATGTTTCTGGGCCAATTCTCTGGACGCATACTGTATTTGTCACCATATCCCCAATAACAGTTTTGATGCTTCATAATCCCAGAGTAGGAGGTTCTGTTAAGGTAAAACCATCTACCAGCTTGTTCTAATTGATTTTGTGGAATGAATTCATTTTTGTAATATGTATGTCTTTCTTTCGTGGCGGATTCCCCTGCTAAAAATTTGATTAATTCTTCTGGTTGATCTCTAATTATTAATAAGGTATTGATTAATAATTCATCAATATCATTGAGCCAATTAATATTTACTTTATCTTTTACAAAAAAAATAGAACCACCCCCCGCAAAAGGTTCAACATAATAAGAGTGAAAAGGAATATGATTAAGAATCAAATGTCGAGCATAAAATTTGCCACCAGGATATCTAAATGGTGAGTTTATCGGTTTGTTCATAGTTACCTAGAATATTCCTAAGCTTATGTTTTGCATTTGGTATCAAAAGCATACATGAAATTTATTGTAAACTTAATAACAAAATACAATTATTAGCTAAATATTTAAATATGCGATCTTGTTATTTTTGTACTGAGCTACATTCAATACAAAGAAGAATTTATTTTTATTAAAATTGAGCAATAATAATTTAAATAGCTTTAATTTAAATTATTATTAGTTATACATAATTAACAAATAATATACGATATCGTAATCGTAAACAGCAGATTGAAAGTTTAATAGTGAGACTAAAAGCGTGAAGTATTTCTTTCTATCTGAGGGATGGGCAGTTGCTAGAGTCTGGGCATCTGATGGACTCTGGCAAGTAACTGCATGGCGACGGCAACCAGATATTCAGCGAATGAATATTTGTTTAGTGGAAGAAAACGAATTGCTATGGCTTTATCGAGTTGAAGAAGCCATTTTAACCATAGAAGTGAAACCTACAATACCAGTCACAGCCGGTACTACCATAGGTCAAGTAGTACTCAAGCGTTTGATGAGTGCTGAACAGGTAATTGAACGCTTAAACACAGCTGAGGCGAAGTGCCAACTGCAAAATATCCATTTGGTGGTTCAGTAGGATTGGTATTGGGCATGGGGCATGGGGCATGAAAAAGAGACAAGGGAGACAACGAAGAGGGGGGAGACTTGTTCAATAATCCCCCCTTGTCCCTGCTCCCCCTGCTCCCCTCATAAAGTTAAATGATAAGTAAATTTAATCTCCAAGAGGGATTGGTAGCGAAAAAACTTTGAGATGCTACGCGATCGCATCAATTTACACGCTTGCAAACAATTCCATCAATAGTTACACTTTTTAAAACATTCTCATTTTTTGCTTGGCGGTGGCTACCCTACAAGGTAAACCTCCCGAAGCGAGTAAGCATTGCCAAAGCACCCACGCTGTCTGACTTATAAGACTAACTGTGGTAGTACTCTGGCTCTGGCAATAACAAAAAACAAGAGAGAGTTTTCTGAGTGGCGAATTTCGTTCCTTAGAATCTCAGTAAGAAAATTGCTTTGTAAACTAACTCATCGAGGAGGAGCGTAGTCGATGGGACTACCCTGGTACCGAGTACATACAGTCGTTCTGAATGATCCAGGGCGACTGATTTCTGTACACCTGATGCACACAGCCTTAGTAGCAGGCTGGGCTGGTTCGATGGCACTCTACGAACTGGCTGTTTATGACCCTAGCGATCCGATTCTCAATCCGATGTGGCGGCAAGGGATGTTCGTCCTACCCTTCATGTCGCGTTTGGGCGTTACCCAATCTTGGGGTGGTTGGAACGTTACTGGTGGCCCATCAAGCGATCCTGGCTTTTGGTCATTTGAAGGCGTTGCTGCGGCTCACATTGTTCTTTCCGGTCTTTTATTCCTAGCTGCCGTATGGCATTGGGTTTACTGGGATTTGGAACTCTTTAGAGATCCCCGCACTGGTGAACCTGCTCTAGACTTGCCAAAAATGTTTGGCATTCACCTGTTTTTATCTGGTCTACTTTGTTTTGGCTTTGGTGCTTTTCACGTCACCGGACTATTTGGACCGGGGATATGGGTTTCTGACGCTTATGGTATAACTGGGGCTGCCCAGGGAGTAGCACCAGAATGGGGCCCAGATGGTTTTAACCCATATAACCCTGGTGGCATTGCGGCTCACCACATTGCTGCTGGTGTTGTTGGTATTATTGCGGGGTTATTCCACCTCACAGTTAGACCCCCTGAACGGCTCTACAAAGCCCTACGGATGGGGAACATTGAAACAGTACTTTCTAGCAGTATTGCAGCAGTTTTCTTTGCTGCTTTCGTTGTTGCTGGTACTATGTGGTACGGTAATGCCGCCACTCCCATCGAATTGTTTGGCCCTACCCGCTACCAATGGGATCAAGGTTACTTCCGTCAAGAAATTCAGCGCCGCGTCCAAACTGACGTTGCTCAAGGTGCAACCCTTGACCAAGCTTGGTCGCAGATTCCTGAAAAACTGGCTTTCTATGATTACGTCGGTAATAGCCCCGCTAAAGGCGGTCTATTCCGTACAGGGCCGATGGTGAAGGGTGATGGTATTGCCCAATCTTGGCAAGGTCACGCTGTATTCAAAGATTCCGAAGGACGGGAATTGACCGTGCGTCGTCTCCCCAACTTCTTTGAAACCTTCCCAGTAATTTTGACCGATGCTGATGGAATTGTCCGCGCTGACATTCCCTTCCGTCGGGCAGAATCAAAGTATAGCTTCGAGCAATCTGGTGTCACCGTCAGCTTCTATGGTGGCGATCTGAATGGTAAAACCTTTACAGAACCAGCTGATGTGAAGAAATATGCCCGTAAAGCTCAAGGTGGCGAAATCTTTGAATTTGACCGCGAAACCTTGAACTCTGATGGTGTATTCCGCACCAGTCCTAGAGGTTGGTTTACCTTTGGACACGCTGTATTTGCTCTGCTGTTCTTCTTTGGTCATCTCTGGCATGGCTCTCGGACAATCTACCGAGACGTATTTGCCGGTGTTGATGCGGATCTAGAAGAGCAAGTTGAGTGGGGGCTGTTCCAGAAAGTGGGTGACAAGTCAACCCGCCGGAAGGAAGCTCTCTAATTTCAGTGCTGAGTTCTGAGTGCTGAGTTCCGAGTTAAAGCTCTGACTCAGCATTTGGTGACTCAGTACTCAAAACTTTAATTAGTGGCTGCATAGGCAGGAATTCATAATATGGAAAGCGTTGCGTACATCTTGATTTTTACTCTGTGTATAGGTACTATCTTTTTTGCGATCGCATTTCGCGAACCCCCTCGCTTTGAGAAACCAAAAGATAAGTAGATCCTAATTACCAGACCTTTAGCTGATTTAAAGAAGTTAGTATCCGTTGCTACTAATTGTAGGAGCAACGGATATTATTGTGTTTTTCCTTTGTTAATTTTAACTACTAAGTAAATAACAAATCATTTTGATATTGTGATATAATTTCCAATCTTGGGAGTAGATATGTGTTAATACTAGCTTTTCTGCGCTAGGATGAAAAAGGATGTTAAGTGTAAACTGCCATAGAACTGCTTACATAGTACATCGCGCTTGTCGCACAACCTTTACGGAGACTAGAACCAGGAACAAATCAGCATGGTCAATCAGAATTTAACCGCTACAGAAATTGGATTCACTCACGAAGATTTCGCTGCTCTACTTGACAAATACGATTATCATTTTAGCCCTGGCGATGTTGTGCCAGGAACAGTTTTCAGTATAGAGCCGCGCGGCGCTCTGATTGACATTGGTGCTAAAACCGCAGCATATATTCCTATACAAGAAATGTCTATTAACCGGGTGGATAGCCCGGAAGAAGTCTTACAGTCAAACGAAACACGCGAGTTTTTCATTCTTACCGATGAAAACGAAGATGGTCAATTAACTCTTTCCATTCGCCGTATTGAATATATGCGGGCTTGGGAACGCGTGCGACAGCTGCAAGCAGAAGATGCCACTGTCCGTTCTGGCGTGTTTGCAACCAATCGGGGTGGTGCATTGGTAAGGATTGAAGGATTACGCGGCTTTATCCCAGGTTCTCACATCAGTACTCGCAAACCAAAAGAAGAATTGGTAGGTGAAGAACTGCCATTGAAATTCCTAGAGGTGGATGAAGAACGTAACCGCTTAGTTCTATCTCATCGTCGGGCGTTGGTTGAACGCAAGATGAACCGCCTAGAAGTCGGGGAAGTAGTGATTGGTACAGTTCGTGGTATCAAACCCTACGGTGCTTTCATCGATATTGGTGGTGTCAGTGGTCTACTACACATTTCTGAGATTTCCCACGAACATATTGATACACCTCATAGCGTGTTCAATGTCAATGATGAAGTGAAAGTGATGATCATTGACTTGGATGCAGAAAGGGGTCGCATTTCCCTATCTACCAAGCAGCTAGAACCCGAACCCGGCGACATGATTAAAAACCGGGATTTGGTTTACGATAAGGCAGAAGAAATGGCTGCTAAATATCGTGAACAGCTGTTAGCCAAGCAACAAGGTGCTACTGCTGCGCCTGCTGCACCTGCTGATGTTTTAGCAGAAGAAGATATTCCACCAGCAACAGAACTTGAAGACGAGATTCCACCAGCAGCAGAACTAGAAGAAGAAATTCCACCAGCAGCAGAAATTGAGGAAGTAACCCCAGTAGTTGCGGAAATTCAAGAAGAGATTCCAGCAGCAACGGAAACTGAAGAAGAAATTCCAGCAGCTATTGAAGAATAATACATTTTATAGTTTTACTTGTTTTTAAGTAAGAGTATTAAATCATTGTATAAAGAGGGAAAAACCCTCTTTTTTTATGTGGAAAATTGGGAACAGTTAGGGGTTAGGAATAAAAACTCATAACTTCTGACTAAATAAGTGGGGTGAAATATTGTGGCAACTATTAAATGTAGAAAAATCACTTTTGATAATATCCAGGCAATTTTGTTTGACAAAAACGGTACTCTAGAAGATTCAGAAACATATTTGCGATCGCTCGCACAAAAGGCAACAAGATTAATAGATGCTCAAATCCCTGGAACTGGGGAACCCCTATTAATGGCATTTGGCATCAATGGCAATCTTCTAGATCCGGCAGGCTTAATATCGGTAGCGAGTCGCCGCGAAACAGAAGTTGCAGCTGCGGCATATATTGCCGAAACAGGAAAAGGATGGTTTGAGTCCTTAAAAATAGCCCGTCAAGCTTTGGATGAAGCCGAAAAATACATCGAACAAACTCCTTCACCGCTATTTGTGGGTAGCTTAGACTTGTTGAAATACCTACGCAAAGGCGGCTTAAAACTCGGTATCCTCTCAGCTGCAACAACCGATGAAGTAAATAAATTTGTAGGGCATCACCAATTAAACGATTATATCCAGTTAAAAATGGGAGTAGATGAGGGTCCGAGCAAACCAGATCCAGTCCTATTTTTGCAAGCTTGCGAAGCATTGGGAGTTGAACCAGGTGCTACCTTGATGGTAGGTGATGCAGTTGGCGATATGCAAATGGCACGTAATGCTAAAGCCGCAGGTTGTATTGGTATCACTTGGGTGGGTAAGTCAGATAATGTCCGAGGTGCAGATGTGGTGATTAATCAACTTGATGAGATCCAAATTTTAGAAGATTAGCTGTATATCTGACTTCTGAATTCTTCTTCAGACTGTAAACCCTGTAACTCACAACATACAACCAATCTAAGCCCCAGCGATCGCCATTTCTACGTCTAAAGATACAAGTTTATTGGATTTTGAGAGATTAATCAAAGATTAATGAGATATTAAGTTGAAAAAGTAATTCAGATAGAAACTTATGACAACCGAGCAAGAGCTTCAATCTCTTTTTAATACCTTAGATAGCGATCAAGACGGCAAAGTATCCATTAATGATCTTTTTTTAAGTCCTGGCTTAAGTGCAATCATTTCATCAGAAACAAATACTACTAGTCCCCAGGAATTGCTAGTAAATTATGATTCAGACAAAGACGGCAGTATTACCTTTGAAGAGTTAAAGGGAGCAGTTGAGAAAGCAAATAATTTAGACTAGTAACCCAATCCCTAACACCCAATACCCGAAAATCCCTCTCTAGCCAACGCTTTGAGGGATTTGCAATTTTCATAGTCAGCAAGAAGGGTGTAATATTTAAGACAATTGAATACAACTATGGCGCATAGTACAACATCTGTTTAATTCTCCACACCCTTCTTCCTTCTCCACTCCCCAATTTTGGGCGCGATTTGCGATAACAGTATTTGATTCCATATTGCTTTCTCTTCCCTTTTTTGTATTTGCAGATAATTCATAAAATATTATTGTTAGTTATCAATAGACAACGGAGGCGGCAGATCATGAACGGCTGGAATTTACCCTGGGAAGGCGGATGTCGTTGTGGACAGATACGGCTTCAGGTGAGTGCCCCGCCTCTGCTGACGATGGCTTGTCACTGCACAGGTTGCCAGCGAATGACTGCCAGTGCTTTTTCTTTAAGCGCCGCGATCCCAAGCGTTGGATTCTCAATTTTGAAAGGTCAGCCGGCCATCGGCGGTTTGCATGGCGCGACCCGCCATTACTTCTGCCCGCACTGCATGAGTTGGATGTTTACTCGCCCGGAAGGAATAGACGAGTTCGTCAACCTTCGGGCGACAATGCTGGACAATGCCTCATGGTTCACGCCTTTCATCGAAACTTGGACGAGGGAAAAGCTGTTATGGGCGACAACCTCTGCGGTTCATAGCTTCGAGACTTTGCCGAATTACGAAGACTATGCTTCTCTGATAGAAGAATACGCCAAGCAAGCCTCGAAACCTACACTATGACGAACTGTTTTGGAACGGATTTACGACGGAAACGTGAGATATGCCACCGGAATAGAAGTACCCAGAAATGTGCAGCAACGACTTGTGCATCGTCAAGATTTTGAATTCCCGGAAGCACAAACCACAGTTGAAGAATTGAGTGTTGATGGGGAAAATATCCGCACCCATAAGCCTTTGAACAGTGCTTGCAATTGATTCATGTCATTAGTTACTTGTCCGCTCCAATTCCTGATCGTCCCAGGATACAGGGTCTTCTAATGGTTCCAGATGAGTTATGATGCCGCTTTTTGGCAGTGCTTGAATGATGCTCAACTCAATTGCTTCGCATAAATCATGTCCTTGGCGAACTGTCCATGCTCCAGGCACTAAAACATGAAAGGAAATAAACCGACGTGTTCCAGCAATCCGAGAACGCATTGCATGGAACTGGATACCTTGGCGTTCATATTTACTGAGAATAACCAGAATTGTCTCCATTTCTTTAATAGGCAAGGCAGTATCCAGTAATCCAAAAAAGCTTTCTCGTAGCAAACGAAATCCTGTCCAGACAATATTGACTGCTACCAACAAAGCGATGATTGGGTCAAGTACTAGCCAACCTGTTACCTGAACCAAAAAGATTCCCACTATCACACCACCCGAAGTCCAGACATCAGTAAATAGGTGGTGAGCATCAGCTCGCAGTGTAATCGAACGCAAACGTCGTCCCGCTTTTAGCAAGACAAAAGCAACTCCACCGTTGACTGCTGTTGCCAACACTGATAGAGCCAACCCCAATCCCACTTGAGCGATCGCTTCTGGATGCAGTAACCTTCCCCAAGCTTCAACTCCAATACTGATTGCCGCAACTATAATCAACGCACCTTCGGCTCCACTGGAAAAATATTCTGCTTTAGAATGCCCAAAAGTGTGTTCGGCATCGGCTGGTTTAGCAGCATAAGTTACTGCCCACAGTGCTATCAATGCTGCCGCCAGATTCACACACGATTCAATTGCATCGGAAAGCAACCCTACCGATCCGGTTAGCAGATAAGCCCCAAACTTCAAGGCAATAGTAACAATTGCTGCCCCAATTGATAAGAAAGCGTAGGAGCGCACTGTTCGAACACTCATCAAATTTACTCAACTGTAATTTTTAGCCAACAGTAACAAATTTAGCTCATGGCTTCATCCGCCTTGAGACTTTGATTAGAATTTGGTATTCACATAGAAACGAGTAATCGTGGGGCATAGAAAGCGATCGCTCTTGGAAGGAATGAGGAACACCATTGTTTCTCTGGGTAACGGTAGTAATATCTGCGATCGCAGATATTACTACTTTTGGCTCCAAAGCGCGGCTTTGATTGCCTAGGAAAGTGATAAATAAAGTTCAATATACGCTATGCCTAAAGATACACGCTTTTGAGTAGTAGTTTATGTGAATCTCAATTGGGGATAATAGTTATCTTAAAATCAGAATTTATGCCACAATACTTTGGACAACTGCACACAACCGAAGCGCCTTGGTCAATCCTGGGAGCAGTACAAGCAATACAACAGAATGAGCGCCATATCCTCTTGCTGTGCGGCGACCCCTGTCTAATAGTTAGTGTGCTAGCACCAAACTTAATTCGGGTAAGGATGGCTCCAAGTGGTGAATTTCTCTCTAGGCGATCGTGGGCAGTAGCACTTGCAGATGAAGAATGGCCTACTGTGCCGTTTAAAGTCCAGGAAAAAGCAGAGACTATAGAAATTCAAACTGAGCAATTGTCTATTGTCGTGTCCCGCGATCCGTGTCGTATCCAGTGCTTTGACTCAGCAGGACAGCCTTTTGCACAAGATACAGACTTAGGGATGGGGTGGCGGACAGGGGAAGTTGCTGGGTGGAAACGGATTGAATCTGACGAACATTTCTATGGTTTTGGTGAATCGACTGGTTTACTAGATCAGCGATCAAAAGTGAGAACCAACTGGGCATCAGATGCGATCGATTACGGCATCATGACAGACAGTATGTATCAGGCAATTCCTTTTTTCATCGCCTTGCGTCCTGGATTGGGATACGGACTTTTTTTTAATACTACTTATTGGAGCCGATTTGATCTGGGCGCACAGCAGCCTGGAGTTTGGCAGATGGAAACTCAAGGGAATGAACTAGATTACTACATTATTTATGGGCCTGAACCTGCGAAAATTATCCAGACTTACACCCAGCTAACTGGAAGGATGCCTTTGCCACCTCGATGGTCACTAGGTTATCACCAATGTCGCTGGAGTTACGAGTCACAAGATATAGTACGCAAACTAGCTGATGAATTTCGTCAGCGTCGCATTCCCTGTGATGTTATTCATTTAGATATTGACTATATGAATAGCTATAGGGTTTTTACCTGGAGTCCCAAGCGATTTGCTGACCCTCAAAAATTAATCCAAAATCTCAAACAAGATGGATTTAAAGTAGTGACGATTGTTGATCCGGGAGTCAAATACGAGCCAGAAGCAGATTACAAAGTCTTTGACGAGGGATTAAACAACAACTATTTCATCCGAAAAACTAATGGTCAATTGTTCCACGGCTATGTTTGGCCAGACAAAGCTGTCTTTCCTGATTACCTACGTCCTGAAGTTAGAGATTGGTGGGGAAATTGGCAAAAAAGTTTGACTGATATTGGTGTTGCCGGTATCTGGAACGATATGAATGAACCCGCACTGGATGACCGTCCATTCGGCGACCCTGGTAACAAAATTTCCTTTCCCCTTGATGCGCCACAGGGACCAACTGAGGAAATAACCACCCACAAGGAAGTTCACAATCTTTATGGGCTAATGATGGCACAGGCATCTTATCAAGGAGCTAAAATATCTCGTCCGACTGAACGCTCTTTTATATTGACACGCTCTGGATATGCCGGCATTCAACGCTGGTCAGCTATCTGGACAGGAGACAATCAATCTCTGTGGGAACACTTGGAAATGTCCATACCAATGCTTTGTAACCTAGGCCTATCGGGCATTCCCTTTGTTGGTAGTGATATTGGGGGATTTGCGGGGAATGCTACGGCTGAACTATATGCGCGTTGGATGCAACTAGGAATGCTTTACCCCTTGATGCGTGGGCATTCAGCATTAACTACTGCACAGCATGAGCCTTGGGTCTTTGGCGATCGCATCGAAAAAATTTGCCGCGAGTACATTGAACTCCGTTATCAACTACTACCTTACATTTACACTCTTTTTTGGTTAGCTGCAACTACTGGCGCACCAATTCTTCGCCCACTTCTGTATGATTTCCCTAATGACCCAAAAACCTTTTCTCTTGCCGATCAAGTAATGCTTGGCCCCTCCTTACTAGCAGCACCAATTTACCGTCCAGGCGTTGAACATCGTGCCGTCTACTTGCCTGAAGGTTGTTGGTTTGATTGGTGGAGCGGGGAGACATTTACAGGGCCAACTCACATTCTTGCTTATGCACCACTGGAGAAAATGCCGTTATATGTTCGTGCTGGCTCCATTATTGCGATCGCACCAGTAATGCAATATGTAGATGAACATCCCATAAACCAAATGAGACTGCGGATCTGGAAGGGTGTTGGTGAGTTTACCCTTTATGAAGATGATGGTCATACTTTTGAGTACAAAACAGGAGCCTTTTGCACCACAACTTACCACGTTTATTCTGAGCAGCAAACAACCATTGTTGAGATTGCAGCCAGAGAAGGTGAGTTTTCACCCATAACACGTGAAACCATTGTGGAACTAGTCGGTGTTGGTGAACAGAGTTTTGTGGATAATGGTACTGCACATCGCTTGGAATTTTCTACTTAGGCAGATCCATAAAACAGTATTTAACCATACTAGTAACATAATGATTGTATATTTTTAAAATTCATGGCTCAGATAGAAAATCATGAACCTAAATACTTCGCGCCGCTCTACTTTACAGGGTTTGGTTGCCAGTGCTATGGTGATTGGGTTTGATGTTGTCCAGCGTTCTTGGGTAACATCTGCCAATGCCACATCCATCTTTGAAAGTATACCCCAATTGGATGGCACGCTTTATACGGTTAGTGAAACTCTTGTTATTGCCAGTGTAGACTTCGGTAACATAGTACATCGGCAACCGATAGCAGTACTTCATCCAGAGTCAATTGAAGATATTGTTCAAATTATTCAATTTGCCACTCTACTTATGGTCAGTCACAAGTAGAAGCTGGCATTGTTATTAATATGAGTACGCTCAACAAGATTCACTTTGTGGGAACAGACCGTGCCGTTGTGGATGCAGGAGTTTTGTGGAGTCAGTTATGTTTCTGTTTGCTATTTTGCGAACAGCAGTTCCACCAGATAGTTCTACAGTTACAAAAATGCTCAATGATAATCGTCGGCTGTTTGAGCAAAATCGTGATTTAGGTGGTTATTTATATCCAATTAGTTCTGTTCCTTTTTCTCGGAATCATTGGCAGCAGCACTTCGGTTGTTTTTGACAAAAGTTAGTAAGTGCAAAGTTGCGCTATGTCCTGATAATTTGCTAACTCCAAGTCCAGGGATTCTTGAAGCATCAGTACCCAAGCAAGAACCGATTACTTGAGATAGCAGTTGTGAAAGTACGTACTTGTAATGTGGAGACTATAAAGTCTATTCTTTTTTAATACAAACCATTGAAATTAGTTTTTTGACCGTTACAAACTATGCCTAATATATTCAACCGATAAAATTTCAGGTTATCTAAAGCTGTTTTTAGTATTGAAGAATTTGTTTTGTGAATTCGAACTACTATCAATAGTCCATCAGTGTGAGGTGCTATCAGGCTAGCATCAGCTAATCCCACCAGGGAAGGTGCATCATAAATCACTAAGTCAAAATTATTTTGGAAATCTATCATTAATTGCTTCATCTTTGAAGATGAGAGCAACTTTGTGGGATCGGATGGTACAGGCCCAGCAGTGATTACAGATAGTTTGCTCATAGAAGGTAGTTGTCGAATTACTTCTCCCACTGGCAAGTTTGTAGAAATTAAATTGCTTAATCCCCAAAGATTATTTAAATGTGAGAGATTGTGAATTGTAGGTTTACGAAGATCAGCGTCTACAAGTAAGACTCTTTGCCCCATTGCTGTAGCTATCTGAGCTAGATGAAGGGCTATGGTAGACTTGCCATCACCAGGCATAGCTGAACTAATAACTATAGAACGAAACGGGCTATCGGAACTGAGTAGTTTAATATTGGTATAAACTACCCTTAAAGCTTCGGAAAAGTTGGAAGAATACTCACCCTGTTCTTCCTTTGGTAAAACACTCAGTTTAGCAGTCTCCTTAGAAAGAAAATTTGGTATCCTTAATAAGGAAAAAATTTGCTGAGAAGGGTGGTTTTGCTTAGTTTGGATTTGCTGTTCAAAAGGAATATTTCCTAACAATGGTTGCTTAACTTTTCTTTTCATATCATCGACAGTGTGGTATGCATTATCTAGCTTTTCCATTAGTAAGACAATACCAACTCCTGAGATGATACTTGCAACTAATACTAATACAAAACTGCGTAGGGGATCAGAAGAAGAAATAGGAATGTCCGGTGTAGTTGGTACTTGAAGTAATTGCCAGCCTAGCTCTGTTTGGGATATTTGAATTTGGAGATTCTCGCGGGTTGATAAAAACCGATTCAAACTCTCATTTGCAAATTGCAATTTACGCTGTAATTCGGTATATTGTCTTGTTAGAATTGGCAGTTGGTTACGTCTCTGTGCAAGTTTCTGTTCTATTTTGGTAAGTTCTTGACTTTGCACTTCTAATTTCTGAAGTTGCATCTCTACTTCAGCAAATTTTACACCCAATAATTGCTGTGCCTGTTTACGTAGCAAAGGTAAAAGACTAGCTCGTTTCTCTTTCAATGTTTGAATGGTTGGGTTTTTCTCCTGTAAACGAGTTGATTCAGTTGCAATCTGAATATCAAATTGACGTATTTGAGTAATTAACTGCTGATATAAAGGAGCATTATTCAGCATTGCTGTTGCGCCATTTTTCTCTTTTAAACTCGTTAAATTAGCACGAGCTTGAGCTAACTGTAGATCAATTTCTTGTCTTTTTTGGGATAATTCAACGATTTGTGATGAGATTTGCTCTGCTTGGGATTCTGGATTGTCAAAATTGTAATTTTGTCTAAAAAATTGCAACTCTTTTTGGAGTTGATCTACCCGATTCTGTGTTAAAGGTAATTGGTATTCAACAAACTGAAGCCCTTGACGTAATTTGGTTTGCCTCCTGATTTTGCTGTAGTCTAAGTAATCTTTAGCGAGCCTCTGTAGTACGGCTTGAGTTCGATCTTGATTGTTACTGCGATAGCTAACTAATATAATCTTGGTTTCACCTAATCGAGTAATTTTTAGAGAATCAATAAGAGAATAATAGTTTAATTCTGGATAAGAAGCTTGTAGCCTTTTAAGAGTATCTCTCATCAGTTCAGGACTCTTAAGAACCTGAATTTGGCTGTCATAATCTAGACTAGACATCTGTGAGTTAGAGTCTTTGACAACATCCACATCTGTTGAGTCATCATTCACAGGTTCCACTAACAGTTGAAAATTGCCTTCATATTCTTGGGGCTTCTGCTTTAGCACTAAGCTAATAACTGCAATTGTCATAACAGTAATAGTTACACCAGTCATAACTAGCGCTCTTCGCCGTAAAACACTCAGAAATTTTTGTACACTCCATTCTTCTTCCTCTTCAACCCACGGAACAAGTTGATTTTGTTGATTTTGAAGAGATGGAGGTACAGAATTATTACTGCTATCAGAACTGGAAGGTTGGGAAGGATAATTCTCTATCATATTCTTAATATTTGGTAATAAGTTAGACAGAATTAGTAGAAAGAGTTTTATAAGCTTCTGTGAGATAAATTTTGATACGACCAACAATCTATACTATATTTGATATTTACTTAATAAACTTATGATGAAATTACAAGCCTTTATTCTTGAATCCATTACACAAGTAACGCAAGCTAGCTAGTTAGGCTTGTTAAATGGTATGAAATAATACAAGTTCCTTGGATTAAGTATAAGAGAGTACAAAACTTTAAAATTTTTACTTAATAAACGTGAATTTCGGTAATTATATCTAAATTATTCTCTCATAAAAACAATTTATTTTTGGATACAGTGGAAACACAGGCAAGACTCAAGTGCTTAATTTAATAATTAAGGGATATAAATTATCGATGCTTGGCATCAAGTGGAGTTTTCCCATATTTATACTGCGGCTATGGCAGCTTGTAAATGCTGACTTCTACCAAATCCTAAGTAAATACACTGGATATTTAATTTCTCGGACGATCTCTTTCTTTGCATACTTTGCAGTTCATTGAATAAACATTAAGTACATTTTAATACAAAGCTAACCTATCTTTTTATTATACTTTTATTTTGTCAGTATATTAGCTAAATCCTGTTCAACAGTCAAACAGGAGTCCCCGTAGCCCATAAAACTCTTATTTTATAAAGTTTTAGATTAGATATACTTTAAAAATATAAATTTTTAATGAAGTAAATGATTCGATATGGAAACATGATATTGTGAAGTTCTCAGTGTTGCATATAAAAAGTAATAAAGCCTAAAAGCTTTAGTTATAAAGTTATATGTCACTAGAGAAGCTCAAACAAAAACTAAGCATTGTTCAAAACAAAACATTCTAGAATCAAATTGTGAATAGTAATTATAACTCCAGATATCTCAGTTGACAGAATGTTACTCAAACAATAGAGACTTTTAGCAAATATTAAATCTCTTTTTAGAAGTTTAAGTAAGTACCTGCTCAACCTGTCAAGGACTTGCTTTACCACATAAAAATATTACCTTCTCTCTAAAATAATTTGTTCTCGGCTAGAAATATTTTCATCATTTTTGTGTTCTCGTATCTGTTAGAGAAGTGTGTATATAAACTAGAAAGAGTGTTCTGTTAGTTAGCCTTAATAGAGTTATAAGATAATGCCTAAATTTACAAAGTTTAGAAGTCTTTTAAGCTATTGTGGGGTGACGAACTAGACTCTAACTGGGAGCGTGAACTAAACAACA
The DNA here is from genome assembly GCF_014222285.1 of Nostoc sp. UCD121. Classification (GTDB taxonomy): domain Bacteria; phylum Cyanobacteriota; class Cyanobacteriia; order Cyanobacteriales; family Nostocaceae; genus Nostoc. The sequence goes on from NZ_JACKZS010000082.1 coordinate 18,969, forward strand.
TACAAGGTTTTGAGTTTAGTTAGGGTGTGCCAAGCTGTGGCTAACATGCCGAAAAAAATTAGTCTTGATAGTACCTTATATCAATGACTTAATTTTACGAAAATTGTAGTTTGTTAATTCAAGCTTTCTTAGTGAATATTAAGCCAGATTTGTAAATTCTTACAATATAGTCTAGATGTGTTTTCTAGATTATTTCGAGTTTATACAGGTTTTGGATAACAGTTTTTTCTATTTCAGACGAGGCTATAGACTATGAGACTTAATCAATGGATTAATCAAAATTTTTTGAAATCCATTTCTACTCCTTTAGATGCAAAAAAAGATACAAGAAACAAGCCTTCTGTAAAAGCTCAACAATCAATAAAGTTATCTGTAGTTACCCAATTTTTCCCTCCGGATTATGCCGCTACAGGGCAGCTGATTGAAGAATTGGCGAAACAGTTAGGGCAGCAAGGAGTGGATATTGAAATTTTTACAAGTCAGCCAGGATATGCATTTCGTTCTGATACGGCCCCAGCAGTTGAATGGGCTGACCAAATCCGAATTCAGCGATCGCGTACTGCTCAACTCTGGCCGGGAAGAATTCGCGGCAAAGCCATTAATGGTGTGCTATACACCTTGCGGGCAACGCTTTATTTGCTGAGAGGTTCACGTCGCAATAATGTATTATTGCTAACTACAGCACCCCCATTTTTGCCAGTGATCGGATATCTAGCTTATATATTATTTAAGCTGCCCTATGTATGCGTGTTGTATGACTTATACCCTGATATTGCGATCGCGCTAGGTGTAATTTCAAAGAGTAACTGGCTGGTGAAATTGTGGCGTGCAATCAACAAACAAGTTTGGTTAAAAGCCAAGGGGATCATAGTACTTAGCCCAGCAATGAAACAACAGGTAGTGGCACATTGTCCCCAAGTAGCTGATAAAATTTCTGTAATTCACAGTTGGGCTAACCCAGAAGCGATCGTGCCGATTGCTAAGAAAGAAAACTGGTTTGCCTGGAAGTATAACCTAGTTAACAAATTTACCGTCCTTTATTCTGGCAATATGGGTCGCTGCCATGATATTGACACCATGTTGGAAGCTGCAAAGCAATTGCAAGATGAGCCAATTCAGTTTGTCTGCATTGGTGGTGGTGCCAAACGCGAAGAATTAATGATGGAGGTGGATCGGTTAGGGCTGACCAATTTTACATTTCTACCTTATCAAGATAAGCAGGTGTTACCTTATTCCCTAACGGCTTGCGATCTATCAATAGTGAGTGTAGATGCAACTACAGAGGGTTTAGTTGTTCCCAGCAAACTTTACTCAGCTTTAGCTTCTGGGCGACCAATAGCAGTAATTTGCTCCCAGACTTCATATTTAAGGCAACTCATAGCTGATGCCAGTTGTGGTAGCACATTTGACAATGGAGATGGTCAAGGTCTAGCGCAATTTATTCGCTTTCTGAATCGAGATCCCCAAATAGGAGAGCAGATGGGGAAAGCAGGTCGTCAGTATTTGCGATCGCACTTCACGCCTAAAGTAATCTCTAAACAATACTTGCATGTTTTACAGCAGGCGGTATTTGATGAAATAATCACCATGTCTCGAAGCGATGTAAAGTAAGCATATTTAGGTTTATTAAATTTCTATGATTTTGATAAACCTTAAACAATTTGATCTACAAATTTTTGGTTGCATGATATAAAACTATTAGGAGAAAAATAGAGCATTAGAATCTTTATGATTTAGTCAAAAACTAACTCTTTGCAAAATCATTTTTTCAATTAAAAAGGAAGTAAATTAATTAGAAAGTAAGGTAAAATAAAAACAAAATTATCATTTATAATTGAATCTTTTTGCAGTATTTTTTAGGAGTAGGGCTTTGATGGTCTTATTGATCTCAGTACCTCCAACATAGCCTTCCTTGATCACGGTTTTTGTCTATAACAGGAGGTGAAATTACAGATGAGGTGTGACCAAAATCGGAAACGTTCCAAGCGAAGAGCAATTTACTGCCCGGTTCATAGTTGCTACATAGATAGCGTCAGTCAAAAATATAAAATGTTTGCTGACCAAGCAGGTCAATTACAGCAACGAGGTATGAGCAGGCGGAATGCTTTGATGTTAGTAGCGAACCAAACCACCGTTCCTATAGAAGGGGAATGGTTAGAAGCTTTTTGGTGTGAAGGATGTCAGCAAACAACTTGGTATCACATTCGTAAGTGTGATGATAGTAATTATGAAATTTCGGTAGCACCACAAGAAGTATGGCGACAAGTCACAGGAGTGATTGATTCTCTAGGGAACCCTTCCGTTGGTGAGTTTACTCGTAAAAGCGCCAGGAAAGTTCGTTATCAAGGTCTTAGAGGTTTCGAGTTCGTGAGTTAAGAATTATTAGTGTCATTTCGTTAAAAATATTAATCTTCAATCAAGAACTATGAATAGTCCAAAAATTGTCTCCCAACAGGAGTTAGTGATTGAAGCTGGACGTACAGAGCAGCAGTATTGGAAAGATATATGGCGCTATAGAGAATTGTTCTATTTTCTTGCTTGGCGTGACATTCTGGTGCGGTATAAGCAAACAGTGATTGGTATGCTCTGGGCACTCATTCGACCATTTTTGACGATGATCGTGTTTAGCGTTATCTTCGGAAGTTTGGCGAAATTACCTTCAGAGGGGGCAGCACCATATCCAATACTGGTATTTGCTGCCTTGTTACCCTGGCAATTTTTTTCCAATGCCCTAAGTGAGTGTAGCAACAGCCTAATTAGTAATGCCAACTTGATTTCTAAAGTCTACTTTCCGCGCTTGATTGTACCTGCCAGCTCAGTGATTGTCAGCTTTGTGGACTTTCTTGTTTCTGCAATGATTCTCTTAGGGCTTATGGCCTGGTATAATTTTGTTCCCACTTGGCGGATATTATCATTACCGTTATTTATTGGCATTGCCTTTGCTGCTTCACTAGGAGTAGGGCTGTGGTTGGCAGCTTTGAATGTGGAATATCGAGACTTCCGGTATATTGTGCCATTTATTGTGCAGTTTGGCCTATATGTATCACCCGTCGGTTTTAGTAGCAGCATTGTACCAGAGCAATGGCGTTTACTCTACTATTTGAACCCAATGGTAGGCGTGATTGATGGTTTTCGCTGGGCAATTTTAGGGGGAGAATCCAAACTTTACTGGACTGGATTCACGTTATCTCTAGGACTCGTTGCTTTGTTACTAGTAAGTGGCATTTGGTACTTCCGCAAAATGGAACGAACATTTGCTGATGTGATTTAGGAGGGATTTGAAAGATTTGATGATAACCACATCGATCAGTTAGTCTACTACCAATTTCAAGAGTTTGTACTTCAACTTTTTTATATTAACTAACGTGTTAAGAAAATTAAATTTTTGAACAGCAATGACTCAGCAAAACGATTTCGATAAAATACTTTTAGCCCAATCTCAGACCACCTCGCAAACTTTATTTACAACTCAGACACCTGGGTTTGAATGGAGTGATGGCGTATCCTATGAACTTGGAATGAAGTTCCAAAGTGCCAAGAGTGGTCAAATTACCGCAATCCGCCATTGGAAAGCGGTCAATGAAACTGGCAATCATATAGGGAGAATTTGGTCGGAAACAGGATCTATACTAGGAAGCGTTACTTTTTCGAATGAAACGGCTTCGGGTTGGCAGCAACAGGATCTCAGTACACCTGTGAGCATCTTAGCCAATACCACCTATGTAGTGACTGTCAGTTGCAATAGCTATTTTGGTGTAACAACTAATAACGCATTAGCCAGCCCAGTTGTGAATGGCGATCTCAGTTCAGTTGCTGATGGCAACAATGCAGTCTTTGGTAGTCTGAATTCTTTCCCAACTAATTCCTATCAGAACAGTAACTATTTCCGCGACATAGTATTTGTGGTTGGCAACAGTCTGACTAAAGTAAGCGGCGATAATCAAACTGGTACGGCAGGTTCTGCCTTAGCGAACCCGTTCGTTGTGAAAGTTACAGATAGTAATGGAAATCCTCAGTCAGGAGTGACAGTCAACTTTGCTATCACCAGTGGTGGAGGTTCAGTTTCATCTGCTAGTGCGGTAACTGGTAACGATGGTCAAGCCAGCACAGTGCTAACTCTAGGGACAACAGCTGGCATAACAAACACTGTGAGTGCAACAGCTTCTGACATAGGCAGTGTGACCTTCAGTGCCAGGGCTAACCCAGCAAACACTAATGCGATTTATTTAGAAAACCAAAAACCTGGTACTACAGATTGGCGGATTCCCCAAGTAGGTCAATCGGATATTGCTGGCTATACGATAGCAACTAGTGTAAACAAGGGCGGCTCGTTGCCAATTAAAATTTCTCTAGCACAGGCCGGAAATTACACGATTGATGTGTATCGCTTAGGTTACTACGGAGGACAAGGCGGCCGACTAATACTGAGTAGCGGACAAAACAATGGAATTACTCAGCCTGCATGTAGTTTCGACAGTTCTACCCGCACAGTCTCATGCGAAAACTGGTCAACTTCCTACACGATACAAGTTGGCAATGACTGGACTAGTGGTTTGTACATTGCCAAGCTAACTGACCAGAGAAGTGGCAGTCAATCTCAGATAGTGTTTGTTGTCCGCGATGACAGCGGAGGGTCTGACATATTATTCCAGAGCAGCTTCAACACTTTGCAGGCTTATAATCTCAGTGGTGGTTACTCTCTATACCCAGAACAGAGTATTGGAGGTCAAAGAGCGTTTAAGCTTTCTTACGACCGACCATTCGCACAACATAGCACGTTAACTGGTAGTAACCCTTATAACAACGTTATCTTGTCTTGGGAGTACAATATGGTGCGGTGGCTGGAGTCCCAAAGCTATGACATCTCCTACGTAACTAACGTGGATGTCCACGCCAACCCAAGTTTGCTGCAACAGCACAACATATTTCTGTCAGTCGGTCACGATGAATACTGGTCGCTAGAGGAGTTCAATAGTGTCCAGAGCAACAGCATCAACAAGGCTTTTTTCTCAGCGAACAGTGTCTACTGGCGAGTTCGGTTTGAAAACTCTAGTACTGGGATAGCTAACAGGGCTATGGTTTGCTACAAAGATGCCACAGATCCTGTAGCACCAACTAACAAGTTCCGCAGCCCAGAAAACAACAAACCAGAGAGTGCGTTGAAAGGCAATATGTACATTGGAGGTAGATGGCGGGATTTCTTTTCTGATGGGTTCGATTTTGTGGTAAAAAACAGTACTCACCCCTACTATGCCAATACAAACCTGAATGATGGGGATAAATTAAGTGGTTTGGTGGGCTTCGAATGGGATGCAATCAATTTAAATGCATCTCCAAGTGGGTTGGTCGTTCTTAGCGAATCCATACAGTGGCAAAACTTTGATCAAGCTGAACTAGAGGGTTTTCCTGCGGGGACAGACCCACGAATTTCCCAAGCAGTTAGCTTCACTTCTGCTAGTGGTGCCAAAGTCTTTTCGACTGGCTCTATTCAGTTTATGTGGGGGTTAGACAGCGAGGGCGTTAGCGGACCCCGCGAAGATACTCGCGCCAAGCAAATGGTTGTCAATATCTTAGCAGACATGGGAGCTAGACCTTTGACTCCTGGTTCCGGCATAATTGTGCCTTGAAAAACCGTAACAAAATTCACAAAAATTATGCTCTACCCTTGCTGGAGTACTGTCTGTACCACCTAAATGGATGCACCACAGTTATCTTTCATAATTGAGCAAATACTAATCCCAGTTGCTTAGGTAGTGTAAGTTATGAATTTGAGAATCAGACGACGAAGATTTGGGCAGTTGGCTATCGTCAGCGCTGTCACCGCAGCAAGTGCTAAATTTACATCTAAGGTGTTTGCACAAGATTCGGAGAAGCTTTATGGAGTGACCCTTTCTTCAGCTAGCAAAAGTAAAACACAAGACTTAGTTGACGCTACTGCTGCTAACGCTATACCAGGAATTATCCTTGAGTCTAGAAACCCTACGACTGGTCAGGTGTTGCTAACTGCCGAAATCGCCGCCGACAGCGTTACTAACTCCTTAGAAACGACTGAGACTGTTGCTAAAGCCTTGGTTGTTAAAAAGCCCAGCGAACGGATAACTGCTTTTACTGTCCTACCCGATAACACATTTGTTATTGCCGCTGTTGCGTCCACTAAGAAGGGTGATTTTAGTCGCCTGATATCTATTGCACCTCCTAAAAAAAGTGAGATGAAGTCTCCAAAAGGCTTGAAAATCAAAAAAACCAAGGACAAGAAGTATAGTACTGTTGAAGGGTTATTATCAACCAATATAAAAGGTAAGCAGGTATTACTTGGTGTAATTAGTCTTGCAGAAGGTAGCCCCCCTTTTGAGTTCGCATTTATTAACCTCAACTCAGGACAAGTAGATTCTAGTGCTGCAACAGGTTTACCAAATATTTCTCCCAAGCTGAGGCTTAGTAATCTTGCTCAATCTCCATTAGATGGAAAAATTTACGCTACTAGTGCCGGCGGTCAAGGTGGCCTAAGTTTAGTGCAACTAGACCTAGAGAACAGGGCAGTAGTTAGTGGCAGAGGAAAGATCATCAGACTAGTGGAATTAAGCTTCAAGAACAAACCTCTGGAAAATGACTTGGCAAGTTTAGCCTTTTCTTCTTCAGGTCAATTATTTGCCCTTGCTGACCCCAAATATGAGGGAACAAATTCCCTATTTACTGTGGATATAAAAACCGGAGCTATGACTCTGGTGAGAAAATTTGCGGTCGATAAGATTCTATTTGCGCGAGCCTAAGAAGGCCTTGTTATCTCAGTGATTATCATATACAAGTATGACAAAAAGATTACTGTCAAAGTAGTTTATAGTATTTTATGCTTAATCTCTGAGAACCGATTCACGAAGCAAGCGGCAGAGATTTGCACGCTTAGATGTTTGGAAGTTAAAAAATATGCTCCACATTCGTTTACCTGGTTTTACTATCAAAATACTATACGGGGCTGTATTCATATTTTTTCTGGCTTTTACCTTTACTCTTCCTGTGTCCGTACAAGCAAGTAAATATAGAAACTACATCAATACCCAACATCCCGTGGGAACTGTGGTCAAAGCCTCCGGTCCCTGCTTCAATAACAGCGATCGCTATGTAGACTGTGGTAATGGCACGGTAACAGATACCGTGACTGGACTTATATGGCTCAAGAAGGCAGATTGTCTTGAAGCAACAGATTGGGCAACAGCCAATTACAAAGCAGCTGAGATTAAGAGCGGCGACTGCAATCTGTCGGATAACTCTTCTTCTGGCGATTGGCGTTTGCCGACCAAAGACGAGGTTACGGCGATATTACCTCCTTCAACTTTAAACTGTACTACTCCGACATTGGTAGACCAAGAGGGTACAGGCTGCTTTGCAGCAGGGACGCAGTGGGCTACCGATATCCAGTTCAACTACTGGTCTAGTACTACGGGACCTTACCAGGAGGCTGGCAATTCTGCCTGGGCAATCTTCCTAAACTTTGGTGGCGTTGTCAACACCAGTAAGCCGAGCCTCGTCTACGGTTGGCCTGTCCGTGGTACACCATAGGAACTTGGGTGTTTTAAGAGAAAAGTTTTCGATCTACTGAGAGTAATTTAATAATGTCTGATACAGTAATTAGGGTTGAAAACCTCAGTAAAAAATACGTGTTGAGTCATCAACAAGAAGGAAGCAGCAGATATAAATCTTTGCGAGAATCCATCAGTGATAGAGTCAGTTCACTGAGTAAAAAATTGGTGAGGTCTTCTGGCAAAGAAATATCTAATCCAGCCCGTGAAGAGTTTTGGGCATTAAAGGATGTCTCATTTGAAATTAAACAGGGCGATAGCATTGGAATCATTGGTCGCAACGGTGCAGGAAAATCAACTTTACTCAAAATTTTGAGCCGCATTACTGAACCAAGCAGCGGTTGTATTTCTATCAAGGGTAGAGTCGCAAGTCTTTTAGAAGTGGGCACAGGTTTTCACCCAGAATTGACAGGTCGAGAAAACATTTATCTCAACGGTGCCATTCTGGGGATGAGCAAAACAGAGATTAAAAGAAAGTTTGATGAAATTGTCGCTTTTGCTGAAGTTGAGAAGTTTTTAGATACACCTGTTAAACGCTATTCATCAGGGATGTATGTGCGTTTGGCATTTGCCGTAGCGGCGCATTTAGAGCCAGAGATTTTGATTGTGGATGAAGTTCTGGCGGTAGGAGATGCCCAATTTCAAAAGAAGTGCTTGGGAAAAATGAATGATGTTTCTGAAAAAGAAGGGCGTACCGTCTTGTTTGTTAGTCACAACATGGCAGCATTAAAAAATCTATGTGACCAAGCCATACTGCTCAAGTCAGGATGCTTAGTAACTCATGGAGAAGCTCATCAGGTCGTTTCTCGTTATTTGGAGTCCGACAATGACTCTAAATTTCTCGAAAGAATCTGGGATGATATTGAAACTGCTCCCGGAAACGATAAAATTCGCATACATCAAATCAGGGTGATTCCAGATACTGATGATTCACTAGATGAGATTACAGTTAAAACCCCTGTCAGGATTGAATTTGAGTATTGGAATTACCTCGATGGTGCTAATTTAAATTTGAGCTTACACGTCTACACACTGGAGGGAGTTTGTGTTTTTAATTCAATCTCAAGATCGATCCCTTGTACTTCAGGTCTAATTAGAGGAGTTTGTTACATTCCTGAAGATTTTTTTAATGATGGAAGTTATCAAATTACGATGATGGTCGTTCAAGATACTTCAACTGTACTTTATACATGTGAAAATTTACTGAGTTTTACTGTGCATGATATTGAGAGAGAATTCAAATGGTATGGCAAATGGCAAGGAATAGTTCGCCCTAACTTGAAATGGAGGTTTGCTCCCGTTGAAATATTCGCATCTAAGTCCTGCTAAATTTTTGACTAAAAAATGTTGAGGATTAATTAAGACATAAATAATTCAACGAAGATTTTTAGTAAATTTTTATGATATCAAAGTTACTGTTCTGGGGTGCTTCGGGGCACGCTTTAGTGGTCGCAGACATAATCCGCTTACAAGGAATCTATGAAATTGTTGGTTTCCTTGATAATATGAATCCACAACGTTATGGTGAAAATTTCTGCGGAGCTAAAATTCTGGGAGGACAAGAACAGTTAGATTATTGTAAAGATAAAGGGATTAAGTATATAATTTTTGGATTCGGAGATTGTCAGGCGCGATTAAAGTTATCTGAATTAATTTATAGAAAAGGTTTTTCCTTAGCAACTGCTATTCACCCAACCGCAGTAATTGCTGCTGACGTGTCTATAGGGGCGGGAACCGTAATTGCAGCTGGAGCGGTTGTTAATGCCGGATCAAAGATTGGTCAAAATGTCATTATCAACACTTCTGCGAGTGTTGATCACGAGTGCGTAATAGAAGATGGAGCGCATATTTGCCCAGGTGTTCACTTAGCTGGACGAGTAACTGTGGGGCGTGCAGCCTGTGTAGGAATTGGAGCGACGGTCATAGATCGCGTGCGGATAGGTGCAGGTGGTTTGGTCGGGGCTGGCGCGGTTGTCGTCAATGATATTCCTGATGGTGTCTTAGTCTATGGTGTTCCGGCTAGAGTAATCAGAAAAATTGATTTATAAGGAAGATTGATTTATTTGGTGAGGCTGATTATGTCGAAAAAATAAAAAAAGCTGTTAGTGATGTACCAGCACACTGGAAATTTTAGTTTTTAAGCTTAGTTCATAAAAATCATTAATAGCAATTGTTCGAGAACTCTATTGGTTCTCTATTTCACCTAGTAAATAGACATAAACTAAAAGGTTATTTACAGCAAATGATTAACAAAACTCGATTGGAACACTTAGCAATATTCGGTGCGGCTCCTGCCTTTAATGAAAAGCTACATGTGGGTCGTCCTAACATTGGGAACCGCGATCGGCTGTTCGAACGAATTAACGATCTGCTAGATAGAAGATGGTTGACTAATAACGGTGGCTATGTTCAGGAGTTTGAACAGCGCATTGCTGACATGATTGGGGTCAAGCATTGCATTCCTATGTGTAATGGAACTGTTGCTTTAGAAATTGCTATCAGAGCAGCAGGACTCACGGGAGAGGTTATCATTCCTTCATTCACCTTCATTGCTACTGCTCACGCATTACAGTGGCAAGAGATAACTCCAGTCTTTTGTGATATTGATCCTCATAATTACACTATCAATCCGTGGCGGGTTGAAGCAATGATTACACCCCGCACGACCGGAATCATTGGCGTTCATCTGTGGGGACAACCTTGTAATGTAGAAGCCCTAACAGAAATAGCTCGCAAGCATAACCTCAAGCTGATGTTTGATGCAGCCCATTCTTTTGGCTGTTCCTACAACGGACAAATGATAGGTAACTTTGGCGATGCAGAGGTGTTTAGCTTTCATGCAACTAAATTTTTTAATACCTTTGAGGGTGGAGCTATCGCCACCAATAATGATGAACTCGCTGGCAAAATTCGTCTTATGAAAAACTTTGGCTTTTCTGGACTTGAGAATGTCAGTTATATCGGCACTAACGGCAAAATGAGCGAAATTTGTGCTGCAATGGGGCTAACAGGTTTGGAAAGTTTAGACGAATTCGTGGCTGTCAACTATCGAAATTACAAACAATATCAACACGAAGTAAGGAATATTCCAGGTGTTAAATTATTAACCTACGATGAGACTGAAAAATCGAACTATCAATATATTGTGCTGGAAATTGACCAGGAAATTACTCACATCAGTCGAGATGAATTGGTAAAAATATTCTGGGCTGAAAATATATTGGCTCGACGCTACTTTTATCCGGGATGTCATCGTATGGAACCCTATCGTTCCTACTTTCCTCATGCAGGACTGTTGCTACCGGAAACTGAAAGTTTAGGCAAACGAGTACTGGTTCTGCCTACAGGTACGGCGGTTGGTACAGAGGAAATCAATAAAATCTGTCAGATTATTCGGTTGGTAGTTGAGCATAGTCGTGAAGTCAAGGAGAGACTAGTTAATGCATCTGAGGAGTTGATACGGGCACGTCGATGACAAATATATTCCACTTAGGAAAAATCAGACAATGAGAAATCGCGATTAAACAAACGAAGCCGGTCTCCGCAATTTAGGATAATTAAGTCCGCTGTCGCGGATTTAGTTTGTATAGCCCCAGACTTTCAATCTGAGGGAAATTTGTTTGAGTCAACATTATTTAGACAGTATTCCTATGAAACTAAGTGTATTAATACTCGCCTACAATCATGAAAAATTCATTAATCAGGCGCTAGATAGTGTTCTGATGCAGCAAGTTGATTTTGACTATGAGATTGTTATTGGCGAAGACTGCTCTACAGATAATACGCGAGATATTCTCAGTGGATATCAACAAGAACATCCAGAGAAAATCCGCTTGTTACTGCCTGAGAAAAATTTGGGAATGCATGATAATTTCATTCAAACTTTTAAAGAGTGTCGAGGTAAATATATAGCGCTTCTTGAAGGAGATGATTACTGGACTTCTCCGGACAAACTACAAAAACAAATAGATTTTTTAGATAGACATGCTGACTATACAATCTGTTTTCATAATGCCTTATATCTTTATCAGGATGGCAGTACAAAGTGCTTTTTACCTCCAGACAATTGGAAAAATACTTTTACTCTTGAAGATATACTTAGCTCAAACATTATGTCATTTGCTTCAATAGTGTTTCGACAGGGTTTTATACAAGAATTTCCAGACTGGATGTACGATATAAACTTTGTTGATTGGATATTGCAAATTTTACTTGCTCAACACGGAAATATTGGATATATCAATGAAACCATGAATGTATATAGAATTCATCCTAATGGGAATTGGTCTAGTAAAACTCAAATAGAAATGCGCTTGGAAATCTTGAAAGCATATCATTACATCGAAAATTATCTAGACTCTAAATATCAGAATAAAATAAGAAGAGTCATATCCGAAAATTATAAATTATTATGTAT
>NZ_JACKZS010000620.1 GCF_014222285.1 Nostoc sp. UCD121
GTTCAGCAATAAGTTTCGCCTGGGAAATGATGGGGTCTTGCTGGATGATGTCGAAGAAACTCGAGAGCCGGTCTACCTCGTGCAATTCTCGCGCCAAGGTTGAGGCAAGATCGAAGCGAAAACCATCGACGTGCATCTCGGTCACCCAATAGCGCAGCGAGTCCATGATGAGTTGAAGGACGTGGGGAGTGCGCATGAGCAAACTGTTGCCCGTGCCGGTCGTGTCGTAGTAGTGG
>NZ_JACKZS010000621.1 GCF_014222285.1 Nostoc sp. UCD121
TCTTTATTATAAGCTAACGGTAAGCCTTTAAGTGTTACTAACATACTCATCAAGTGTCCTGTAGTACGTCCGACTTTTCCTCTTATTAGTTCAGCCATATCAGGGTTTTTCTTTTGTGGCATAATAGATGAGCCAGTAGAAAACGCATCTGATAAAGTGATAAATTTTACCTCATCAGTCGACCAAAAAATGATTTCTTCTGCAAAACGTGATAGATGTACCATAGTGAGTGAAAT
>NZ_JACKZS010000622.1 GCF_014222285.1 Nostoc sp. UCD121
TCTAAGAACCAATTTAAAAATGAAATTGTAGCATAATCTTTATCATTTCGAGCTAATTCTGAAAGATTATAGAAACGTTGAGTAACATCACGTTCTTGAGCTAAACTATCTTTAAATGTTTCTAAAATAGAAGAAAATTCTACTTTAGGAGCTTTAATTGTATCAAAGATGGCATGTTCGCCACGATCATTGATATAGTCATAGATTTTTTTACCGTGGAAACGTTCCTCTTTAGC
>NZ_JACKZS010000083.1 GCF_014222285.1 Nostoc sp. UCD121
CTGCTAAAGTTTGTTCTTGACTAATTTCTTTTTTCCATTTAATTACTCCCCAAAAATAAGAAGGATATTTAGTACCTTCTTTAATTAAGGTTTGGCATTTTCTAATTTTTTTTTGAACTTTTTTTAGTTTGGGATTTTTTAAAGTAGGAAATTTGTAATGTGTTTCATAAATCGTAATAGATTCATAAGTAACTAATTGTTTTTGCTTTCTAGATAGCATCACTTATTTTTAAATATACAAATAGTTACTAAACTTTTACCCATTTCAATACCGTTGGGTTTTTATTATAGCAGTAGGTTACACCATCCTTAGTAGTCACAGACTTTTCTTGACTAGCCTTGCTTCTAATAGTACTAAGAGAATAATCTGTTAATGTCTGAAGCTCTTTATGAGAAAGTCCTATAATCGTGGCGTAGACGCTTTGCGTCTTGTCGTTAGACATCGCTGCTGATTCTGGTTTCATTTTGAGTTCATTTTTTGGGTAAATATCTATCGTAATTTGCTGCTTTTCTGATGGTTTAATAACAATCCCTTTTTGCAATTGATAATCTGGCATAGAAACAAGTCGCCAATTAGATCCTTGCGAAAGCTCTAATACCCATTGATGATAATTAAATAAGCTTTCTCTATGACCAACGCTGATAAAAGTTGTTTTCGTTGATTGTAACTGTTGATATAAATTACCTTCGTTATTTATATCTAAAGCACTCGTTGCTTCATCTAAGATAGTGAAACTAGGATGTGTAATTAATAGCCGTGCAAAAGCGAGGCGTTGTTGTTCTCCTAAGGATAATATATTTTCCCAAGGAACTTCCGTATCAAAGCCATTTACGCGGGTAAGTAAGTGTTGTAGGTTAACTTGTTGCAAAATGTGTTCAAGTTCGCGATCGCTCATTTTCCTATCTGTGTGAGGATAGAGCAACTGTTCGCGCAAAGTCCCTAAAATTATATAAGGGCGTTGGGGTAAGAATAATACTTCTTTTAGAGGAGGACGCACTAGACGACCAGTTCCTGCATTCCACAAACCAGCGATCGCTCTCAATAAAGAACTTTTACCCCTACCACTAGGGCCAACAATCAATAACCCTTCGCCTGCTTGGACAGCAACTGACAAATTTTCAACAATCACCTGTTCATAATTTGGCGTTTGTAAAGTGACATTCTCAAAAGCTAAACGTTCTTCTTCTATAATTTTAATAGTACTGTCGTTCTCTGGTTGTTTACTAGCAGTTTCTAAAGCATCAGAAAACTCTGCTAAACGTTTTACATAGCTAGAAAATCGCCCTGAAATTCCAAACTCAGATATTAGTTCTCCTAGAGCATTAGAAAACATAAAGCAAGCAAAACTAGCTTGGTTAATTTGTCCATAATCAATTTTATCCTGAAGAAACAAGGGTGTAAGAATAAACATTGAAAATACGCTAATAGCAGACTGATATGCTCTGCTAAAAGCGTCTTGTCCCCTCTCTAAATTCAGCCTGCGTTCAGCAGTTTTTAAAACGTTATTAAATCTGCGTTTAATTATATTTAATTCTTCATCTTCTCCCTGAAAAAAAGCGATTGATTCAGCGTGATTACGAACATGAGTTAAGCAATAAGCAAAATCTGCTTTAAATGCAAGTTCTTCTTGGTTAACTTTATTTATTGTTTGATTTAAGTAAATAGCTATTAAATTACCTATAATTGTATAAATAATTAAATAAATTGCGATTTGTGAAGAAACCATCCAGAGAATTATCAAAGAACTTCCCATTTCTAAAGATTTTTCTAGTAAAGAAGAGGAGAATCTCAAGCCAATACTAGTAATGGGTTCTATCTCTTGGGATAAGCGTTGATCTGGATTATCTATATCAGATTTAAAATTGATTTTATAATAAGCTTGATTGCTTAAATATTTTTCTAAAACATAAAAATTTAGCCAGTTATACCAGTCAAAAATTATTTTTTTTCTGACATATCTCAAAAGAGTTACTAACAATACCATGCCAACAATAATGAGGCTGGAAACCCATAAAGTACTATTATATTTATCAAGATCTCTCTGTTCAATAACGATATCAATTACATAGCGATTCCAGTAACTATTTGCAGCATTTGCACCGACGATTACGACTATTAATAATACTAAGGAAATGAGCATTCCCCATGAGCGAATCACATCTGAAAATGCTCTTCCTTCTGCTTTTGTTGGATACCAATAAGGTTGAGCAACTACTTTCACATCTTGCCAAAATTGAATCAAGACTGAAAAAGGATTTGTTGTATTTTGCTCACGCACAGATGGAGTTTGCATATTCTAAAAATATAGCCGTCACTAATTACACTAGGAATTTTGAAATGGCCTTTGAGAATTAAGTTAGACTCAAAGGCCATTTTTCCTTTTAGAGAATGTCTGAAAACTTTTATGGTTTTGTATTCGAGATTTGTAGATTGCCCTAAATACGGTGCATACACAAGTCTGAAATAGTTTACTCACCTGATTTTACCCCACCCTAACCCTCCCCTTGTAAAGGGGAGGGAACTATATTTCTTTTTTCCCCCCTTTACAAGGGGGGATTAAAGGGGGTAATTTACAAATCAAATCGAATGCACTAGGTCAATGGTTCGTCATCAACAATTTCGACTGTTCTCGGAAAAGGGCCTTGGTCAGGCTCAGTAACGACTACTGGGCTAATATGATGTTTCAGTTTGAGTTTTAACTCATCTGAAATGGGCAATTCTTGAATTTCTTTGAGAAGAAATCTGACAGATTCAGTTTTGCTACGTTCTGTATAGACGAGCTTAAGAATGTTTTCAATTCCAAATCCCGCTATATATTCCCCTAGAACGGCTACCAGACCAAGCAAGCCTAAACCTCCTAAGAGGCCAAAAGGCCCTCCCAGCGCTGAAAGCATAGCAACAACGGCGGCGACATTGCCCCCTGCTGCACCCGTTGCGATCACGAAAAGTATGCCAGGAAGTCCTAAACCAGAAATTTTTTTGACGAGTTCATCCATTGTACTTACCTACAATCCTTATAAAGTGAAAACATGACTAAGAGAGTCATTACTAATTTCTTTTGTGAAGAAATTAAAAATCCTACATCTTGCACCAACTAATTGGTGCAAGATGTAAGAAATCTGATTTAGCCCAACAAAAGACTACAAAGTTCATCGATTTGTTGACTTTTTTGAGATATTAATCGATGGGCTATAGCTTGTAGCTGACGAGTATTTTGGAGTTTGGTATTATCTATTTCTTCTAGTTCACTATCTAACAATGTTTGAAAGCGATAATAAAAACTTTGAGCTTCTTTATCAGTAGGTTCAAACAACTGTTCTAATTCTCCAGCTACCACTTCACTACTACCGTCAAACATAATATTTAAAAGTGGTCTTCCCCATTGCAAGAGTCCCCAATTTTTGACTTCTTTATAAGGGTAGACACTCGTAAGCGAACCTGTACCTAAAGAAACTACTAAAATATCTTCTGTATTGAGGAGTTTTTGAGCTTTTTGTTTACTACTAATTTGTGCTTCTAAAATAGCTAAATGGGCTGGATTATTAGCAAATACTCCACCATCAATTAAAGTATAGGCGATACCGCTATTGTGGGGGTTTACAATTCGATGAGGAGCAAAATAAGTCGGAGTGGCACTAGTTGCCAATGCTGCATCTAAAAGCGAAAAACCCCCACATAACTTTTGAAAATTCTTAGATTCTATTTGCTGCTTTTCTAGTTTGTTTGTAAAAAATATGGGAATTCGCTGCTCGATATCGTAACTCGTTACAAAAACTTCTTTGAGATTATTTTCTATAAGGGCGTTACCAAAATATTGGCTGAAAATTGCTTCTTTGCTTTCAGAAGGATATTTTGGCTGGAGAAATATATCCTCTAACGGGCCAAGTAGTCTTTCAAACAACGGCTCATAAAATATTTCTACCCCATACTCAATAAAGAACTGTAGGAGATCCTCAGCAGTGTATTCAGCCACTGGTAAGTTATCAGATATATCCGAACCTAATCTGGGTTTAGTTAGTCCGAGTGCTAAAATTCCACCACTGGAAGTGCCAGTAATTAAATCAAACAAACTGAATATAGGCTTTTGTGTCCGCCTTTCAATTTCTGATAGGAGTAATGCCGGAATAATGCCCCGAATACCGCCTCCATCAATGGAAAGTATTTTATATTTGGGACTGGCTTTTGTATTCATAGTTTCTGGCATTTCCTCCTGAGTTAATATTTGTGCTTGTTGGATATTGGCGGGATTTTCAATTTTGTCTGTTTTCGTTTCCTCTTCGTATGGACTGAGAGCGATCGCAGTTGGAATAATCTCAGATTCTTCGTTGTTTGTTTCTGCCTGTTGAATTTCCTTTGGCTGGTTTTCGTCGTCGCTTACTAACGATACCGTTGCTGCTAATAAACTTGTAGTTAGTGGTGAGATATTTTCTTCAGGAATAACTGTTATCTCAGTTTGGATCTCTTCTTTTATATCTTCTTGATTGGATGATTCTGCTGCAAATGGAATTGGATTTGGTGATTGTGTTGCAAATGGAATTTCTGCTAAAGTCCAAATAGGATTACCACGAAAATTTCCTTGATAAGATTTTCCAGTTTGGTTTTTGACAGTTGTACCTTGCCCTTCGTCTAATTTCCAGTAGGCCACTAATCCTTCTTCATCTCCGACTATTAGCCCACAACGATGAGTCTGAATTTGTGCTTGAGTACAGGGAGAATTCCAAACGCTAATATTTGCTAATTGTCCTTTGAAATATACTTGTTTGTGTAACGTTGCTCCCAGAGTTATAGAACTTGTCGCTTTGTTTAAAGATGAGCCTCTGAGAGAATCGCTGTATTCACGATCGTCAAGATATACGGTTAGCTGACCACTATTAAAAACAATAGCAAAAAAGTGCCATTCTTCTACAGTTAATTCTCCTTGCCCAAAGGTTTTGATACCCTTGCTAACACTTTCATCAATGTAGACATCTAGGCTTCCTGTTTCACTGATGCCGAATTCAAAATTATCGCTGAATCTCTCTGAAGAACGGGCAAAAAATACATTACGCGTCCCGTAACTAGTGGCTTTATTTGTTAGTTGATATGGATTTACCCACCCTGAAACCGTAAAAGCTGAACTCCCTTGAGCGAAAACGCCGCCAATATCGTTTCTACCAAAATCTATATAATCATTTACCCCATCAAATGTCAAAACTGTTTGTGTATTTACTAGGTTTATCACAAGGATTTAATCTCCAAATATTAATAATTTTTACTTTTAACTAAGGAATTTAATCTCAATAAATTTTATAAAATAAATCTTACTAACAAGTTTCAAAGTGGTAGGTGATATAGACGTAAAATTGCTACTTTATTCTACTGAAAAGTGTTTTTTAATTGAGTAGCTATAGGATAAATAGAGGACAATAAAAATGTGCAAAGCTGAATACTCTAATTTTTATTAGTCAGTAATACTTCTGCGATCGCCTGTGAAATGGGGTAGTGTGGTGGATATATCTCCATCCAAAAAAATTCCCCAACTGGGTTAACTTCGAGGAATACATGGCGGCCATCGGGCGTGACAATAATATCGATTGCTCCATAGTTTAAGCCAAAATAAGCCATCAGTTTGAGCAGTTTTTTCTCAATATCTTCTGGCAAGTCGTAGGGTTGCCAATTTTTAACTAAGGCTCTCCCCTCTTTGCGCCAGTCATAAGTAGATCCTTCTAAGCTTTGGGAATCTACTGCGGCAGTAAATACGCGGTGTCCAACAATAGTTGTCCGCAACTCCAGCGCCTTGGGCACATTTTCTTGAAAGGTCATCGGACAAAAACGTAGTCCTTCCATATTCTCCAAATCATCATTTGTAACTGGAGTGGTAAACACAACGTTTTCTCGCCCCTGCTGATCGTAAATAGCAAAGGAAGAAAGCATCTTAGTAACAATACCTTGGCTACACTCTTGAGCAAATTGCTTAACTGTTTCTGGATTATTTGAAGTCAGAGTGCGTGGAGTTATAAGACCAACTTCTCGTGCAACTTGCAATTGTAGTTGTTTATTATTAGCCCGATCCACATTGGACATTTTATCAAAGTGGAATCCCTGAAGGCTGGCAATCATACCCCTGACTGTGGCGCGACATTCGTTAATTGACGCATCTCTGTATTGCTTGTCCATTGAGTCGGGAATTTTTTGTCCGTAGCGCATCCGCCGATACCAAACTGAGGAGACTTCACTCAAATCTAGCTTCTGTTCGCCATCAGTAATAATTACCCGTTCAGTATCGCCGCAGTAAATATCTAGCTTGACTTCAGTAGGATATCTGTCTGTGTCAAACCGAAATGCTTTTTCTCCTCTAGCATCAATTTCGTTGATGACTAGAGGAATACTTTCGTTGTCTTTACTAAACGTAACTATTAATACGGTCATAAAAAGTATGAAGTGTGAAGTATGTAGACACCCTTTAGGTGGCTTACCACAGGCTAGTATCAAATATTAAATTTTTGATCATGCTTTCTTTGAAGTAGAGTATCTGCGATCGCACTTGCAATCGGTAAGTTTAAATCCTTTTCCAGCATTCCCCACTCCCCCAGAGGGTTGATTTCCAAAAAGACGTATGCCCCTGATGGTGTGACGATGAAATCTAACGCTCCAAATAACAGCCCAAATTTCCCCATAAAGGCTTTGAGACGACGAATTACTTCATCAGGAAGCTGGTGGTGTTGCCATACGCCAATATCAACACCAGGTTTACGCCAATCAACTTTGGCTGCTGCATACACATCTGCATTTAGCGCCCCCACAAATACATTACCATCCACATACACCACCCGTAATTCCTGTTGCTTTGGAATTTGCTCTTGAAAAACCATTGGGCAATAACGCAGTGATTCGGCATCTTTTAAGTCTTCTTCCTTGACGATGCTGGTGTACAGAAAAAACGAGGAGTTAGCTTCCATACTCCGGGAAAGAGTAGTTAAGAGCTTGCTCACCATTTTGCCGTTGACTTGCCCGAAAAACTCTCGTGCTGCTTGGGCTTTGTTGGTAACAAGAGTCTGGGGGATAACAAAACCTACTTCAGATGCAATCCGCAGTTGACGCAGCTTGTTATTTGCATAATCTATCCGCTCTAAATTATCTACCCACGTAGCTTCTTTGAGACTGTCCCAAAAACCATCTAAAGTTGCTTGTGATTCTCTAAAGCAAGCTTCTCGGAACTTTGGCGCTAATTCTTGACTCAGTTGTGATTCCCAAATACGGCGCATCCATACAGCTTGCACCTGCTCTGTGCTGATCGAGTGGTTGTTATATTCTATAGTGTGGTAGCTTTTAGACTTATCAAAATGTGCTGTTAATTGCACTTCTAGAGGAAATTTATCAGTATCTAGACGAAATGGTTGCACACCTTTTTTTGATAAGGCTTCTGCCACTCTATCTATTGTGAAGAAATCACCACTGTGGGTAATTAATAAAACAACGTCACGAGACAGGTGCATAAATATTTTTTATCATATTTTCAGGAGGTAGCTATTAAGTATTAGCAAAGAAATTGCTTTCGATACCCAAAAATTTTTTAACAATTTAGGGGGCTACAAAAAGCAATCACCTCCATCTTTGGAAAAGGCAATATGAAAGCGATTGCCTACGGCAGGCGCTCTGCGCCATCGCATCTCTCAAGAGTAGTTTTTAGTTATTTTATAACTGCTACTCTATTAAATCATGATGAAGCCAATTACAAGATATTTCCCTGATTAGAAAGGTACTTTCAGATGTAGAAGACTAAATAAATTATTTATCTTCCAAATCTGAAGGAAATTTGTAAGTCCAAGGAACATCTGTTCCTTCACCTTCACTAGCTTGTTCCAAGAAACGCGCAAAAAATGGTAACGCTGCAATATCAACTGTTTTGACTGTCTTTTTAGACATAGAGTTTTCCTTGAAGAAAATTATTTTTTCAACTACAGATATATCAGTAATTAAATATATTTTCAAGATCAGTTAAGACAGTTAAGAAGCAATCATTCTCAGGATTTAGGAAAGTTAAGAAATTTAGGAAACTTAAGCAAGCGCATAAGATAAATTTATTAATTTTTTATCATAATTAAGTAATCAATATCAAGTTGTAGCAATTTTATTTGATTAGATTATCCTTGTAGTCCCTATATTTTCCAGTCTTCTTAACTTAGCCCATTGGCACATGATACGATCGCCGACATTGTTGAGCGGGGCTGGTGAATTAGCTGGTTTGCTCCCTATTAATGCTTAAATAATGCGGCATGGAACAGGTTATCCCAAGGCAATCGAGGCGATGAAGTTTGTAAATGCTGAGTTATGATTGTCTAGTTTTATACTTATAAGTTTAACCGTATTTTCTCTATTAGGAAGTTAATATAAAGCCATCAAGCTCCTATATGAAGGTTAGTTAAATATTTGCTTAAATATCTTAACTATCTTAAATGTCTTAACTGTCCACATTATCTACTTAACTTTCTTAACTTTCTTAAATGCCTACTTTATTATTTACTTAACTGTCTTAACTGTCTTAAATGTCTACATTATTATTTGCTTAACTGCTATTGCATTTTATTGACAAAACTGAGATCATTTAGAAGATTTAGTTTAAATATACTAACTTCATAAAACTTGTACCTTAATAAAAAATAGTTGCTAAATATTCTCTCTAGTAAGTTGATGTAACAGAAAAGAAGGCTACTTATGCATTACATTGGTACAAAATAAAAGCAAAACTTATATGCAATATGGAACAGAGCAGTGTTTGCAATAGTTTTTCGTTTGCCTAAATTATAGATTAGTAAATATAGACATTTAATTTTTAAGTACATTTAAATTATGGTCAAAAGTGTGAAAAATGGATTTTTTAGAAGAAGAGAGTTTATATTTGAAGAAAATACAGCAAATTAAAACTAAGTTTGAATTAGTTTTGTTGGAGAAAGCTCCATTAAACGAATGCACAGTGATTGTGAATAAAACATATCCACTGGAAGTCATACTATATATTGTTTCAAGCTCAAATAACTCGCTAAAGCAAATTTGCTCTTATCTTCAAAAGGTGTCCGATGAAGCATTATTACCAAAAGCCATAGTACCAGTGTCAAATATACCTTTAACTGCCATAGGAGAGGTAGATGAATTGGCTCTGATGAACATTCCTATTATTGATGAAAGTTTAATTGAGCAAGTAGAAAAGCAACTTAACTCTGATCACAAAATTGAACAGGCAGTGGTAGTGGTGCAGGAGTTGAGAAAGAATATCCCCTCACTTCATTTGTCCGATTTGATCCCAGATTGGCAAGGCAAGAACGCGATCGCCAAAGGCGGGGCTTTGCCCATCGCTAACGTTGCCCCAATTCCCAAAGATTCCCAACCCGATACACAACAACACTACTCAGAGCCAAAGCCACTTGCCATCAGTCACGGCAGTATTATCGTGGATGATCCCCATGCACCTATTACTTTGCCCGAAGTTTTGCAAAGAGCCGCGCAACAGGTTACAAGTTGGGGAATTATTTACCTATTGCCCGATGGAACAGAACTACACCAGTCATACGCTGAGTTACTGGAAGTTGCAGAGCGGATTCTTGCTGGTTTGAGAAAGTTGGGACTCAAGCCAACCAACAAAGTTATCTTGCAGATGGAACTTAGCTGTGACATTATTCCCACCTTTTGGGGCTGTATATTGGGAGGTTTTGTCCCCGTAATCATGGAAGTGCCACCAACTTATAGAGAATCAAATAAGGTGGTGGATAAGCTTTGTCATATTTGGCAGTTCTTAGATAGTCCAGTTATCTTAACTACAGAAGCTCTCAAACCAGAAATAGAATTCCTATCGCAATGGCTACCAGGAGAACGCATCAAGATAGGCACAATTGAAGTATTAAAAAACAATACTGCCAGCAAACAATATCATCATAGTCAACCAGATGAGGTGGCTCTTTTCAACCTGACTTCTGGCAGTACAGGAATACCAAAATGCGTTCAATTGACTCATAAGAATCTAATTTCTCGCGCCAGAGGAGCTAACCAACTCAATCAGCATGAGCGAGAAGATGTGATTTTAAATTGGCTGCCATTCGATCACATTGGCAGCATTTCCGACTGGCATATCCGTGGTGTTGAATTGGGTTGCACCTTGATTTATGCCCAAAAAGAATATATTTTGGGTCGCATCCTCAACTGGTTAGATTTGATTCATAAATACCGGATTACTCATAGCTGGGCCCCTAACTTTGCTTATGCGATAGTTAATGACTCCCTCAAACAAGAACCAGAACAGAACTGGAACTTATCGTGCGTGAAATTCTTACTGACAGCTGGTGAAGCAGTATCTAGTAAAGCTGTAGAGGATTTTCGAGAAAATTTGGTTGCATACAGACTCAAAGCAACAGCAATTCGTCCCGCTTTTGGAATGGCTGAGATGGGTTCGGGAATTACATATTATCAGCCCCTTCAGGAAGCACCTTTGTTGTTCCATAGGATAGACAAATCTATATTGCAAGGTACTATTCAACGAGTAGACATATACCATGCAAATTACAATACTTTTACCGATTTAGGCTCAGTTATTCCTGGAATTACCATTCGCATAGTAGACGAGCAAAACTCTGTATTAAGAGAAGACACTATCGGGCGTTTGCAAGTTAAAGGTGATGCAGTTTCTCTGGGATATTACAACAACGATGATGCTAACAGTCAATCCTTTTTAAAAGATGGCTGGTTTGATACTGGCGATTTAGGATTTATTGCCAATGAACAATTGGTAGTTACAGGTCGTGCTAAAGAAACAATTATTATCAATGGAGCCAACTACTACAGTCATGAAATTGAAGCAGTAGTAGAAGAAATTGCAGAAATTGAAGTGTCCTACACTGCCGCTTGTGCAGTGTGCAATGCTGATGATGCAACAGAGAAACTGGCTATTTTCTTCAGTTCACCAATTAGAGAAGAAGCTAAACTATTAGAGCTACTGAAGAAAATTCGCCAGACAGTGGTGAACAAAATCGGCTTAAATCCTGATTATTTAATTTTATTAGCTAAAGAAGATATTCCCAAAACTGTTATTGGTAAAATCCAGCGATCGCAACTTAGTGATCGCTTCCATGCAGGTGAATTTAACTTAATTCTCAAACGATTCGATATCTTACTAGGCAATAGCAACACGATTCCTGATTGGTTCTACCAAAAAGTTTGGCGACGTAAACAAGCCAAGGTTTTGAAGACTTTATCCCAAGATAGTCTGACTATAGTATTCCTTGATGAGCTTGGATTAGGTACATTTGTTTGTCAGCAATTGCAACAGCAAAACCTGCCATATCTGTGTGTCTCACCTGGATCGTATTTTACTAAAAAAAGTCCTAATCATTTCTGTTTAACTCCTGGAAATGCATATCATTATCAGCTATTGCTTGAGACTATAAAGGCAGAGAAACTGACCATTGGTCAGATTTTGCATTTGTGGAATTATCAAGAATATGGCGGAGAAATCAAAAACATAGAAGCTCTAGAAAAAGCCCAAGAGCAGGGAATTTACAGTTTATTATTTCTTGTCAAAGCCTTAGCAAAAACTCAGGTATCCCAAGATTTAGTTCAATTATTATTTGTTTCTAGCTATACCCAGTCTACACAACCAACAGACAAGATAGCTTATGAAAAATCTCCAGTTCTAGGTGTAGTTAAAACTATTCCCCAAGAAATAACCTGGTTAAATTGCTGCCATATCGATTTACCACCAGATTCAGTACAGGTGGACGGAAACCATATTCTGCAAGAACTCCAAATTTTATCAAAAGACCAAGAGGTTGCTTACCGAAACGGACAGCGCTTTGTTGTAGGTTTGGAAAAAGTCAAACTGCAAGACAAACCGAAGCAAGAACTTCCTTTTAAACCAGGAGGAATGTATCTGATTAGCGGTGGACTTGGAGGCGTTGCGATTGAAATTGCTAAATATCTGATTAAGTTTTTTAATGCCAAATTATTATTAGTAGGTCGCACTCCTCTACCAAGTACAGACGTTGTATCCAAAACAATATCAGACAAAATTAAAGCTTATCAAGAATTAAAGCAGCTTGGAGCGGTGGTTTATGAGGCAGTGGATATCTGCGATTTGCAAGCCACACAGCAAGTAGTAGAAAAAGTCAAATCTAACTGGGGAAGTCAGTTAGATGGGGTGATTCATCTGGCGGGAACTTACCACGAACAGATGCTAGTGGATGAAACACCAGAGAGTTTAGCTGCAATTTTACGTCCCAAAGTCTTAGGTGCTTGGGTACTGCATCAAGTATTAGAGAAGCAAGGGCAGGGGGTTTTCATTAGCTTTTCGTCTTTGGCGAGTTTCTTTGGTGGAGCCACAATTTCTGCTTATGCTGCTGCTAACAATTTTCTGGAAAGCTTTAATCAATATCAACGTTCTGTTGGTGGGTTGCACAGCTATTGCTTTGCTTGGACAATTTGGCGTGACACAGGGATCAACAAGGGTTATCAGAGGCAAGAAATCACCCGCGCTCAAGGCTTTTATGAGATGAGCCTGCAACAAGGGTTGTATTCCTTATTGACTGGTTTATATCATGACCAACCACAGCTGATAGTCGGCTTAGATGGCAGCAATCCCAAAATTCGGCGTTTTACCTCGGAGTTTCCAGGGTTACAGAAATTAACTGCCTATTTCACTACGGGTAACGGTGCTGCCGTACCAGAGTTATCAGATTTTACAGTGTGCGTAGGCGTAGCCCGTCGAAGACATCGCTTCACAACAACCGTTAACTGTGACTTTGTGCAACTATCACAAATGCCTCTGACTGCTAGCGGCGGAATCAATCGAGAATTATTGGCTAGGGGTATGACTAGTATAGGAGCGATCGCTCCCCGAAATGAAACGGAACGGCAAATAGCTCAAACCTGGCAAGAAGTTTTAGGAATACCCCAAATCGCTATTCACGACAACTTCTTTGAACTGGGAGGAAATTCTTTGTTAGCCTTCCAAGTCATTTCTCGTTTGCGCGAGACTTTTTCTGTTGAATTGTCGCCAAATCGCTTTTTTGCATCCCCGACTGTAGCTGGTTTGGCAGAAAGCCTTGAGGCGCTACAAACTGTCGTCACCAAGTGGAATGTCGCTATGGATGACGCAGAAAAAGAATATGAGGGAGGGGTACTATAAATGACAATAATAGAATTTGTATCTTATTTAAATAGTTTAGGTATCAAAATTTGGCTGGAAGGCGGCCAGTTAAACTATCGCGCTCCCAAGGGAGTGATGAACCCAGACCTCAAAAACCAACTGCTAGGGCGCAAATCAGAAATCCTGGCTTTTCTAGAAGAAGCTCAGACTGCAACAGACTCCTCTTTTGAGCCAATATCTATAAAGCGTTCTGGAGACTTGCCTTTATCCTTTGCCCAGCAGAGGATGTGGTTTCTCTATCAATTAGAAAGCCAAAGCCCGTTTTATAACGAGGGTTTACAGCTGCGCGTTGCAGGTGTACTCAACGTAGAAGCTCTTGAACAGAGTATCAACAAAATCATCTGTCGTCACGAAATTTTACGGACAACATTTCCCGCAGTTGACGGGAAACCCTTGCAAATCATTTCTCCTAGCTTGACAATCAACATACCAGTTCTGGACTTGCAAGGTCTAGAAGAATCAGAGGTACAACAGATTGTCACAAAAGAAGCTCGGCAACCTTTTGATTTGAGTAATGGCCCTTTATTACGCATCACTTTACTAAGGCTGGGGTCAGAGTCCCATGTCCTGGTATTGATCATGCACCATATCATCACGGATGGCTGGTCAATGGGGATATTCATCCAAGAGTTGTCCAACTTATATCGAGCTTTTACTCTTGATTCCCCTTTGCTCCTCCCTGAGTTGCCCATCCAATATGCTGATTTTGCAGTTTGGCAGCGACAATGGTTGACTGAGGAAATTCAAAAACAGCAACTAAATTACTGGAAGCAACAGTTAACCGATGCGCCACCCTTATTAGAACTACCCACAGATAAACCACGCCCACCCGTTCAGACTTTCTGTGGTGCTACCCAGGAATTTCAAATTGACCAGAATTTGAGCAAGCAAATCAAAACCTTCAGCCAACAGTCAGGAGCTACTCTATTCCATACATTACTAGCGGCTTTCGTCGTTTTAATGTTTCGTTACAGTGGTCAAGATGATATCTGCATTGGTAGCCCTATTGCCAACCGCAATCGCAGAGAAATAGAATCATTGATTGGCTTTTTTGTCAATACATTGGTATTGCGTCACCAAATCAAAGGCAATCCGAGTTTCAATGAGTTTCTCTCTCAAGTGCGACAAGTTGCAACGTCTGCTTATACTCATCAAGATATTCCCTTTGAACAAGTGGTAGAAGCGTTGCAGCCAGAACGTTCTCTCAGTTACAATCCCCTATTCCAAGTGGTGTTTGTCTTAGAGAATTTCTTGTTGGATACATTAGAATTGCCTGATGTTACTCTGACTCCTCAATTTGTAGAACGTGGAACATCTCAGTTTGATTTGACCTTGGCTGTTTGGGAGACAAAAGCGGGGCTGATAGGTGCGTGGGAATATAACAGCGACCTGTTTGAGCCAGATACCATTGCGAGAATGACAAGTCATTTCCAGACTTTGTTAGCAGTGATTATTGCTAATCCGAATCAAGCCATTGGTGAATTACCACTGCTGAGTCAGCCGGAGCGACATCAGTTGTTAGTGGAATGGAATGATACTTATACGCCCTATCCTCAGAGCAAATGTATCCATGAGTTATTTGAGGAGCAGGTTGAAAAAACACCTTATGCGATCGCAGTGGTTTATGAAGACGAGTCCCTGACATATCAACAGTTAAACGATCGCGCAAATCAGTTGGCGCATTATCTGCGATCGCTTGGCGTGAAACCAGAAGCTTTAGTGGGAATTTGCATTGAGCGTTCGCCCTTAATGGTGGTCGGATTGCTGGGCATACTCAAGGCTGGTGGGGCTTATGTACCGCTTGATCCGGCATATCCCCAAGAGCGGTTGGCGTTCATGCTAGCAGATGCTCAGGTATCGGTGCTGTTAACCCAGGAAAGTCTGGTGACAACGCTGCCGCCACATCAAGCGCGGGTAGTTTGTCTGGATAGCGCAACCTTCAGCGCGATCGCAGAGAATTTACCTCACACAGTGACAACTGACAATCTAGCTTATGTGATTTACACCTCCGGTTCTACTGGCAGACCCAAGGGAGTGCAAATTGAACATAGAGGATTGTTAAATCTCGTCTTTTGGCATCAACAAGCTTTTGCAGTGTCGTCCCTTGACCGAGTAACACAAGTTGCTGGAGTAGCATTTGACGCTTGTGGTTGGGAAATCTGGCCTTATCTGACGGCTGGAGCGAGCATCCACTTTCCCAATGATGAAACCCGGCTTGACCCTGAGCAACTGCGAGACTGGTTGTTATCAAAGGCAATAACTATTAGCTTTCTACCGACACCAATGGCCGAGAAAATTCTGTCATTAAATTGGTCGGTGAATGCTGCGTTGCGAACTTTGCTCACAGGTGGAGATCAACTTCATCAGTATCCTTCGACTTCTCATCCCTTTGAGGTGGTGAATAATTACGGGCCAACAGAGAATACTGTAGTCGCAACCTCCGGTACTGTTCCTAAAAGACAACAAGCTTACTTACCACCTGCAATCGGGCGAGCGATCGCTAATACCCAAGTTTATATACTAGATTCCTTATTACAGCCTGTACCCATTGGTGTCACTGGAGAATTGTACATTAGTGGTGAGAGCTTGGCACGGGGTTATCTCCACCGTCCCGACTTGACCGCAGAACGCTTTATTCATAACCCTTTCGCACCTGAAGGACGACTTTATCGGACAGGCGATTTGGTTCGCTACCAAGCTGATGGCAATATAGAATTCTTGGGCCGCATTGATAACCAAGTTAAAATTCGTGGTTTCCGCATTGAACTTTCGGAAATTGAGGCTACTTTGACTCAACACCCCCAGGTACGTGATGCTGTGGCGATCGCCAGGGAAGATATACCTGGTGTTAAGAGTTTGGCAGTATACATCATCCCAGAAATAACACAGCCGACCAGTAACGAGCTACGCCTATTTCTCAAGTCAAAGCTCCCCAGTTACATGATTCCTGCATCCTTCACATTTCTGGAAGTTCTGCCGATTACCCCCAATGGCAAAGTAGACCGTCGTGCATTACCAGTACCGGAGTTCGAGTCCGATGAATCCACTGGCTTTGTATCTCCCCACACCCATACTCAAGAAGTCTTGGCCAAGATTTGGCGGGATGTTTTACTGCTTAAGCAAGTTGGTATCCACGATAACTTCTTTGAATTGGGTGGAGATTCTATAATTAGTATGCAAATTATTGCCAAAGCTAATCAAGCTGGACTTAAACTTACTCCCAAACAATTATTTCAACACCAAACAATTGCTGAATTAGCGGCTGTTGCTGGTATAATTAACTCGGTTCAATCCGAACAAGGTTTAGTTACAGGGGTTGTCCCTCTAACACCGATTCTGCACTGGTTCTTTGAGCAAAATCTACCTGAGCCTCATCACTTTAACCAATCCTTCCTGCTAGAAGTTCCTGCAAATTTGCAACCGGAATTACTAGAGCAGGCATTGCAAAAGTTACTCTCCCATCACGATGCTTTACGCCTGCGGTTTGTGCAGCAGGATGGGCAATGGCAGCAGTACAACAGTGATGCCAGCGATGTATCGTTGGGCATTGCAGATTTGTCATATTTGCCCCCAGCAGAACAGTTAAAGGCGATCGCAATCAGGGCAGACGAAGCACAAAGCACGCTGAACTTAACAGATGGGCCGCTGATGCGGGTCGTTCTGTTTAACTTAGGAAATTCCCCCGGACGGTTACTCATCGTCATCCATCACTTGGCTGTCGATGCCATCTCGTGGCGGATTTTGCTAGAAGACTTATCTGAGGCATACAAACAATTAGAAGTTGGCAAAAGTATCCAACTACCTGCAAAAACAACTTCCTTTAAGGATTGGGCAATTCGATTGCAGGATTATGTCCGCAGTCAAGAACTGCATTCACAGCTAGATTACTGGCTGGACTCAATGCGGTTCCCAATTGCTCCTTTACCGTTGGATTATGCTGCTATTGCCCAAGATAACACTGTAGCCTCAAGTCGGATTGTATCTGTATACCTGAGCGTAGAACAGACTCGCGCTCTGTTGCACGATGTCCCTGGAGCCTACAACACTCAAATTAACGATGTCCTGCTAACGGCATTGGTGCAAACTTTCACTCGTTGGACAGGTTCTTACTCCCTACTGATTGACTTAGAAGGTCATGGACGAGAGGACTTGTTTGAGGATGTGGACTTGTCCCGCACGGTAGGCTGGTTTACTAGTATATTCCCCGTGCTGTTAAAACTTGAGGATCGCAACGATCCCGGAGAGGTTCTCAAGTCGGTAAAAGAGCAACTGCGACGTATTCCCAACCGGGGTATTGGTTATGGCATCTTGCGATATCTTAGCCCGGATGAGAGCGATCGCGATCGCGGAGCGTCTCGTAGAGAAGCGCTGCTGCGTTCGCCCTTGGCGTCTCCCCTTGGGAGAAGCGCAGAACGCAATCAATTACAAGCGTTCTCCAAAGCTGAGGTGAGCTTTAACTACTTAGGTCAATTCGACCAAACGCAGTTAGCAACCCTTGGATGGAAATATGCCCAAGAGTCTAGCGGTTCTATTCACAGCCCCAAAGGACGGCGCCGCCATTTGTTAACTGTAAATGGATTAGTTGTGGAAGGGAGGCTGCAATTAGAGTGGCAATATAGCGAGCATTTTCATTCCTGGGCCACTGTAGAAAATCTCGCTAATGAGTATATAGAAACCTTAGAAACTATTATTGCCCACTGCTTAACTCCAGAGGCAGGTGGCTATACTCCTTCTGATTTCCCAGAAGTTGAGTTTAGCCAAGAAGCTTTGGACGAATTGTTAGCAGAAATTAATTAAATAAAGTCGTCCACATGCAGAAACCCACCTTCTGTTTTCACAAGATTTTCTGCAAATAAACTAAATTCCTGGAGGTTATCTATAACCAAATTGCCAATGACTCGCCACCAAAAAATATCATGATGATTACTCAGGAAAAACTATGCTGGAATTTCAGATTGAATTTCAACCTCGTATCCCTCCTTCAAAAAATTTAGTCATAGGTACTTTAGGGCCTAATGCTACTAGTAGTGATTACGCTGCCAAGCATATAACTAAGCATCTGCTCTCAGAACAATTTACTGTATCAACTCAGTTATTTGATACTTTTACAGAAGTTAAACAAGCCTTGCTACAAGACAAAGTAGATATGGCTCTAGTCCCTCATGCTTACGACCGAATTAATGAGTTTTATATGGAGCCAAGTTTTGAGCTAGGTTTCATTTTTATATTTCCTACTCCAGTTTATGGATTGGCTAAGAAAAAAAATAAAGAGGTAGTTTTCAACGGTTCTAGAATTGTTACCCATCCGGCTCCCCTACCTCTGTTAACAAAATTATTGCCAGACTCTCAAGATCAAACACAAATACAAGTGGATTTGTCTCCTTCTACAAGCGATTCAGCGATTCAGGTAATGCAGGGTTTAGCTGATTTCGCTATTACTAATGAGAATGCTGTTAAAGCCTACGATTTAGAATTTATTTCCATCTATGGAAACATTCGTATGAGTTGGTCTATTTTTCAGAAAAAATTAAATTAACAGAAAATTATGTCTAAATATTTTCCCCAGCCAAAAACCATCAAAGTTAATTCTGATGTAGAGTTAATCGCATTTCAATGTCAAGACACAGTTGTACAATTAGCTTCTATTCCCCCAGGGGCTACTTTTGAATTACATCGACATCCCGAAAGCCAAATTGGAATGCAAATAGCGGGACGTTTAGAAATAAATATTAATGGTACTAAAGAAATTCTTGAACCCCTCCAGCAAGTTTATGTGGCTGGTAACAATGTTCTTCATGGTTCTATAAACCCTTTCTCAGAAACAGCATTAGCATTTGATGTGAAACGCATCACAAATTCTGAGGAAGCTGAAGAAGCTATTCTGAAAGTTACAGCAACTCAAAATGAAGTTACAGGTTTTGAGTGTCAGTCCGTTGTTGGTTCTTGGTTTGAGATTGTCATCACCAAAATACCTCCAAAAGGAATAATCCCAATTCGCCAATCTTTTAGTGAAACAATGGGAATAATTCTTAACGCTAGATTGACGATCGCAGTGGCCGAACAACAGCAGAATTTAAAATATGGTAGTGTTTATTATGCTCCTGCTAACGCTCTTTATGGAGGACATAATCCTTCTGATGAAACAGTATCTTTGATTGAAATTTTGATTAAACCTCGCTCTCATCTTTCAGTCAAAGATGCTTTTTTAAAGAAAGATATGATGGCGCGATCGCTAACTACTTCATAAAGGATATTTATCATGGATTTAGGATTAACACAGAAAGTAGCTTTAGTGACAGGAGCAAGTGCTGGTATTGGTTATAGCGTTGCTCAAAAGCTGGCAGCAGAAGGTTGTCAGTTAATAATTTGTGGAAGAAATTCTGAGCGATTAGAACAAGCTTATCAAGGTTTGGTTGGTTCTCAAGCAAAAGTTATCCCGATTTGTGCTGATGTGCAAAATGCAAGTAATTCTCAAAATTTAGTCCAAGAAGCTCTCACCCAATTTGGAAAAATTGATATATTAGTCAATAATTCCGAGGGGGCTACATTTTCTAATGAAGCTGTAGAAAATCTATCTGATGAAGATTGGTTGTCTGTCTTTGAAGGCAAGTTAATGGGCTATATTCGCATGACGAATTTGGTGCTACCGACGATGAAAAATCAGCAATGGGGACGCATTATTAATATTGTTGGGACATCAGGGAAAGAACCTTCTAGCCGTCTTGTAAAATCAGGGGTGGCAAATGCTGGATTAATCAATTTTACTAAAACTGTTGCTACGCAAGTTGCTAAGTGGAATGTTTTAGTTACCTGTGTTAATCCTGGTTTGATTGATACTCCAAGGCATAGGGAATATTTGGAAGTATTCGCCCAAGAGGAAGGCCGGACTGTTGATTCGATAATAGAAGGAACGAATAAGATGATTCCTCTTGGCCGTCGCGGTGTTTCTAGTGAGGTTGCTAATTTGGTTGCTTTTCTAGCGTCAGAATGTGCTAGCTATATTACGGGTGTTACTATTCCAGTTGATGGCGGATTGTCAACTTCTGCTTTTTAAGAATTACTTTTTTAAACGTAGACACGAAGTGGCTTCCCGCAGGGTACCGCAAAGGACGCAAAGAGCGCGAAGTAAAGAGAAAAAAGAGAGAAATTACATAATTAATATCATATAAAAAACAATGGTAGTTGCACAAAAACAAAGTAAAAATAAAGATATTGAATCTATTTATCCTCTTTCACCTACGCAGGAGGGGATGCTCTTTCATACTCTTTATGAGCCGGAATCGACAATATATTTTGAGCAGTTTCAATTAACTATTCGTGGCAATTTAGATCCAGGTGTATTTGAACGGGCTTGGCAACTTTTGGTAGAGCGACATTCGGCTTTGCGGACTCTTTTTGTTTGGAAGAATCGCAAACAATCTGTTCAGGTGGTACGTAAAGAAGTGAATTTGCCTTGGTCTAATTTAGACTGGCGGATGTTTTCTCAGCAAGAGCAAGAAATACGTCTCAATTCTTTTTTAGATTCAGATAGAAAACAAGGTTTTGAACTTGACAAAGCTCCATTAATGCGCTTTGCTTTAATCCGGGTAGCTGATGAAACTTATGAGTTTGTCTGGAGTTTTCATCACTTGCTGGTTGATGGCTGGAGTTGGCCGATTATCTTCAAGGAATTGTTTGCTTTATATGAATCAATTCAGAATGGGCAACAGTTATATTTAGCTCCAAGTCGCCCTTTTCGGGATTATATTAATTGGTTGCAGCAGCAAGATTTGGCTGGGGCGAAGGCATTTTGGCAGCAAAATCTTGAGGGTTTTACTGCACCTACGCCTTTGATAGTTGAACGAGCAATCGGGCAGAGTTCTCACCAACAGCAAAATATTGATGTGCGATCGCAGCATCTATCAGCCGAGAGGACAACTACCTTAAAATCTTTTGCCCAACAACATCATCTGACCCTTGCCACCTTGGTACAAGCAGCTTGGGGGCTGCTACTAAGTCGCTACAGTGGCGAGTCTGACGTAGTTTTTGGAACTACTGTATCTGGTCGGCCTCCTGCTTTATCTGGTGTGGAGTCGATGGTGGGGTTGTTTATTAATACTTTACCCGCACGGGTGAAAATCTCTGATAAAACCGATTTGTTAAGCTGGCTGGGATTGTTGCAACAAGAGTATATAGAACGGGAGCAGTATTCATACACTCCACTGGTGGATATTCAAGGCGTAAGTGAAGTTCCTCGCACTCAACTTTTGTTTGAAAGCCTTGTTGTATTTGAAAACTATCCTGTAAATGGAACGTTGCAGCAACTCCCTGGAAACTTGAGCATCGGGGAGCTACAAGACAGGGGGCAAACCAATTATCCTCTCACACTGCTGGCAATTCCTGGCGATGAAATGACGGTGAAAATTTACTACGATCGCGATCGCTTTGATGCAGATATCATCGATCGCATGGCCGGCCATTTCTTAACTTTGTTGGAGGGAATTACCGTCAATCCTCATCGTACCCCAGGCGAGTTACCCCTACTAACTCCAGCAGAACTAGATTTACTTTTAGTCGAGTGGAATGCTACCTCACCAGCGCATCCTATCAATCGTTGCATCCATCAATTATTTGAGGAACAAGTCGAAAAAACACCCCAAGCTTTGGCGGTGGTATATGAAAACCAACAATTGACTTATGAAGAGTTAAATCAGCAAGCCAATAAAATCGCCCACTACTTGCAACGCTTCGGTGTGAAACCAGATGTTCCAGTGGGTATTTGTGTGGAGCGTTCGTCGAAGACGTTGCCGAAGGCATCGCTAGCTGCTGCGATCGCCATTTTAGGAACTCTCAAGGCTGGGGGAGTTTGCGTTCCCCTCGATCCTAGCTATCCGTCAGAGCGTTTAGCCTTCATGCTCAAAGATTCTCAAGCACCAGTTGTCTTAACTCAAACACGTTGGAAGTCATTGCTTGAGGGCAACTTTGCTCATCGTCTAATTGTGTTAGATGAAGATGGGGACGAAATCGCCAAAGAATCTGAGAGCAATCTGCAAGTTGAAGTAGCAGCTGATAATTTAGCTTACATCATATATACCTCTGGCTCTACCGGCACTCCTAAAGGCACTCTTGTTACCCAGCGATCGCTCACCAATTTAGTAGAACACCATCAGGCAAAAATGGCCACAGGTATTGGTGTACTTCAGTTTGCCTCCCTGAGTTTTGATGTCAGCTATCACGAAATATCTGTGGCGTGGGGCTTGGGAGGTACGCTGTATATGATTTCTGAATGCGATCGCAAAGATTTAGATAAATTAATCCACTTACTTGGCAACAACCCAATTGGTAAAGTTTTTCTACCAGTTAGCCTTTGGCAGCAATTAGCAGAAATATACGGAGAGCAATCACATTTATTTCAGAATATTCGGGAAGCGATCGCTTGTGGCGAACAACTCCAAATTACTCAGCCGATGATTAAGCTGTTTAAGCGTCTGGAAAATTGTACACTCTACAATTTCTATGGCCCCACGGAAGCAGATTTAGTTACAGCTTATACTTTTAGCCAAAAGCCGGATGAATGGCCGATTTATCCACCTATTGGTAAAGCTGCTGTCAATGTGCAAGTTTATCTGTTAGACAGCAATCTGCAATCCGTGCCGATTGGCGTTCCTGGGGAACTCTACGTGAGTGGTGATGGTTTGGCTCGTGGCTACCTCAACCGTGCAGATTTGACCAATCAAAAATTTCTCCCAAATCCTTTTAGTAAGGATGCCAACTCGCGCCTCTATAAAACAGGGGATTTAGCTCGATACTTGCCAGATGGGAATATCGAGTTTTTGGGACGGATAGATGATTTAGTAAAAATTCGGGGCTTTCGTGTTGAACTTGGAGAAATTGAAGCCGTTCTGAGCAAACATCCTCAAATTAACCAAGCTGTAGCTAAAGTTCATGGAGAAAGTGCCAGGGAAAAATATTTAGTCGCTTACTTTGTCCCAATTCCGGGAGAGACAATCACAGTCGAACAACTGCGGGCTTTTTTGACTGAGCAATTGCCAGATTATATGATTCCATCAGCTTTTGTCGAAATGGAATCGTTCCCTTTAACACCCAATGGTAAAATTAACCGTCGCGCTTTACCAGAACCGACAACCAGCCGACCGGAATTAGGTCAAACTTTTGTTGAACCGCGTACTCCCACCGAAGAAATCTTAGCTGGGATTTGGAGAGATGTTTTAGGGTTAGAACAAGTTGGCATTTACGATAACTTCTTTGATTTGGGGGGACATTCTTTACTAGCAACTCAGGTGATTGCTTTAACGCGCAAAGCATTTGGGATAGAGTTACCCCTTTTGAGTTTATTTGAATCTCCTGCGATCGCACCTTTAGCCCAAAAAATCGCCACAACTAAAGCGCCAGATCATCAGGAGTTATCTCTAAAACCGTTACCCTCCCAAGGCGAACCAATACCAATTTCTTTAACCCAGCTAGAGTTGTGGTTTTTTGACCAATTCTATCCAGGCAATTCCATCTATAACCTGCCTTTGGTCTATCGCATCACAGGGGCGCTGAACGAAAAAGCATTAGAGGAGAGTTTAAAAGAAATTGTCCGGCGACATGAGACATTGCGATCGACTTTTCAGGTTAAAAATGGCCAAGTCGTTTATGCTGTTGTTAACGATCCTGTCTTTGACTTTTCAATAATTGATCTCCGGCACATCTCCGAAACTGAGCGCGAAACTCAAGCTGCACAAAAGGCTGAACAGGAAATTAAGCATCCTTTCGATTTGGCACAAGGCCCTTTATTACGCAGCAAGCTTTGGCGTTTGGATGAACAAGAATATCTATTCGTTGCCGTCACCCACCATATTGTTGCCGATGGTTGGTCTTTTAGTGTCCTAACTCAAGAACTGGCAAAAGTTTACGAAGCCTTCTGTGAGGGTAAGCCGTCTCCTCTGACTGATTTACCGATCAAATATACCGACTTTGCTCAATGGCAGAGGCAGTGGTTACAAGGACAAGTCTTAGAATCTCAGCTTCAGTTTTGGCAAAAGCATTTAAGCACTAGTCCGCCAATATTGAAGCTACCAACCGATCATCCCCGTCCACCAGCGCGAACCTTTAAAAGTGCAGGTCAATCGGTAGTTCTCTCCAAGAAATTAACCGATGCGCTCAAGGTACTGAGTCAACAGGAAGGCGTAACCCTATTTATGACCTTGTTGGCAGCATTCCAAACATTACTCTTCTCTTATACAAGACAGGAAAACATCATTGTCAGCAGTGCGCTGGCTAATCGCACCAGAGTAGAAACTGAGGGACTAATTGGTTTCTTTGTCAATTTACTGCCATTTTGTACCAACTTAGGAGGAAACCCCAGCTTTCGGGAACTACTTGGCCGAGTGCGTGAGGTCGCTTTGGGTGTCTACGCTCATCAAGAAATGCCCTTGATTAAGCTAATAGAAGAACTCCAGCCAGTGAGAGATTTTAGTTACACATTAATAAATCAAGTAATGTTTGTCTTTCAAAATACTCCAGAGGATAATTTACAATTTGCAAATCTCACTTTGAAGGAGCAGTTTATTGCTAGAGATACAAAAGATACCGCAGAGTTTGATTTAGAGTTAACGCTCGAAGAAACATCAACAGGTATTGAAGGTTTGCTCGTATACAGAACCGATTTATTTGAATCTGCGACTATTACCAAAATGGTCGAGAACTTTCAGACTTTGCTGGAAAAAATAACGACCAATTATAACCAGCATTTAACTGAACTTATCTTAATATTTGAACCTCCAAATTTGCCCGCTCAAACTGTTATCTCCCCAATACCGAGGGATTTTATTACACCTCAAAATTCTATCGAAGAAGTTGTGTTAACTATCTGGAAAGAAATTTTAGGGCTAGATCAGATTGGCACTCAAGACAACTTTTTTGAACTGGGAGGGCATTCTGCTCAAGCTCTTGAAGTTATATGCAAACTACAGTCAGCTTTCTCAGTAGAACTGCCGTTGATCTACCTGTTTGAGAAACCTACTGTAGTTCAACTCGCAGAAGCAATCCAATATCAATTAAACAATTAAGGAATTTTCATGTAGGGTGTGTTGTCGCCAAGCGCCGCACCGTCAACAATCCAAGGTGCGTTAGCCTACGGCATAACACACCCTACGGCTGGAAGTACCTTAAACTTCAATTTATTCTCGCCTGCTTATCTAATATTTCAACTGCTTTGTCCAAAAAAATATCAATTTAGAGATGAAAAACATGGAACTTACAAAAAACAATCAAATAATTGAAAATACCAGACCTAGTATTAGAGAAGTTACTCAAATCTCTAACGAAGAACTTCGTATATTGCATGAGATTCCTACATTTAGACCAATTGTTCAAACATTCGTTGTCATTAGTACATATTTCATCCTCTCAGCTATTGGGTTCTGGTTGAATAACTGGGCAGTGTGGTTATTAGTCTGGTTTGTTCAAGGATTTTTGTTTGTCTGTTTTTTTGCGGCAATACATTATTGCTCTCACTATAGTTTGTATAAGTCAAAAAATACTAACCGATTCATGGGGACTTTCTTATCATTAGTATTATTGATGAACTTTTCATTTCACAAATATATTCATATTGGGCATCATCGAGAAGCAAAAATCAAAGGTAAAATCGTCGGAGATACCTCAGCATGGCAAACATTTCCTAATATTAAGACTTATCTCTTTGCCTTGACATATTTTTATCCTCTCGCAGCATGGAAGAATTGGTGGGTTGTTACCAAAGATTTATATTTAGACTCTTTAAAAACACAAACGCAAGAGGAATCATCCTTACCAACTAGCTTTTATTTAAGCTATTTCAAAACACCAGAACAACGCCAATTTGTCTTACAAAATAATTGGCTACTATTGGGTTGGTTTGTATTAATGGGAGGATTGACTGTAATTTTTCCTAGTATTTTGTTCTTTGGTTACTGGATACCATTAATATCTTTTGCTTCTCCATTCGGTTTTATTTTCAGCATTACAGATCACTATGGCTGTGAGTCTGACTTAAATCACAACCTATGGAATGATACAAGAACAATGATTTCTAACCCAATTGTTAGGTTTTATTACTGGAATAATAATTACCATGTAGAGCATCATCTCTACCCAAGTATGCCACCGTGTAACTACTCCAATATACATGAGTTGATTCAACATCATCTTCAGCATATTGAAAAATCATACTTGATGTTCCATCTAAAAATAATGCGGGGCTTGATTTCGGCAAAAAGTCATTAATGAATCGCTCTAATCAAAACACATTTATAATGCAATATCGTAGATTTGGGCGTACAGAATTGCCAATGCCAGTGTTTTCCTGCGGTGGAATGCGCTATGTCTATACTGAGTATGAGGAACTGACTCAAGAAAAAATTCCCGATGAAAATCAACAGAATCTAGAAGCCACTATTCGCCGTTCTTTAGAAGTTGGCATCAATCACATCGAAACTGCTCGAATGTATGGAACTTCTGAGATGCAATTAGGAGCGATTTTGCCTAAGTTGCCTAGAGAAAAAATTATTGTGCAAACTAAGGTTGCTCCTATATCTGACTCTGAAGACTTCCGCCATTTGTGTGAGAAATCTTTAGCTTTATTAAAGCTAGATTACATTGACTTATTAACACTGCATGGCATTAATTATGACCAACAATTTGAAGATAGTATTCGTCCCAATGGTTGTCTTGATGTAGCGCGGCAATTGCAAGCTGAAGGTAAGGTAAAGTTTATTGGCTTTTCTACCCACGCTCCAACGGATTTAATTATCAAAACCATTGAAACGAATCAATTTGATTATGTTAATCTCCACTGGTACTACATTAATCAATTCAACTGGCCCGCCATTGAAGTAGCTACACGTCACGACATGGGGGTGTTTATCATTAGCCCATCAGATAAAGGTGGTATGCTCTATAAGCCTCCACAAAAGTTATTAGATTTGTGCCATCCTCTCAGCCCGATGGTATTTAACGATCTGTTTTGTTTGAGCCATCCGCAAGTACATACCCTTAGTTTGGGCGCATCTAAACCATCAGATTTTGACGAACACTTGAAGGTTATAGAACTCTTAGATCAAGCGGATACAATTTTACCACCAATTTTAAACAGTTTAGAAAAAGCAGCGATCGCCTCCTTCGGCAAAGACTGGTATTCTACCTGGCACGTTGGTTTACCCCACTATAGCCAAACCCCTGGTGAGATGAATATTCCAGTTATTTTGTGGTTGCGAAATTTAGCGATCGCTTTTGATATGTGGGAATATGCCACAAGGCGTTACAACCACTTAAATACTGCCGATCCTTGGTTCCCTGGTTCCACAGCAGAAAAAGTTGGACAATTTGATCTTAGTGATTGTCTGCGTCATAGTCCCCATGCTGACAAAATACCAGCTTTATTAGAAGATGCCCATAGGTTGTTATCTCAACCTAGTTAAAGATAAATTGCGGAGTGGTTTCACGATGTTGGATTATAAGTTATTAAAAAATAATAAAAAGTATACTTTAATTCGCTATCGTTGGCTAGTAATTTTGCTGGCTTTTGTAACTGCGATCGCCATAATTATCTATCATCAAATTACCTTAAAAATCCAAGCAACACCAACATCTGAAATTATTGTTCCTTTCCCAACTGAACCCACAACTTTTAATCCAGCTTTAATCGTAGAATCGGCTTATATTTTAAACTATACTTATGAAGGGCTAGTTAAAGAAAATGCTCGTGGAGAAATTGAACCTGATCTAGCCAAATCTTGGCAAACTTCTAAAGATAATAAACAAGTAATTTACACCCTCAGAAAAGGGCTAAAATGGTCAGATGGAAAACCACTAACGGCTGAAGATGTCGTTTTTACCTACAATGAAATTTACCGTAATCCAGACATTCCTACTTACGCTAAAGACTTCTTGATCATTGGTAAAAATCGTACCTTCCCTACTGTGCGAAAACTTGATAATTTACGAGTAGAATTTACATTACCTGAACCATTTGCTCCATTTATTCGGGCTACAAAATTAGAAATTTTACCAGCCCATATTTTTCAGGAAAGTGTCAAAACAAAAGACCAAGAAGGCATACCTAAATTTATGTCTACTTGGGGAACTGATACTCCTCCCCAAAATATTATTGTCAACGGCCCTTATACAATAGAATCTTATACTCCGAGCCAGCGAATAATTTTCCGCAAAAATCCTTATTACTGGCGTAAAGATATTCAAGGTAACTCACAACCTTATATCGAGCGTGTGATTGGACAAATTATTCCTAATCAAGATACTTCTTTAATCCAATTTCGTTCTGGAGGATTGGATTACATCAACGTCAATACTGATTATTTTTCATTATTAAAACATGAAGAAAGTAAAGGAAAGTTTACTATCTATAATGGCGGTCTTTTTGTCGGGTCAACTGCTATTACTTTTAATCTCAATAAAGGCAGTAGGAATGGTCAAGCACTGGTCGATCCCATAAAATCCCGTTGGTTTAATACAGTAGAATTTAGACAAGCAGTTGCCTATGGAATTGATCGCCAACAAATACTCAACAATATTTATAAAGGATTGGGTAAACTGCAAAATTCGCCGATTGCTGTAGAGAGCAAGTATTATTCTCCTATCCAAACTGTCTATGAATACAATCTTCAAAAAGCGAAAGAATTACTTTTAAAAGCAGGCTTTAAATACAACAATCAAGGTCAGTTATTAGACGAGCAAGGCAATATTGTACGCTTTAGCCTGATGACGAATAGCAGCAATAATGCATTGCAGGCGATGGGAGTACACATAAAACAAAATTTGAGTAATCTTGGCATAACTGTTGATTTTAATCCCGTAGCTGCTAGCATTTTCATCAACAAATTGACTCAAACTTTCGATTGGGAGTGTCAATTACTTGAGGTTGCTGTCGGTCAAGAACCAAATGATTGGGCTAATGTTTGGTTGCCTGAAGCTGGTTGGCACTTTTTTAATCAAAAATCCCAAGCAGGACAAACGCCGATAATAGGGCGACAAGTTGCAGATTGGGAACGAAAAATTGGCAATTTATACATTCAGGCAGCCTCCGAAGTGGATGAAGCAAAGCGTATAGCTATGTATGTAGAAACTCAACAAATTACTCAGGAATATCTGCCATTTATTTATCTAGTTAACCCTTTCTCAATGGTGGCAGTACGAAATCGTATCCAAGGTATTGAACACTCTGCCCT
Source organism: Nostoc sp. UCD121 (assembly GCF_014222285.1). GTDB lineage: Bacteria > Cyanobacteriota > Cyanobacteriia > Cyanobacteriales > Nostocaceae > Nostoc. The sequence continues at coordinate 29,384 of NZ_JACKZS010000083.1, forward strand.
ACTAGGAACATTTTGGAACTCTTACGACTTGAAACTGACTGAGATTAACTAAAGAGGATATCGTTTGTATGCAAATTCCTATCATTGATTTCAATCCTTTTCTTATAGGTGACTCAACCGCAAAAGAAGCTGTTGCCACACAAATTTCTCTTGCTATTCATGAGGTCGGATGTTTCTATCTCAAAAATTATGGTATTCCTCAGACTCTAATCGCTCAAGTCTTTTCACAAACCGAGTCCTTTTTTGCACTACCGGAGCATGAAAAAGAACAAGTATCTTTCTTTCCAGACCGGAATCTTCGCGGATATCATAATTTTAAAAAGAGTGAAGATAAACACAACGCGAATGAACTAATAACTGAAGGATTTCATTTTGGAAAAGAAATTACTCCTGATGAAGTTGGTATTATCGAAGATCCTTTTTTTGAACCGAATAAATGGCCTGAAAATCCGACTAACTTTCGTGAAGTGATGCTGGACTTTTTCACAGGTTGTCACGAAAGCGCCATGAAAGTATTCCAAGCTTTGGCTATTTCCCTGAGGATTCCAGAAGATTACTTTACAAATTTATATTCAGAGCAGAATCACGGCATAGTTTTGCATCACTATCCATCTATATATCAGCCTCCAGAACTAGGAAAAGTTTATCTAGCAGAACATACCGACATAGGTACTCTCACATTTTTATTTCAAGATTCAGAAGGTTTAGAAGTATATACAAACGCTGAAGAATGGGTTGTAGCACCCTTCATTCCTGATGCAATTATCGTATTGGTGGCAGATTTAATGCAGCGATGGACAAACGATAAATTTTGCGCCACACGACATCGAGTTATAGTTCCAGCTCAATCTCACAGTGCTAAACAAAGGTATTCATGCGCCTTTTTTACAGGCCCTAATTACGATGCTCAAATTAACTCTATTAAGACTTGCTTAGATATAGATGAAGTGCCTAAGTATCCACCAATTCTTGCTCAAGAATATTTCAAGCAGCCAAAAGGATAATTCGTAATTCGTAATTCGTAATTCGTAATTAATACATTAGTTTAAAAAGGGTTGATCCAATTGCTAGCAAAATCAAATCCTCCAATATGGTTAAAAATTTTGGTAATTAGCCTGATTGGGTTAGGTATTTTCTTTCGCTTTACCCATTTAGGGCAAAAAGTGTATTGGTATGACGAATTTGCAACATCACTGGCAATATCTGGTCATACCCTAGCTGAGGTTAAACAAGAGGTTTTTAGCAATTGGAGCAATAATAAAGGCGTAATTTCTGTTATTACTTTAGACAAATACCAACACATTAACCCAGATAAAAATGTGGCTGATACAGTTCGCTACTTAATAACTTCAGACCCACAACATCCACCTTTGTATTATGTGATGGTGCGATTGTGGGCGCAAGTCTTTGGGGATTTCCCTGCGGCAGTTAGGAGTTTATCAGCAGTAATTAGTCTGTTGGTGTTTCCTAGTGTGTATTGGCTGTGTTTAGAGTTGTTTGAGTCTTCACTAGTTGGGTGGGTGGGAATGGGTGTAATG
>NZ_JACKZS010000623.1 GCF_014222285.1 Nostoc sp. UCD121
ACGCCGGATCGTTCGGCCCGAACACGCTGGACGGCACCTTCGGCCCGCGCCTGGACTTCGAGGCGCACGGGCCGGTCATGGGCTCACCGCGCTCCGGCGAGCACCAGTACTTCGGCCACGTCGAGATCCCCGAGGACGGCCGCGAGTTCCGAGTGCGTCTGATCAACGCCGCCGGCCGGACGGTCTACTCGCGCACGCTGACGGCGGCCTGATTCTGCGGGCCGTCAGTCGGTGAT
>NZ_JACKZS010000624.1 GCF_014222285.1 Nostoc sp. UCD121
AGATGGGCCAATTGCAGGAGCGAATCACCTCGACCCGTGGTCACTCCATCACCTCGATGCAGGCCGTCTACGTCCCCGCTGACGATTACACCGACCCGGCTCCGGCGACGACCTTCGCCCACCTGGATGCCACCACGGAGCTTTCTCGTGAGATTGCCTCTCGTGGCCTGTACCCGGCCGTGGATCCGCTGACGTCGACCTCTCGTATCCTCGACCCGCTGTACGTAGGCCAGGAG
>NZ_JACKZS010000084.1 GCF_014222285.1 Nostoc sp. UCD121
AATAAATACAATAAATATGCATGGAAAAATATTCAAATATCAAGGTAAAATGAATTCCTACTTATTGCTTATTAAATAAGGGTTTTGGTCAATATTTGATAACTAATTTAATTTGCCTCAGTATTTCTTCTTTAAGAAAACAAATATTTGAATCTAAAAATCCCAGTATTTATACGCAAGCATTCAAAAAATAGTGAACAGTCTTGAATTTGGTATTGCCTTTCTGGAAACTTGTCGGTAAATCTTCCAGAAATGAGATACCGTTGGCGAATTCCCAAAACAGCTAAACTGAATCGATTAGTTCAGTAATGAAACGATTGAGAGCTTTCTGAGCAGTTTTATACCTACGTGCAAGATTCCCCAACTTCAGTTCAGATAAAACATGGTCACGTAAAATTTATGGGAAAATGTATACATGCAACTCTAGATTTAAGCAAATCATTCTCAGTCTTTAAATCTTGGAACAGGTCAACATTTTATGAATGAAGATACAAAGTTCTTTCGTATATTTGGTTCAATATTTGGCGGTGTTGGCAGCATAATTGCCGTTACGGGCATCATGATTGCCTTGAATACTCGTTCCTTTGTTACCTCAGCAATACCAGCCCAAGGGACAATAATCGATTTGGTGCAACGTTCATCAACTGATAAAAAAGGTCGTTCTTCTTATGCCTACTATCCAGTAGTAAAATTTACCACTCGTTCTGGGGAAGCAACGGTTTTTGAATCAAATTCAGGCAGCAACCCACCAGAATTTACTAAAGGTCAGCAAGTAGAAATATTATACAGTCCTGAAAAGCCAAATTCTGCCATGATAAAATCTTGGCTAAGTTTATGGTTTTTACCTGTTATGTTAACTGGCTTAGGATCAATTTTTGCCTTGCTTGGAGGAGTTGTACTAGTCAAGTCCTTTCCGCGTTTGATAAGTTCTAAGTAAAAGTTTTTTGGGAACTAATTTGAGGCTTGAAAATAAACTCCACCAGTTCTGAGTTGAAAAGGTGGAGTAAGAAATTGAAGAGTTAATAAATTCTTCTCACAAATGACAAATGACAACTAAATACGTGACTTGACAAATTTCTCTAACCTATCCATTCCCTTTTCAATGGTTGCCATATCTGTGGCGTAGGAAAGGCGAATGTTGTCATCAGCGCCAAAAGCAATTCCAGGAATGACTGCAACTTGATATTTTTCCAACAAAGCGTCACAAAATTCTAGGGATTTTAGACCGGTTTTGCTGATATCAGGGAACAGATAAAACGCGCCATCTGGTTTTGCAGTACTCAATCCGGGAATGGCGTTGAGTCTGTCTAGCATTACCTGTCGGCGTTTGGCGAAGGCTTGGCGCATTTCTTCGACGCAATCTTGAGAACTTTGTAGCGCTGCGATCGCACCATATTGAGCAAAGGTACACACGTTAGATGTACTATGTCCTTGAATGGTACTTGCTGCTTTAATAATCTCCACTGGCCCCGCTAAATAGCCGAGTCTCCAACCAGTCATAGAATAAGCTTTCGCAAACCCATTACTGATCAAAGTGCGATCAAAAATTTCCTTTCCAAGAGAACCGATGCTGATATGTTCTGCACCGTCGTAGAGAATCTTTTCGTAAATCTCATCAGAGACGACAAAGATATCTGCATCAACTACTACCTGCGCCAATGCTTTGATTTCGTCTGGCGTGTAAACCATCCCTGTGGGATTAGATGGAGAGTTGAGGATAAATAACTTTGTCTTGGGGGTGATTGCTTTACGGAGTTGTTCGGGAGTAATTTTATAACCCGTCGTGGCATCTGTAGGGACAATTACCGAGACTCCACCGACCAAAGTCACCATTTCGGGATAACTTAGCCAATAGGGTGCAGGGATAATTACCTCATCACCTGGATCGATTAGCGCCACCATCAAGTTGTACAGAGAATGCTTACCGCCATTAGTGACGATGACATTCTCCGACTTGTAATCAAGACCGTTATCATTTTTGAGCTTATGGGCGATCGCTTCCCTTAACTTTGGTTCTCCGGCTGCTGCACCATACTTGGTTTTGCCTTCATCCAAAGCTTTGACTGCTGCGGCTTTAATATGCGCTGGGGTATCAAAATCTGGTTCTCCAGCGCTAAAACTACAAACATCTATTCCTTCTGCCTTCAGTGCCTTAGCCTTGGCTGCGATCGCTAAGGTCAATGAAGGTGTTACCTGACTTACTCTTGCTGCCAGCTTCATTCTTACTATTTTTTGGCAAATCTTTCACTTATCTAAGGATATCCCAGAATCATTACCGAGATTTGCTTTTTCTGAATTCGTTGAGGATTGGGGCGCAGGGGAGAGTCAATAATGACTCCGCGAAGCCGAGTCATTATTGACTCTTAAGAATGTATCGTATATAACTTTCTTTTTAGTGTAAACTAACTATTTTTATGCAGATCAAGAAACTTTTAATTGCATCTTCTCTGCTAATTACTGGTCTTTTTATACCTAATGCTGCCATTGCTCAAAATCATGGTACTCCAGGTAAATTTGATTTTTATGTACTGACACTCTCCTGGTCGCCGGATTATTGTGCAAAAAATGGTACCCGTGACCCGCAGCAGTGTGGTTCTGGAAGGAAACTTGGTTTTGTACTACATGGTTTGTGGCCACAGTACCAAACTGGTTATCCTGCTAATTGTTCCACGCAAAAACTACCGTCGGAAGTAAAGCAACGGTTTCCCAATTTGTATCCTAGTAATAAACTTTACGATCATGAATGGGAAAAACATGGTACTTGTTCGGGGAAAACTCCTGCGGAATACTTGGCATTGAGTAAAAATTTAAAAGATGCGATCGCTATTCCCGCAGCTTATAATCGTCCCAATAAACCTTTGCGTACCACAATTACAAATTTTAAAAATTCATTTGTGAGTACCAATAATAAAATTACGGCTGATGGTGTAGCACCTTTTTGTTCTGGTTCGGGAAGGTTTTTACAAGAAGTCTTCTTTTGTTATTCCAAAAACGGTGAACCTGGTATTTGTAGTGCCGAGATTTTGAAGCGTTCGCGAAAAAGTTGTGGTCAACCAGATTTCTTAGTGAGAAATGTTAGATAGCAATGGGGGATTAGGTGACAGGTGACAGGTGACAGTGAATAATCTGTAACCTGTACCCTATTCCCTTTCCTAATCCCTAAGCGATCGTCACATCTGGCGATAAGTAAACATCTTGAATGGTATGAAATAACTTCACACCTTCCTCAAAGGGACGTTGGAAAGTCTTTCGCCCAGAAATTAATCCTGAACCACCAGCGCGTTTGTTGATTACGGCGGTACGAATTGCTTCGGCAAAGTCATTTTTACCAGTCGCGCCACCAGAATTAATCAGCCCCACACGCCCAGAGTAGCAATTTAGTACTTGGTAACGAGTTAAATCAATTGGGTGATCGGTTGTCAATTCTGTATAAACGCGCTCATCTGTTTTGCCGTAACTCTTACCACTGGCTTTGGCAACTGCACCATAACCATTGTTATTTTCGGGTAACTTTTGTTTGATGATATCAGCTTCAATCGTCACACCCAAATGATTTGCCTGTCCGGTGAGGTCGGCTGCAAGGTGGTAATCTTTATCTTGTTTAAAGGCGTTGTTCCGCAGATAACACCAGAGAATAGTCGCCATTCCTAATTCATGAGCGCGTTTAAAAGCTTTGCTGATTTCCTGAATCTGTCTGGTAGAATTCTCGGAACCAAAATAGATTGTCGCACCTACTGCCGCCGCCCCTAAATTCCAAGCTTGTTCCACATCAGCAAACAATACCTGGTCAAATTGATTGGGGAAAGTCAGCAATTCGTTGTGATTGATTTTGGCAATAAAAGGAATTTTGTGAGCATACTTGCGCGAAACTATACCTAATGTGCCCAAAGTGGTGGCAACAGCATTGCAACCTGCGGCGATCGCTAATTTGACAATATTTTCTGGGTCAAAGTAAATTGGATTGGGCGCAAAAGACGCACCCGCAGAATGTTCAATCCCTTGGTCTACAGGTAAAATTGAGAGATAACCTGTGTTTGCCAGACGACCAGTAGAGTAAAGTAAGTGGATATTACGCAATACTTGAGGATTGCGATCGCTGTTGATCCAGATTCGGTCTACAAAGTCTGGCCCCGGCAGGTGTAGTAAATCTTGAGAAACCTTTGCTTTGTAGGTAAGCAGGTCTTCAGCCTCTTTACCTAGCAATGACTCGATAGAACTAGACTCTTTGAGCGTTGTAGTCATAGTTTTTTCCTCAAAAATTGAGCAAATGACCTTTGCCTTTAAGATAGCATTTTTAATATTGCTAACCTGGTTATACAGGCATTAACTATATGTAAAATCTTTCTGATATGGCAGTCTTAAATTATTAGTAAAAACTTTTTTGACTCATTAAACGCGAGATTTTATTGTCAGAATTTGCATTTTCTCCCACACAAATAACTTCTTAAGAAAGATGCGGATTGATAGAATTAAGCTAAAGACTAAAATTTGCCTCCAAGTTCGCAGATTAATTGTCTTTAGCAGAGTTGCTGCAACCATAAAGTTTAAACTTGTTACCACCCCTTCCGCTACTAGAAGTCTAGCCTGATAGACATTACACCTGAAAATTAGAGAAAGGATGGCAGCGAAGACATAAGCTGCGATCGCTAAAGAACCTAAAAACTGGATAATTACTGCCCATACTGAGAAATTAAAAAGATTCATCCTTGATATCGTTCTTTTTATTCTTTGCTTGCTCAATTTCTTTTGCCAAAAAGAAATTCAGAATTGTTCGTAGCGCAATGATGGCAGCTAGTTTACCAATTTCGTCCCAAGTTGGAGCGATCGTACTACGTAAAATGTCAGCAGCCAATGCAAACTCAAGGGAAAGAGCCAGCCACATACCCAGCGATAGCCGAATTTCCTCTTTAGCCTCATTCAACTTTTTACGGCGGCTGAAGAAAAAAACCAGGATCTTGGCTACGGCTTCCAAGACGGCTATACCAATGATAATGCCGGTAAAGATATCAACTGCTGTAGCAAGTACAGTCGTCAAATTCGTGACGAAAGCTTCCATATAGTTTATTTCATAGGTTCAAGCAGGTAAACGCCCACGCGCAAAGCATTGACGATACTTGTCAGTGCAAAGTTAACTGATCCCTACCATCTACTAGCTGCTCAATCATGCTATCTTCGTATCCTATCTACGATTGATAGCAAAATCAATCAAACTTATCTTTTCCTCATTGTGGTAATAATCGTTAAAAGAACAAATACAATTCTATGAGTAAGTTTCAAATTGATATCGACTTCAGCAATATAGATTTAGCTTCTCTTGAGACAGAAGAAGATTTTCAAAGAGAGGCAAAAACATTACTACCAAAGGTACTTGTCAAACTAGGTGAAAGTGTGGGTGAAAAGACTTGGGAAGAATTACAGCAAAAGCTGCAAGGAACTGGAGGTAAAGTCAAATCTTCTCCAAGCGAGAAACGTAAGTTTATTCAAGAAACAGGAAGAACCTATCAACGAAATGCCAGTAACAGAGAAAAACAAGAACTAGAAGATTATATAGTAGAGCAATTACGCCAATACAAACTGTAAATATCGACCTAAGTAAGTGAGCGTAAATAATTGTCGTTAGGATAAGGCAATAGGCAATAGGTAATAGGCAATAGGTAATAGGCAATAGGTATAAGGATTTTAGCCTAGTTCATTTCTCTTTACATAGTTTGGTTTTATTGTGCCAACTTACTTAACTTGTATGTCTGAGTAACAGCGATGTCTATGATGAGCTATGCCTACGCAGCTTCACTGACATGGCTAACGTCGCTCACGCCAACAGACCGAAGTCTGCTCAAACGGACTTCGGTCTGTAGTACTTTTGTAAATCTTTAATTTACACAAAATATATTTTGCATTATTGTATAAAAATAATCCTTATATTACAGAGGTATCAACAATAATGCTGAACTGGGATAGAAGACTTCTAACTACTAGTTCTTTGTGCCTACTTTTGTTCAGTGCAATACTGCCAGTCCAGGCTAAACCAGTCCAACCAAAGAAAGCAGCACCCACAGCTACAACAATTTACCAGCAAGCTAAAAAAGAATTACCTGAAGATTTTTATACCCTCTATCGCGTCATAGATAGAGTAGCACGTGCCAACGAATTAGATAATCGTCCTTGGCGGGTTGTGGCTGTTCCCAAGTATGATGTCAATGCTTATGCAAGTGACGTTAATTTGGTTGCTATTTACGATGGCATACTTGACCAGTTAGCTGGTGATTCTTCAGCATTAGCTTGTGTAGTTGCCCATGAAATGGGACATCATACCAAGCGTCACATTGCTGTTGGTGAAGCTAAAAAAACTGAGTTGATTGCCAAAATTCAAGAAGAAGCAACCAAAGAAGTACTGGGAGAAAAAGAAGCTGCAAACCAAGAATCAACAGCTGCTAACGTTGGCGGTGCCGTTGTGAATCGTGTAGTTGGAGGAACTTTTGGTGGTTTGCTGGGTTCAGTTCTTGGTAATCAAGGCGCTCAACGACAAGTAGAATCACAGCAACGCATTAATGAGATTGTCGAGAAAAAGAAAAAAGAGTTAGAACAGCGTTTAGCACAACAAGAACGGCAACAAGAGTTTGAAGCTGATGAAATTGGCTACATAGCTTCTGTGAAAGCAGGCTTTGAACCAGAAGGATGTTTAAGAGTAATGCAGGTTTTGGCTCAAACTCCTGGTTCTGAATTTGATACAACTCATCCAGCAGTACCCAAACGGATTGAGGCAATCAAAGCTTTAATTATTAAGTATCCACCCCAGACTTTGGCTAAAGAGGGTGAAGCACGAATATCTAAGACAAAGCCTTTAACTTATAACATTTCTAAAGATAAGACCTCGTTACGGATTAACTCAGTTCGCGGTGGTTCCCAAGCAGATGATATAGAGCGCCGCTTTGGTAAATAAAAATACTAAGTTATGAGTGGCATAAATCTTAAGTAGGGTGTTCATCACTACATAACATGGTACGTTAGGCGCGATAGTCATATTTTTCGTAACAAACTATATCGAAATATGCGCCTAACAAACCCTACAAGAATTTTATTTTTACTTTATAAATAGCCTCTAATACTCATTTTGAGTATCAAATTACGTATTAAAGAGCGGCTGGAGTCAGCTAGACTAAAGAAGAAATTGCTTAATAAGTTTTAATAATTCTGTTATGAGTACTGATTCACCTGTTAATTCTCCCGATAAATCTGAATCTTCATTAGGGAAGCGTTTGAGAAACTTCTTAGTCGTAATGGTAGCGATCGCTCTTAGCGTTGCCCTCGTCTTAGGATTGCGAACTGAAACAACCTCAGCAACCCTAGCCAAGTTAAGCGATTCGTCTACACCATTAGAAGTAGCCGTTAGCAACGGCAAACCATCTCTAGTAGAGTTTTATGCTGATTGGTGTACTGTCTGTCAAAAAATGGCACCAGATATCACTCAACTAGAAACAGAGTATGCTGACAAGATGAATTTTGTCATGCTGAATGTGGATAATACCAAGTGGCTACCTGAAATGCTGAAATATCGGGTGGACGGGATTCCCCATTTTGTATTTTTGAGTCAGCAAGGGGAAACCATAGCTCAAGCGATCGGCGATCAACCCCGCACAATTATGGCTAGTAACTTAGAAGCTTTGGTGACTGGTTCGTCTCTTCCTTATGCTCAAGCTAGCGGGAAAGTTTCCAAATTTTCAGCCCCAGTAGCACCAACAGCTACCCAAGATGACCCCCGCAGTCATGGCAGCCAGGTAGTAAACTAAAGTAATTCGTAATTCGTAATTAAGGACTGTTACATATTTTTTGTTAAACCCAAAAATTACGAATTACGAGTTAGTAATTATTTAAAGTCAATTTAAGCTCTTAAAACTGTAAAGGCTTAGGTTATGACTCTGTTCAACATTAAATACTTTCTGAATTTGCTAATACAGACACATCTCGGATATAGCCATTATTTAAGATAGGTTGGCGGGTTTTCAAATCAAATTTATAGCCATGCGGTAAGATATGAAGCTTTGCTCCACAAATCGCTAAAGCCTCATCCTTTAAGATTTCGTCCATATTGTTATATGTAGCCTGTACATCGACAATTGTGACTGAACCTTCACCAATGATTTCGATTTGTTTATCAGTAACTACCATCGCAGTATTCTCATCAATACCAAATCCTAAATCAGCAGGCTCTTGTACCAAAGCTGAAATTAAGCGCCCCAAGCGTCCACGTTGTAAAAAATGTTGATCAATTACTACTCCCGGTAGAAAGCCTAAACCTGGCCCCATCTCGACAATTTCCATCCGAGGGTTAGTTTGAGAATCGCCTTCTACAATCATTTTATCTGGCATCACAGCGGCTCCTGCGCTTGTGCCTGCAATAACTGCTCCTTCAGCAAAACGCTTATGAATAGCTGTGTCAAGTTCAGTATCTTTTAGAATGCTTGTGATTCGAGCTTGATCTCCTCCAGTAAAAAATATTCCTGTAGCTTTGCTGACAGCTTCTAATGCCGTAGAAGAATATGCATCATCACGAGTTTCCGTATCAACAATACGAACATCTTCAGCTCCTAGCTTTTCAAATACTCTAATATAATTTTCTCCAACATCTCTAGGTAGTTCTGTCGCTGCTGTCATAATTACTATTTTTGCTTTTGTACCTCCAGCACGTCGTACAAACTCGCGTAGTATTTGACAATCTTCCTTTTTATCTTCAGCTCCTCCAATAATTATGAGTTCTTGTTTGCTATTAACTTCCATAAGAATGGCTCCTAATATTAAATTAATTTTAATTAACTATGATTTCTAGCACTACGTAATCAGTCTTTGGAGATATTGAAATACATCCTTGAAGAAGATAATTTCCATTTTAATTAGTGATTTAAAAGATGAGCAACCTAAAATCAAAACGAGAATCACAAAAGTTTGATAGCTTTTGCTGAACCAAAATGGTTGATAGTTTCAACATCATTTATTAACAATGCTACACTTTTACTAAATCAACATCAGCAAGCCAGATGAATTGGCTTTGACTCAATGCCGTTTCTTCCACAATTGGGGTACACCACTCCACGCCGTAAAGCCAACTGCTTTTGAGCCTAAAAATTCCTTGAATAATACGACGTGTCGGTTGGGGAGTAAAATCAACTTCAACCATATCGCCTAATTTAAAAAGTGAAGTAGGAACAACACCGTTTTTGAATACATTTGTTGGATGAAATTCTTTAGAAGGCAAGTAAAGTATTTCACCAAGGCAAAAAATTGCATAAACCCATTCCTGTCCTTCCCAGTGAACACCGCAGCAGTAGCCTGGCAAATCATAACTTGACAGGAAAACTTCTTCTAGTATTTGAACTGCTAATGGAGGCATGGTTTGGCCCCACGGAGGGGAAAGATGCCAGCAGGATTCCAAAAATGTAATCTGGTTAATCATAATGCTTTAGGGCACTAAGTTTCGGATGGTCAAAATGTCAAGAATAAAAGATAAAACCCTTGTAAGGCTAGGTATGAAATGTAGGAAAAATAGTTGATTTGTAACTTTTCTTTCGTAGGTTCTTAATTCTTGTTTAGCATAAGCAAATTATATTAGGCGTATTTTTCAAGGTTTCTGTTGATTAATTTTTTTATGATAAGAATTTAAGTTCAGCAGTAATGTATTGATGATTGCATTTAATGTAGCTGCGATCGCTTTATTTTACGCTGCTTCGAGGAAATAATATTATTGATACTGTTATTTTGGGTTTTAGCTTTTGCGCTTGCCATAAATGCTCTCATCTTAGATTATAAATTCTGGCTAGCCAATCGCTAATACCTTTCTTTGGAAGCCAACACCAAACTTAATTTTGGGTAAAAACTTGCAACCTAATTTAGGGCATTTACAGATCGAATCGGTATAACCAATACTTTGCTGCCTTAATAACAAAATACTGTTTTATTTTTGGTTTCTCATCTATCGAAATAAATATAAGATTACTTCATTGTTTAAGTACTAAGTACTATATCTTATCAAGATTTAGATGACACAGTAAGACATTTTGTTGTTTAACTAAAAACAGACAAATATTATTTTGTCTGTTCGGTTTCGTACACAAGAAAATTAAAATTAATTAACAATAGTATTAAATTCGACAGCCCCTTCAGGAAACGCAATGCTTGTTCACTCATCCCACCTCTATGCGAAATTACTAGTTGTACATCACAAGTCTTTCACAAGCAGCAATACAATGAAATACTGATTGTTTAGTATTCCGCTAATGTTTGGCCAATAGGTTCGAGTTGATCCACTAGCAAGGTATCAATACCTGTTGCTGCGATCGCCTTGAGCGCATCTTGGTAAACTATTTCAACCGTTTGTTGCAAAAGTTAGGAAAATAATGTAGTGCTTCTTTCTACGATGAGAGCTATATTGTTGGTAGTGTATCTCGATATGTCGCATATACCAAAGGACTAGGAAAGGGAATACGGGCATTGAGATAATTAACATAAGAAATCGTGCGGTAACTGAGTTGTTAGCACAACACATTATTTTAGTTCTAAGTCAAAAAAACCTTCAATCACTTCTGTCTTAGTGGATAGTTATTCATCTTCACAACTGAATACACATATTCCTATAGAATTACCGCGATCGCAATTTCAAAGGGTGGCTAATAAGCTAAAGTTATTGCAAACCCCTGATGATTCAGGCAGTTTACCCCATCACCAAAAATGGACAAGACCCTTAATCCTGGCTCAGAGTAATCCTTTGTATCTAAGAATGCACTAATTGTTCACACAAATTCAAACCATTGGATAGAAATAATTGCATAAAGACTCTTCCTTTTTCAGTAGGTATAAACCAGGTTTTTAAGATTGAATCGAATTAAGTAAATTGAGGGAAATAAAATGGTTTTAATTCGTTGGTAACTCTTTTTAGAAGTAGAAATTATGCAGCGCCAAATAAAAACTGCCGCTCCTTTACAGTATCTAAAATCATAGTCAACAAGACAAACTTTTGATAACTAATTATCATGTCAGAAGCAACAGCAAGACAGCTAACCGATGTATTACATGAAATAGCGTATCCACTGACAGGGGTCGCCCAAGACTACGACCCACTCATGGATTTAATTGGGAATGCCCGATTTGTGCTGATTGGGGAAGCGTCTCACGGCACTCATGAATTTTATGAACAACGGGCTGAAATTACTAAGCGGCTGATTCAAGAAAAAGGCTTTGCGGCTATAGCAGTGGAGGCAGACTGGCCGGATGCCTACCGTGTTAATCGATATGTGCGGGGAATTAATAACGACCCTACACCTGCTGAAGCGATCGCAGGCTTCAAGGGTTTTCCAAGCTGGATGTGGCGCAACACGGATGTAGTGAACTTCATCGGTTGGTTACGTCAGTATAATGATGCTTTACCGCAGGATAAAAACAAAGTTGGCTTTTACGGGCTTGACCTTTACAGTATGTATACCTCAATATCGGAGGTTCTTGCTTACCTGGACAAAGTTGACCCAGAAGCTGCACAACGGGCACGCTACCGATATTCTTGCTTGCAACACTTTGAAGAAGATACCAAAGCTTATGGGTATGCAGCTACTTTTGGCCTGAGCGAGTCTTGTGAGAAAGAAGTTATTAATCAGTTGATGGAATTGCAACGTAGGATGACGGAGTACGCAGGGCGTGATGGTCAGGTTGCAGAAGACGAGTTTTTTTATGCCGAACAGAACGCCCGACTGGTTAAGAATGCCGAGGAATACTACCGCTCAATGTTTCATGGGCAAGTGTTGTCTTGGAACATACGCGATTGCCACATGGCAGAAACCCTAGATCACCTCGCCGCCCATTTAGATAAGCAAGGAGACCGCTCAAAGATTGTGGTTTGGGCGCATAATTCGCACCTGGGCTATGTGCGAGCAACCGATATGGGAATTGCGGGTGAACTCAACGTCGGGCAATTGGTACGAGATAAATATGGTGATGATACCGTACTTGTGGGTTTTACAACTTATACGGGTACAGTTACGGCTGCTTCTCGTTGGGGTGATGTACCTGAACTCAAACAAGTTAGTCCAGCATTATCTGACAGTTATGAAGCTTTATTTCATGAGGCAGGTTTACCTCAGTTTTTACTAAATTTACGACAAGAAAATCAAGCAGTTACAGGACTAGAAAAACCGCGATTAGAGCGAGCGATCGGTGTAATTTACCTGCCCGAAACCGAGCGTCAGAGCCACTATTTCTACGCTCGACTACCTGACCAGTTTGATGCTGTAATCCATATTGATGACACTACAGGAGTGCAACCGCTCGATCGCACTCCCTCTTGGGAAACAACTGAACCACCAGAGACATTTCCTTTCGCCGTCTAAATCAATGAGTTATTCGTCTAATAGTAAAGTTATTAGGTAAGGCTACATAAACCATTAAATACATGATTGAATCAATAGCAAATTAAGCGGCGATTCTACTGAGTCTTAGATGGTACAGTTATCCTCTACCTGTAAGGACTCTTTCTCAGTCTAGGAATGAGAAATCTATTTACTCAGCCTTTAGCAAAACTTAGGTTGCAAGGTTGTTATTGCCGCCCTCTAAAATAGTCCCATCTAAATTGGCGTCTTCTAGATTAGCTCCGGTGAGATTGCTTCTTTCTAATGCAGCTTGGTATAGATTTGCCTGATGTAAATCCGCGATCGCCAAATCTGCCCCGCTCAAATCTGCTGCTTCCAAATTAGCTTCACTCAAATCAGCTTCACGGATATCAGCGTGACTAAGAATTGCCTGTTCCAAGTTAGCAGCTTTGAGATTAGCCTGATTTAAAACGGCTTCATCAAGAATTGCACCTTCTAATATTGCATGGTCAAGAATTGCATCACTCAAATCGGCTTTACTTAAATTAGCCCCTCTTAAATCTGCACCATTGAGCGTAGCCCCACTTAAGTCAGCCCGACTAAGATTCGCCTGTTGCAAATTGGCTTCATCTAGCATCGCCCCATGTAAGATTGCACCACTGAGATTGATGTTTTCTAAGATTGCACCCCTCAAGTCAGCGATACTAAAGTCTCGCTCTCCTGCGGCATATAGTTGCCTGAGTTCTTCTACGTTCATCGGCTAATACCCCGTTTTTGTCCAAATACAAGACTTGAGCTTTTTGTTGAAATGATGGATTGCTGAAAATACTTCAAAGCCGGAACACTTATTTCAGGAGATCCAAAAAATAAGATGCCCAGCCCTTTTGCTGCGATCGCCGTTGAAAGCAATTTGAACTAGACTACTCTTGAAGGTTGGTTTCAGCATCAGGCAAAGTTCCTTGCTAAAATGTTGCAAAAAAATTGTAGGTTGGGGAGCCACTGCGTTGCGCGGGTTTCCCACGTTGTAGCAAGTGGCGTTGGAGGCTTTGCCAAAGCCAACATATATCAGGATGTTGGGTTGCGCTCCCCTTCACCCAACCTACGTTTAATGCAGTATTTTAAGCTTGCCACGCTATTAGGCGTATTTCAAAAATCAAATATGAGCCCTATCGTTACTTTAGGTACTAGTATCTGATTTTTCACCTGGGCGTTCGGTAGCAGGAGGAAATTTAACAGCTTCTTCGACTCTATGGACTTCTGTGTTAGTTTGCTCCTCAGATAGAATATCATCAGGATTTAATGATTCATCAGCAGCATCATCAATTACTCCATTGGCATTAATGTTGGGTTTATTAGAAGCACCTTTATGGCTAGCATGTCCACCAGGCATAACTATTACCTCTTATTTTTATAACTAAGCACCCCTAGCCTAAACTTTTTTGCTTGGAGAAATACACTATCAGAAGGCTTATAGCAGAACTATCAGAATCCAGTCTGGAGTTATATAGATTTTTCGCAAGGACATAGCAATGTTGTGGCTTTAAGTATTTGTATGATTATTTTTAAAGTGAAACGGTATTACAAAAAAGTTAAAACCATCCCTGATTACAAGGGATGGTTAAGAGGTTGTTTGAAAAGTGGAGACTGAAGTATAAAAAACTTTAGATCCTCCTAAATCCTCCTTAAAAAGGAGGACTTTGAGAAGGTTATTCCCCCTTTTTTAAGGGGGGATCTGAATACAAGCGTAGAATTTTCAAACATCCTCTAAGACAGTTTATTGATGAAGTAATTCACAAGGTGGACAAACATCAATAAATGGGTAGGTTTGTCCAGAAATTAAGTTACAGTTTCAAACCCTGTTACACCGAAATTGGTTCTTCAATATTTACCACCACAGCTTGTAGTTCTTTCGCTTTCTCCTCTGGTAAAGCATCATTGGCAAACATCCCGGCTGCAAGTTCGGTTCCCGCCAGATACTTTAGCCTTTCGCTTGTCCGATATGGTGGAAAAAACTCGGCGTGTAAATGCGCTTCGGGATGCGCTAAACCGTCAGTTGGTGCTTGGAACCAAGCCATCAAGTAAGGAAACGGGCGATTCCACAAGCCGTCATACTTGAGAGTGACAGTTTTTAAAGCTTTGGCGAGTCCCCAACGTTGTTCAGGGGTGAGATCCATAAAAGTGCTAACTGGCTCTTTGGGTGCCATCCATACTTCATAGGGGTAACGAGCGCAGACTGGGACAAATGCGATCGCATACTCATCTTGATAAATAATCCGTTGATTGTCTGCAATTTCCTTCTGAATCAAGTCTTGCAGTAAACCCCGTTGATGTTCTTTATAATATTCCTGCTGCATTGACAGCATCCGCGCCGGAACCGGCGGTATAAAAGGATAGGCGTAAATTTGCCCGTGGGGATGGTGCAATGTTACACCCACCTCTACACCTTTATTTTCAAAAGGCAGCACGTACTGAATTTGGGGATTTAGTCCTAGTTCGCGGGTGCGATCGCCCCAAACTTCCAATAGCAAATCTAGATGATCCAACTCTAAGGAACTCAAGGAAGCGCTGGCATCTTGAGTAAAAACCACTACCTCGCAGGCTCCATTAGCTGGTAACGTTTCTACGATGGTATCAGGTGGATTGTTGGCTGTCGGACTCATTGAGGGAAAACGGTTATCAAACACTGCCACATCATACTTGCCTTGGGGTAGTTCCGTTGGGAACTCAGGGTTGGTGGTAGGTGCGAGGGGATTATATTCTGGGGGCGGCATGAATGTCCGCCCTTGACGGTGACTAGCATAAGCTACCCATTCACCCCGCAAGGGGTGCCAGCGCAAGTGGGGATTAGCTTGCACTGGCTCATTACTAGGGCTAGGGGCTTCTAATTGACTAGTAATTGGGTAGCGACTGTATAACTTGAGTTTGCGTCCGTCGGGCTTTAACAGCTTGTGGGAGTACATAATCCTTGTCCTGAGAGGGTTGCAGCGCGGATCGCCTCAATAGGAAATTTCGGAG
This sequence comes from Nostoc sp. UCD121, assembly GCF_014222285.1. GTDB lineage: Bacteria > Cyanobacteriota > Cyanobacteriia > Cyanobacteriales > Nostocaceae > Nostoc. Next base: position 15,363 of record NZ_JACKZS010000084.1, read on the forward strand.
TGCGATCGCCATACAATAAACCGTTAGCTTCTTGAAAGGTATCTGTTAATTGTGTGTAACAGAATCCGCTAAATAGCTCAATATTATTAACGGTTTCCAAGAGAGCCGCGTATTTTATTTGTAATTCGGAGATATTCGAGCAGTTTTCATATCCCCAAGCTTGATCGGCATTAGGTTGGTCAAGAGGGGCGTAGGCAATCCCACCGAACTCGGTTAACATCACTGGTTGTCCCTGATGGGGATAGTTATCCAAGGTGAGAATACGCCCCCCAGGACGGCTACGCTCAAATAGATCCGATATTTGAATATCTGGTCTGTAACGATGGGCTAATCGATCAGGGTGGCGATCATAGTCGTGAATAGCGAGGATGTCGGTATCAGTACTTTCCCAACCATCATTACCAATTACTGGGCGAGTCGGATCGAGAGTCTTAGTCAGATGATACATTGCCAATACGTAGTTACGATGAGCCGCCGTCTCAGTCAAATTTGGCACACCCCAAGATTCATTAAACGGCACCCACGCCACAATACAAGGATGGCTGACATCTCGCTTGATGATTTCCGTCCATTCACGGGTCATCCGTTCCACGGCTTTCGGCGTGAAGCGGTAAGCACTGGGCATCTCCTCCCATACTAACAATCCTAAAACGTCTGCCCAATATAAAAAGCGGGGGTCTTCAATTTTTTGGTGTTTACGTACACCGTTAAAACCCATAGCTTTGACGAGTTCTACATCACGCCGCAATGCTTCGTCACTAGGTGGAGTCATTAATGTCTCAGGCCAATAGCCTTGGTCGAGAACTAGCCGGAGATAGTAGGGACGACCGTTAAGCATAAAGCGATCCCGTTGAATGCTAACAGTTCGCATTGCTGTATAAGATTGCACCTCATCTAAAAGACAATCGTTATTCCATAGCTGAATTTGGGCATCTATCAGCGTCGGCTTTTCTGGACTCCACAGTAATTCATTACGGCAGTCGTCAATACCCGGATCGCTCAGAACAATGCGGCGGCAAATTTCCCCGTTGAATACTTCATAACTATCGCTTGCTAAGACGCGATCGCCAGCGCTCAGTTTTACTTTAATTTGTACACCGGAGGTAGGTAAATTACCAGCCAGCCCAACTTCAAACCCAATTTCCCAGCGTTCGCAGTCGGGAATCCAACGGAGATTACCGATATAAGTCTCACCTACGCGTTCTAACCAGACAGTCTGCCAAATACCAGTTGTGCGAGGATACCAAATACTATGGGGTTTCAACTGCCAATCTTGTTTACCACGAGGTTTGGCGAGGTCGTGCGGATCGTCTTGCGCCCACACTGTTACTTTTGTTGTACCACTGTCATTTAAGGCACGGGTAATATCGAGACTGAAAGAGGTGTGTCCGCCTTCATGCTCGGCGATGTATTTATCGTTTACCCATACACGAGCGCGATAATCCACAGCGCCAAAATGTAAAACTAATCTACCGTCCCCTGGTGGTGTTTCAAATTCTCGCTCGTACCAGCAGTTTGGATGAAACCCGCGATCATTAATCCCACTTTTGGTAGATTCGGGCGCATAAGGAACTTCTATATGATGAGACCATTCGCTAAAATCGCTCGGCTCGACACATTTCCCCTCGTCATCAAATGCGAATTTCCATAGCCCATTTAAAGATTGCCAGTGCGATCGCTTTAACAGTGGTCGCGGGTGTGCTGAAGTTAAGTCCACAAAATTACTATCAGTTTTAGAGGCTAATTTAACCTCAGTATTCTCCAAATCTAACAATTTCATCAGATTTTCTCCTTATCCATAACTCAATTAACCCCTGCTATAGATTAAATCCAGATCCAAATATTGGATTCCGGTATATAGCACGGGTTTTTACCGCATCATTCATCGATCGGTTCGAGCTAGTAGCATTATATTTTTTCATAGTCAATACTGATACCTTCTCTACTTGCGTGTTGAAGTATAGCAATAAGTTTATATACCCCTAGCTCGTGACATTATGGCATATACATTACTAATCTTTGCCAGGTTATCTAAAAAAAAAGCATTAAATTTAGGTGTCTATTAACTATCATAAATCTGCCACAGAAGAAAGTGGTTGTCAGGAAAATTTTATTTATATAAATTGTTTAAGTAAATGCTTTCAAATCATTTATTTAGTCGATAATCATTAGCAAACAAAAGAAAAATGACTAAAATCAGGTTATATAAGGGAATAACGGAACCATCCATTGAATCTTGCTAGATAGATAGCATTTTTGCCTACAACCACGCCAATTCTGAAGATAAAGTCATGTATGCCAGTGCAAGTGCAACTGATTTGCATAAATCCTTGGTGACATCAATTAAGGCTGCGAATGATTAGTATCGCAAGAGACACTCCAAAAATACTTGTGTGTGTGGCATCCTACGCGCTACATCTTAGATACTTCAGTAGAAAATAGCTCAAACCCTTACCAATCAAGTAATGGCTGCTAACAGTTATCTTCAGAGCTTAATTTACCGAATAAAGTTAAATTTTAAAATTTGTCAACTCAATTTTCAGCCTGAAGTCAATATTCTACAGACTTGCCATTTGGATAGCCCATTTTTTGCCATATTTCATAAGCTTTCAAACGGATTTTAAAAGTGTACTGCACCAGACTTGAAAAAGCTATTATTTCCAAATAGAAATTAAGCATGAGTAAGGGGCAAATAGCAACTTTGCACAATACAAACGTAACGTTGAATATCATGCGATTGCTACATTAGCTCTACTATTAAATTTGGCATTATTATCACTCAATTGGAAAGTGAATTAATGCCTTTAGCAGTTATAGCAATTAAAAATAAAAAAGCCAGGAGTTATGGCTTAAATTCCAACTTCACCAAGTGCGCGTATCTCATCGTCTGAATGACCCAGCGATCGCAGTGGCATAACTATGTCGTGTTCTAAATCCGGGACATAGCAAGCAATCAAGCTTGTCCCACCTTCGGGTTGCCCAGTAGGTAAAATTCGCACTCTGATAAGGGCAACTGGGATAATACATGACTCACCACAAGCAAGTGTCTCACTTCCACCCTGGTACTCAATTATTACTGACTTTCCAATATTGGATAAGATCAGGCAGCGCTACGCGTGTCCCGGCTCAATATGCGCTTGGGTTAGCGTCTACCTTTCGACCAGTTCATGCGGGGTACTAAGAATGTCTCTAATAATCTTGTGGGGTATAGGGATGTCTAGAACAATTCTGGCAGTTGAGTAACTTTAAACCGCAAACGATGTAAACCACCAGATTAAGGTGCTAATACCAACAACAACAATAGTTGTGGTAACAGGATGCTTCTCAGCCTTCACGTAGAGGCTGCCCGATCGAATCCAACCTTGGTGAGTCCCCCGCTCATGCATACCGTAGCCAGCCTGATAGAGCGCATTGTCTTCTCGATCGCGCGAGGGGCGATCGGACTGTTGCGAGGGAAACGCCCAAAGCTCTATCAACTTGTCCGTGAGCCGTGGTGAGATGCCAGCTAACACCGCCAGAGCTTTGGCTTGAAAACCGACGAACATATCTCGTTTCGGATGTTCTGCCGCATACAAGATTGCTTCAGCGACCGCTTCTGGTGGGTAAATCATGCCGCGATGTGCAGGTTGTTTTGGCATATAGCTGCGGGCATGTTCGTTGTATGGAGTGTCAATCCGTCCGGGATGAATCAATGTTACTGATACAGGAGCGCCTTCAGCCTCTAACTCTGTCCGCAGGGCATCTGTCCAACCATGTAGCGCATGTTTGGAAGCCGAATAAGTTGACTGAACCGCCACCGCTCGATCGCCCAGAAAGCTGCCAACATTGATTAACGCCCCATTACTGCCGCTTTTACGCCGTTTGAAGTGATTCACAGCAGCACGGGAGCCATAGACAACGCCCCAAAAGTTCGTGTCAAACATCCGCTTCATATCGGGGATTGAAACATCCATACAGCGACCAAAGATCGATACACCTGCATTGTTAACCCACGTATCAAAACCGCTAAATTCAGCGATCGCTTTTTCGGCAATGCGATTCACATCTTCTTCTTGCCCGACATCAGCTACGACATAGATCGCCTGCCCACCTTTGCCACGAATTTCATCAACCAGTTGACGGAGAGCATCTTCATTTCGTGCTGCCAGGACAAGCTTTGCACCCTGTTTTGCTGCCATTCTAGCGGTTACTAAACCAATGCCACTAGAAGCACCTGTAATAACAACAACTTGGTTTCGGAGAGGTTTCAGGGAAATAGCCATAACTTTTCATTCAAACAAGATTTTTGTACATTTATTTGTTATTGGGCATAAAGCAGAATGTCAGAGTACAGCTTTATGCTGATAGATAGTCTGCCGGGAACTTGAAGGCGTGAGACTTTTTTAAAGGTAATGGTTTCGCTTCACTAAATTGATTTGAAAGCACGTTCTCGGCAGATCCGCAAATGCCAGGGCAGGTTTAGCCGAAGCATCTGCAATGAGACTGAGAGAAATATGGCATCACAGCAAAGCGCTATGGAAGAACGGGCTGACCGCCAGTAACAGGAATCACCGCGCCTGAAATGTAACTGGCTTCGGAAGAAGCTAGCAGCACATATATTGGTGCAAGTTCGGCTGGCTGTGCGGGGCGCTTCATTGGGTACTGTTGCCCGAACTGTGTCACCTGTTCGTTTGGCATAGTTGCCGGGATTAACGGTGTCCACACGGGGCCCGGTGCGACAGCATTAACTCGGATGCCCTTTTCTGCAAGTGACTGCGCCAACCCACCAGTGAAGTTGACGATCGCTGCCTTGGTTGCCGAATACGCCAGTAGCTTCGGCTTCGGTTCGGCCGCATTGATGGAAGCAGTATTGATGATGGTGCTACCTGGTTCCATGTGCGGCACTGCGGCTTTACACAGGTAGAACATCGCGTAGATGTTGGTCTTGAAGGTGCGATCGAACTCCTCTGACGAAATCTCATCAAGGCTTTCTCGCGTCATCTGGAAAGCGGCGTTGTTAACAAGAATATCGATTTTGCCGAACTCACTCTGCGCGCGCTCAATAATCTCTTGACATTGTACTTCTTGCTGGATATCGCCTGCAACAGCGACGCACTTACGCCCCTCTTTTTCGACGATGCGAACGGTTTCCTCTGCATCCGGTTCTTCGTTTAAATAAGCAATTAGCACATCAGCACCTTCGCGGGCGAAGGCAAGCGCCACTGCTCGACCGATGCCAGAATCGCCACCTGTGATAATAGCCGCTTTACCTTGCAGTTTTCCAGAACCACGATAAGAATTTTCGCCATAATCTGGCTTCGGGTTCATCTGTGACTCTAGTCCTGGCACTTCTTGTTGTTGTTCAGGAAACGGGGGCTTTGGTTGTTGTTGTAGGTTTTGTGAAATCATTAACTCTCCTTTCAACTGGGTTTTGAATAAAAAAAGCTAAATCAAGTAAGGCTGCTTTTGTTTAAGCACCTAATGCTGCTGTAGCGATTGTCCTTTTGTGGTTCGATTATTTCTTCTTTATAGTTACCAAGTAACTGTATATTACTTGACCAAACTTCTAGCTATAGGCTGAGATTAATTCTGAGTTCCTGTGTGTTTATAAACACAAATATATTTAATTGAAGAAGAATTCAGAAGTCAGAATGGGCTAAACCTCGACTGCGCTCGGCGACCACCTGACTCCTGAATTCTGTTTTGATAAATTGGAAGTTATCTTTAAGCGAATGAATAATGATCTGAGTGCTTGCAATTGCTTTCAATATACAAAATCCCCCTTTAACCTGACGGTATAGAGGGGGGGATAGCTAAAGTCAGAGGATATCTATCAAAAATTTCAACCGAATTTACCGGCAGTTGAGGCTATGAGGAATGCTGCATAAGTAAGGATATAGCCAACCGTGAAGTGAGCTAGACCTACTAACCAGCCCTGGACAATAGACAGAGCAACAGGCTTATCTTTCCAGCGAACTAAGTTAGCTAAGGGAGTACGTTCATGTGCCCAGACTAGAGTTTCAATTAACTCTTGCCAGTACCCACGCCAGCTAATCAAGAACATGAAACCAGTTGCCCAAACCAGGTGTCCAAAAAGGAACATCCAAGCCCAGACAGACAAATTATTTGTGCCGTAGGGGTTATAACCGTTAATCAACTGAGCGGAGTTAGCCCAGAGGTAATCACGGAACCAACCCATCAGGTATGTAGAGTTCTCATTGAATTGAGCAACGTTACCTTGCCAAACACCTAGATGCTTCCAGTGCCAATAGAAAGTTACCCAACCAAGGAGATTCAACATCCAGAAGATAGCGAGATAAAAAGACTGTTCCCAAGAGGAAGTTTGGCAAGTACCGCCCCGACCAGGCCCATCGCAGGGGAAGGTGAAGCCGAAGTCCTTTTTATCAGGCATCAATTTGGTACCACGAGCATCCAATGCCCCCTTGACACAAATTAAGGTAGTAGTATGCAAACCTAAAGCGATCGCATGGTGAACTAGGAAATCACCAGGCCCAATGGTCAAGAACAGCGAGTTAGTGCCGGAGTTGATCGCTGCTGTCCAGCCTGGCAACCAAACGTTACCGTAGTTCGGCCAAGCTGTGTAGGCAATACTATCTGGGTTAGATAATAAAGCATCCATCCCATACACCAGTTTCCCGTGAGCAGATTGGATGAATTGAGCAAACACCGGCTCAATCAAAATTTGCTTTTCAGGAGTTCCGAAGGCAACTACAACGTCGTTGTGAACGTATAACCCTAGAGTGTGAAAACCCAAGAATAACGACACCCAACTCAGGTGAGAAATAATCGCTTCTTTGTGCTGAAGTACACGCTCCAGGACGTTACCTTTGTTTTGCTCTGGGTCGTAATCCCGAACCCAGAAGATACCAGCATGGGCGAACGCACCAATCATCAAGAACCCAGCAATGTACTGGTGATGGGTGTACAGCGCTGCTTGCGTTGTATAATCCTTACCGATGAAAGCGTAAGGAGGCATCGAATACATGTGCTGCGCCACCAATGATAATGCAGTACCTAATGCTGCCAGGTGTATGGATAACTGGAAATGCAGCGAGTTGTTATAGGTGTCGTACAGCCCTTGGTGTGGTAAGTTGAACTGACCTTCAGTTTGGATGCCAAAAAAATTTCTGGCGTTGAGCATCTCTTTGATGCTGTGACCAATCCCGAAGTTAGTCCGGTACTGATGACCGGCGACAATAAAGATAACTGCGATCGCTAAATGGTGATGAGCCATATCGGTCAGCCATAGCGATTCAGTCTGGGGATGGAAGCCACCCAAAAAAGTCAGAATAGCCGTCCCTGCGCCTTGAGATGTGCCAAACAGATGCCCTGCTGTATCAGGATTCTGAGCGTATACACCCCAGTCACCCCGCCAGAAAGGTGCTAAACCTGCTGGGTGAGGTAAGGTAGTAAGAAAATTATTCCAACCAACATGCTGACCACGAGATTCGGGAATGGCAACGTGAATAAGATGCCCAGCCCAAGCCAGAGAACTAACACCAAACAAACCTGCCAAGTGGTGATTCAAACGAGGTTCAGCACTCTTGAACCAAGCCAAGCTGGGACGATATTTAGGTTGCAAATGAAGCCAACCAGCAAACAAAAACAACGCTGCTAACAGCAACAAGAACACTGAGCCTTGGTAGAGGTCATTATTTGTCCGCATTCCAATGGTGTACCACCAGTGGTAGACACCAGAGTAAGCAATGTTAACAGGATAGGGAGCGCCCCCTTGAGTAAAAGCTTCTACTGCTGCTTTACCGAAATGAGGGTCCCAAATTGCGTGGGCGATTGGGCGAATATGCAAAGGATCTTTAATCCACTGTTCAAAATTACCTTGCCAAGCTACGTGGAACAATAGACTAGATGCCCACAGAAATATGATTGCCACGTGACCGAAGTGAGTAGCGAAAATCTTTTGGTAAAGATTTTCCTCGGTCATACCATCATGGCTTTCAAAATCATTTCCCGTAGCGATCGCATACCAGATCCGACGTGTAGTCGGGTCTTGTGCGAGATCCTGGTTAAATTTAGGATATTTTGTGGCCATGCAATTTAATTACATCTCCTTAAACGCTAATCCAAGTTGCTAGTTCTAGTGAGTCAGCAACTTTTTACATTTGAATCAGCACCCTTTCAGCCTTGAATTGGAGGTCAATCTAAATAGCAAAAGCTGATGAGTATTGAGTATAAAACAGGCTTAATTCTTAGACTTACATCATTAGGTCGGTATGATGCAATTCATTTCTATAGAAGTAATAAACTAATTAATCACTGCGATTTCCATCTAACTATCGGAGGATATTTTTATTAAATGAACTTGTAGTCTTGAATACAGCCTCAAGGCTGCAAAATTTACTAAATTTTTATTAACATGAGCTTAGATTTTGTTAAATATGTGGCATCGTAATTGATCGTTTTAGCAAAATAAAACACAAAACTAAGCTCAAGCTTATGTAGCACTTGGTAATATGTAATACCAAGAAATCGTAATTTTTATGAAACCTAAGTTAGATAAATTACTTAGGGGTTAATAATTCCGTAGTAAATGGCGATAACAAATAAGAGAGTAGCCAATATAACCAGGGTAAAACCATAACGAACCCGTGGATCGGGTAAATCCTGATTGGTGATTACACTATCCCTTTGTACCTGAGTCATCTGCTCAGATTTATCAGGTTCTTGGGGATTCATCTCGTTAGGTGTGTTCTCTGGCAGAGGAACATTATTCTCTGTTATTTTGTTTTGAGTCTCTTGGAATTTCATGGGATTTTTTGATGTCTTTGTAGTTCCTGCACTTTTATAATTTCAAAAATTTACTAATGAGTACATCGTTCTTGAGAACTACCTTGGTTCGATGTGCGATTTATCTAGAGGGGTTAGTCGATGTGAAGTTGCTCTGTAATTGCGAATACATCTTTCTAAGCAACTAGATGAAGTTTAGTTGCTTAGAAGTATAAAGGAATACAAAAATTATATTTTTAGTGAAAAAACTTAATCGCTACTTTAGACAATTTTATATATCAACAATTATAGTTGCGGAACTTTATAAAAGCGTTTACTATTCTCAACAGGTGTCCAATAACCTAGAAAGTTTGCAGCAGTTTACTGACCTATTAGCCATAAAACCATTTGATTTAGAAGCAGCTATTGAATTTGGCAAGATTCAAAGCGAACTTAAAAAAGTTGGTAAACCAACTGGAGAATTAGATGTGTTAATTGCTGCTGTTGCTCGTTCTCGCAATGATATTCTCGTGACTAATAACATCAAAGATTTTACTAATATTCCTAACTTACAATTAGAGAACTGGTTAGAAAATTAGACATACTATTAATTGTACCATTTTGAATACCAACCTTAGACAGACGCAGACAGACGTAAATAAGTTTGATAATTATCTGTATTTATGTGTGTTTTTCCTATGAATGAAGAAGTCTCTAAAAAACTAGAGTTAATCAGGCAAACCTTGCGTGAAACCGAAGTGCAAGGCGTGCGCTTGCGTGGTACAGACTGGTTTGCCTGGGCGACGGCTGGCGCTTCTAATACCGTGCTGCTGACTGCTGAAACTGGTGTAGCAGAAGTATTAGTAACTACTGAAGATGCTTGGGTATTGACGGATGAAATTGAAGCGCAGCGTCTTAAGGATGAAGAACTGCCTGCTAATTTTAAGGTATATGTCAACCCTTGGGCTGATGGTGCTGCCCGTGAGTCTTTTGTTCGTGATGCAACTGGCGGCAAAATAGTAATTAGCGATCGCCCCATTTCCAATTTAGAAAAGCCGTTACCCCCATCTCTGCAACAACATAAACGGGTAATGATGTCAAGCGAATTAGAGCGATATCGTCAAGTCGGGCAAAAAGCTAGTCAGGCAATGACAGAGGTACTCAAAGCCGCCAAGCCAACTTGGACAGAATATCAGTTAGCGGGTGCGGGTGCAGAGGCGCTATGGGCGCAAGGGTTACATCCAGCGCTGACACTAGTAGCGGGTGAGAGGCGTTTACCGTTATACCGTCATGCTACAGCCACAGCAGAACAGATTGGACGGCAAGCGATGTTGGTATTTTGCGCTAGAGGTTACGGTTTGTATGCAAATCTGACTCGATTTGTCTGTTTTGGTAAGCTTTCAGACGAACGGGCCGAATTACATTCCCATGTCCGCGAAATAGAAGCAGTAGTTTTAAATTTGTGCCAACCCGGAACCACACTCGATGCAGTTTATCACGCGCTAGCTCAGGCTTATGAGCAGCATGGATTTCCCAATGCCATCCGCGAACACCACCAGGGAGGAACCACTGGATATTTAGCACGAGAAATCGTAGCAAATTCAACTACTACTGATACTTTGACAGAAGGTATTGCTGTCGCTTGGAACCCTAGTTTAGTAGGGGCAAAAATTGAAGATACTTTTGTGATTTTGAAAGATGGAAAGTTGGAAAATCTGACTTTTGATCCAAATTTTCCTAGTGTTGAGGTAGAAGGAAGGTTGCGCCCTGTACCTTTGTACAATTAAAAATTATGGATTTTCAACAAATATTCGGTAAACCATCTGAAACTCAAGCCAGTGCGCCAGGAAGAGTAAATTTACTAGGCGAACATACTGACTATAACGATGGCTTCGTTCTGCCAACTGCGATTCCTCAATCTACGACGGTACAGCTAGGTTTGAGTAGCGATGGCCATCATCACTTTTACTCGGAAAATCTCAACGAGCAAGTGAGCATTTTAGATATAAACCATTCCCCGTCTGGATTTGCCAGTTATATTTTTGGTTGTATTGAGGTTTTACAAAAAGCAGGACACACAATACCATCGCTTTGTGTGTACGTTAAATCATCGGTTCCTATGGGTTCGGGTTTGTCTAGCAGCGCGGCTTTAGAAGTGGCAACACTTCGAGCATTACGCCAACTTCTGAACCTGACCATTGATGATGTTGAAATCGCCCAATTCGCCCAGCAAGCAGAAATTCACTATGCTGGCGTGCAATGCGGCATCATGGATCAGATGGCTTCTAGTTTGGCTGATACTGAACATATCTTATTTTTAGATACTCGGACTTTAGAACGTCGGGTGATGCCTTTACCTGAGAAAGCGGAAATTTTGGTTATTGATAGCGGTGTGCCTCGTACCCTGGCAACTAGTGGTTATAATCAGCGCCGGGCTGAATGTGAGGAGGCGGCGCGATCGCTAGGAGTTAAGGCACTACGAGATATTACTGATGCCAAAATAACAGAAAAACTACCCGAACCTCTACGGCGGCGTGCCCGTCATGTGGTTACAGAAGATAACCGCGTCTTAGAAGTATTGCAGGGAGTCTCATCTAAGCGCTTTGGTGAATTGATGAATGCATCCCACGCCAGTTTGCGAGATGATTACGAAGTATCTGTACCTGCACTGGATACTCTAGTAGAACTGTTGCAAAAAACTCTGGGAGTATATGGTGCAAGGCTTACAGGTGCTGGTTTTGGTGGCGCTTGTGTTGCTTTAGTTGCGGCTGGTGAAGCTAGAAGTATTACAACCCATGTTCTTGAACAATACAAGCAAGCAGGTTACACCGGACAAATTTTGGTTCCTTCCTTGGAGTTAAGTGATGCAGCCTAAAGTTGTTTATGGTAATGCAGGCGTTGAAGGTGTAAATCGTTGGGGATGGTTCATGGGTCACTTTATCACCCCTGAAGACGATCCACGTTCCACGGAAATGCTAGAAGTAAAATGGGCTGTTCACAAAGCAGGTGAGAGTCGAACCGATTGGGCAGTAAATAACCAAGCTGCTACTCTTTCAATTCTCATTCATGGAGAATTTCGCCTGCAATTTGAAGATAGAGAAATTTTATTAACTCGTGAAGGTGATTACGTTCTTTGGTGTGCAGGTGTTCCCCATTGGTGGGTTGCTGAGTCCGACTGCACTATTCTGACTGTCAGATGGCCTTCAAAGCCAGGTGATAGTGTTGCAATGGCTGGAGCATCAAAGAGTTAGTTTGCAAAGTAATTAGGCATAAATAATTTTAATTAATTGTTACGGAGAATCGGTATCAGCCACTAATTTTGAAAATAGTGCGCTACCATCGACGAGCAATTAAAAAATCTCCTAGAGGTCTGATATTAATACGACTCTAGTTATAAGTTGAAGAGGATAAAAAAGATGGTTCAAAGTATAGGCGGTATAGCGAAATATTCAGCTACCGACCTAGACCGATTCGCTCAAGAACTGAATAAAGACGGAATTTGTGTGATTCCTGGTGTTTTTGAGCAAAAATTAATTGACGAGTGGACACAAGCTTTTGAAAAATTATTTCACGAGCGTCAAAATCAACCAGGTGGGTTGGCTCCTCGTGAAATTTCCCGCTACTATCTGACCTTGCCTTGGATTTACCCATTTGCTAATGAGTTAGTTTTTGCCAACCCAGTGATTATGGGTATCCTAGAGCGCGTGTTTTACCAAGAATACGTAATGGTTCAGATGGGAGTTGATGTCCCATTCCAGGGTTCGGATTATCAGGAAACCCATCGGGATTTTCGCCCATTATTTAGCGATGAGATAGTAACCCCACTTTACGCCCTAGCAGTCAACTTTCCCCTTGTGGAAGTAACCGCAGACAACGGGCCGTTCCAAATGGCGCGTGGTACTCATGTATTACCGCGTGAAGAAGGATTAGAAAAGGTTGCTAGTGGTGAAATTCCGATGGAATCCTTTTATATGCAGCCAGCTGACGTGATGGTGCGATCGCCTTTAGCGCTGCATCGGGGTTCCCCAAATCGGACAAACAACCCAAGGCCGATGGTAGTCATGGGCTATGCGATGCATTGGTTGCACACACCAAAGGTAGATTTAACTCTCCCACAAGACTATTATGATAGCCTCCCAGAAAAACTAAAGCAGATGCTACGGTGTCAGCTAGTAGAAAGCTTACCTAAGAACAAAGTCGAAACTTACGTAAATTTCAAATACTAGTAGTTTTTCAAGGCAACAATGCTTGGTAAATAAGTTTGTAGTAAGGACTTTAGTCCTTGATTTAAGCGTTAAAGCCCTCACTACAAAGCAAGCATTCTTAACTTGACTAACCATTAGTGGAAGAAAGATTTTTGTCATTATTCCATAGATAATTTAAGATGCAAACTTATACTAATCCAGTCTACAAAGGTTATTTTGCCGATCCTTTTGTTTGGCAACACGAAGGCATATATTACGCGATCGGTACTGGTGCAGCAGAAGCAGAAGGAACGGTAGATGAAATAACGGACGCACCAAATGTTAACTCCAATAACAATTCGTGTGTTTTTCCTCTGTTACGCTCTTTCGACTTTGTGAATTGGGATTATGTTGGGAACGCGCTACAACGGCCAGATCCCGCCCTTGGCGATAATTTTTGGGCCCCCGAAGTTGCTTACAGCGATCGCCAGTTTTATCTCTACTATTCAGTGGGACATGAAGACAAGAATCATCAGTTACGTGTGGCTACAAGCCATACTCCATTAGGCCCTTATCAAGATGTTGGTGAGCCAGTTGTAGATCCAAAATCTTGTCCTTTTGCGATCGATCCGCACCCATTTCAGGATGACGATGGACAGTGGTATTTGTTTTACGCCCGTGACTTTCTGGATACATCGGATGGAGTGCGTGCTGGCACAGCATTAGTTGTAGATAAACTCCAAACCATGACTAAGCTTGCTGATGAAGGGAAAGTGGTTTTACGTGCGCGATCTGATTGGCAACGGTTTTTAGCCAACCGTTTGATGTATGATGAAATCTATGATTGGCATACTTTAGAAGGCCCCTGCGTTCGTAAGCATGAAGGTAAATACTACTGCTTTTATAGTGGTGGACGCTGGGAAACTGAGAACTACGGCGTAGATTATGGCGTTGCTGACGACGTGATGGGGCCTTATTCTGATGCAGGAAACGAAACCGGGCCACGGGTGTTAAAGTCTGTTCCTAATTTTGTCATAGGGCCGGGACATAATTCTATTGTTCTTGGACCAGATGGTAAGACTGAGTATGTTGTCTATCATGCTTGGACAAAAAACATGGATATGCGGCAAATCTGCTTAGATATGCTGATCTGGAAACCAGAAGGGCCATCTTGCAATGGCCCTACCTGGACACCGCAGACTATCAGCAACTATTGAAGATTTTGCGATACATTAACACCGCTCACTTTGGCTGGTATAACAACGCTATAGTAACCAGCTGCGATCGCTGCTAATGCATTAAGCAAAACATTAGCGCCGAACAATGGCATTAAGCCGAAAAATGTCTTACCCAAAGGCAACAATCCGATGATCGCCAGCAATGCATAAGAAACTGCAAAACCACGATTGAATAGACGCGCAGTGGTAGTATTGTTGTAAGAAGTAATTCCTAGCAATCCTACGGCACAACGTACAATGTTATGCAAAAAGTTGGTGGGAATTGCACCAAAGATATAACCAAAACCCGCAGAATAAGCACCAGCAGATTCATCAAGTGGAACAAAAGATTCGCTCGTTCCTGGTAATGAAACCAAAGCTGGTACAAATCCAGCTAAACCTAAAAGTAGATAACTAATTCCAATAGCCAAAGCAATGTAACGCTCGATCATTTTTGCCTGGTTAATGTTTTCCATCTTTTTTCTCTTGGTAAGTGTGTAGAAGTTTACGGAATAGTAACCGCTAGCTAGGAAATCATTACAATCTAATTTGTTAATAGATATAAATAGATTGCTTCTAGCTGGTTAACTGTCTAAGCACAATATTTATAATTCAACTTTGCCTTTCATATATTTCACTCTATCAAAAGTAATGATTACTATCTTAAGCAAGAGCTAAAGGAGTAGCTGATTTGGATTTTATGGCTTTTCTTGCATTAAAAAATATTTACTGATAATTATTTTTATTGTTGTCATATCTCCTTGCCTTAGCAAATTCTATAAACGGCATTTTTTGTTCATGATTTAGCATTTTACTCTGACGAAAATTATTGAAGGACGAATAGATATCTACCTCATATAACCAAATCATAGTCTCATAACCAACTCGACCCATTTCAGGCTCTGAACCCATAGGCATCTCTAGCAAATAAACCCAGCTACCTGACTGAGGCCGGTAATTTTTGATGATGCCTTCTCCGCCTATAAACTTTACCTTTTGACCATTACGGAACTTAGGTGTTGACAAAGCACTTGCATTCATTACTCGTAATTCCTTCGACTAATATAGGACTCATCTTTGATTATTGAAAAAATTCTCTATAGCTCAAAGAGGCTTCTTGACTGTTGCCTATTGCCTATTCTCTGTTGCCTTTCTGCGCGAACAGAAATCAAAGACGCTCGATAGCGCAGCGTAAAGCCTGCGGCATGGCTTCGCTTAGAGCGACGCAGGAGCGTCTGAC
>NZ_JACKZS010000625.1 GCF_014222285.1 Nostoc sp. UCD121
GATTTATTGTTTGATGATAGATGGTTGCGAAAAGCTGTTGAAGCAGAAGATAAAGTAGGTGGTAAAATTGGTGCTGGCTTGGATTGGGGTTCTGGATTTGGCGACCTCATGCTTAACTTTGAACTTTTGGGACGTTTAACAACTTTACGGGTTTCTCTTAATCGAGAAGTGCGGTTGCTGCTGAATAATTGGAATTTAGGAACAGCTACAAAAATTGCTGTAAAAACTGCAAGAG
>NZ_JACKZS010000537.1 GCF_014222285.1 Nostoc sp. UCD121
TGATAAAGTGGTATCCTACATCGAGCCAACCCTGCTCTTTGTGCCACTGGCGAATCTCACGGACACCAACATTCTGACTTGGCTTGGTAGCCGAGCAGTGAACAAAGA
Organism: Nostoc sp. UCD121; assembly: GCF_014222285.1. Lineage (GTDB taxonomy): Bacteria > Cyanobacteriota > Cyanobacteriia > Cyanobacteriales > Nostocaceae > Nostoc. The sequence goes on from NZ_JACKZS010000537.1 coordinate 109, forward strand.
TTGCGTCAGTAGATTCACGTTGTTTAAACTGTACACGAGCCATTATTTCTTTCCTCCTTTCCTTTTTAATCTATCAAAGGGGACCCGGATCCTCTACGCCGGACGCATCGTGGCCGGCATCACCGGCGCCACAGGTGCGGTTGCTGGCGCCTATATCGCCGACATCACCGATGGGGAAGATCGGGCTCGCCACTTCGGGCTCATGAGCGCTTGTTTCGGCGTGGGTATGGTGGCAGGCCCCGTGGCCGGGGGACTGTTGGGCGCCATCTCCTTGCA